>NZ_CP029829.1:2315000-2587500 GCF_003233655.1 Azospirillum ramasamyi
GGGCCGGCTCCGGCGATGCTGACCGGCGTTGCGCGCGGGCTGCAACGTCTGGCGCCCCTCATGGGTTGACCGTATAGTTTCCCCACGTCCAAAAGGAGCCCAGCGGCATGGCCGACGTCGTCATCTACACCACGCCCTTCTGCCCCTACTGCATGCGGGCCAAGAGCCTGCTCGACGGCAAGGGCGTGAAATACGAGGAAATCGATCTCTACGCCCAGCCGGGCCGTCGCAGCGAGATGATCGAGCGGTCGGAAGGCCGGACCACCGTCCCGCAGATCTTCATCGACGGGAAGCCCTATGGCGGCAGCGACGACATCCACGCGCTGGACCGCGCCGGCAAGCTCGACCCGCTGCTCGGCATCCCCGCATGAGCGAAGCCATCTCCGGCAGCGGCACGCTGAAGGCCGCCTGCGTCCAGGTGAATGCGGGCACGGAGCTTGAGCCGAACCTGCGGGCGGCGGGCGACCTCGTCCGCCGCGCCCGCGACGCCGGGGCGGACTTCATCGCCCTGCCGGAGAATGTCGGCTGGATCGTCCAGGGCCGCGCCAGGACCATGGAGCGCGTCCGCACCGAGGCGGAGCATCCCGGCATCCCCTTCTTCGCCGATCTGGCGCGGGAGACCGGGGCCTGGATCCTGGGCGGCACCCTGCACGTCCTGCTCGACGACGGGCGCGCCGCCAACCGCAGCTATCTGTTCGACGCCGGCGGGCGGATCGTCGCCTCCTACGACAAGATCCACATGTTCGACGTCACGCTGAAGAACGGCGAAGCCTATCGCGAATCGGCCAGCTTCCGGCCGGGTGAGCGGGCCGTGGTGGCGTCCAGCCCGTGGGGCGGCATCGGCATGACCGTCTGCTACGACGTGCGCTTCGCCTATCTGTACCGGGCGCTGGCCCAGGCGGGGGCGTCGATCCTGACCGTGCCGGCCGCCTTCACCGTGCCGACCGGCCGCGCGCATTGGCACACGCTTCTGCGCGCCCGCGCCATCGAGACCGGCTGTTTCGTCATCGCCCCGGCCCAGACCGGCAGCCACGACCAGGGCCGCCAGACCTACGGCCATTCCCTGCTGATCGCCCCCTGGGGCGAGGTGCTGGCAGATGCGGGCACCGATGTCGGCTTCATCACCGCCGACCTCGACCTGGACCGCGTGGCGGAGGCCCGCGGCATGGTCCCGTCGCTGACCCACGACCGCAAGGTCGAGGTGGAGCGGGTGGGATAGGGATCGGGTCCGGTCCCCTACAGCCCCTCCTGGGTCAGCCGCACCCACGCCATCGCCACGGCCAGCGCGGTGCCGACCGCGCCCTCGGCGCGGACCGGCAGGTCGAGATCGCGGATCATGCTGTCCAGCCGCAGGTCGACCGCATGCTTCACCGCGTTGCGGATCTTGCGGTCGTAGTAGAGGCCCGACACCTCCACCCGCTCCTGCGCCAGCGGGCGGCCGGTCAGCCGTTCCGCCATGGCGACGGAGAAGTCCAGGTAATAGCCCACCAGCGGCCGGTCGCCGATGAAGGCCTGCAGCCGGTCGCCGGCCTCCGCCACCCCGCTGTCGCTGCCGGGATGGAGCAGCAGGGCGCTGCCGGCCAGGATGCGCGGCCCGCGGATGCGGATGGCGGCGAAGGCCAGCGGCCTCGCGGCCTCCGGATCGAAGCTGGTCGCCTCGCAATGGATCGCCACCCGTTCGCGGCGGTCGCCGTGGTGGTCGCCGTGGCGGTCGGGGCCGGTGTGCGCTGACTGAACCATCGCCGCCTCAGTGGTTCAGGCGGAAATGGTGGGCGATCAGCTCCTTGAAGCTCTTCACCAGCGCCAGACAGTCCTTGAACTGGTCGTGGTCGAGCTTGCCCAGCCGGTCGGGGTAGACGAGGTTGTCGATCGCCAGCTCCGCCCCCTCCTCCTCCGGTCCTGGCTCGGGAAGATCGACGCGCGCCTTCAGCCGGATGGTCGACAGGATGGTGAAGGCCTCCACCAGATCGCCGGCCATCTTGCGGTCCAGCGCGCCGAGCTCGGCCAGCACCTGGATGCGCTCCACCGTGTTGGTCTCCGCCCGGTGCCTTTCCAGGGCCAGCGCCCGCACGCCATGGACGATGGGGAAGATGCCGGCCTTCTTGATGTCCACCGGCTCCCCCCGCCGCCGGTCGAACAGGGCGGCGAACAGGCCGCTCGGCGTGTCGAAGGACAGGGCCGGGCGGGCGAACTGGGTGAAGAACATCTGGTTGTCCTGCAGCCGGCCCAGCAGATAGTCCTTCGCGTCGGCCAGCAGCGTGGCGTCGCCGGCCACCGGGGCGGCGTCGTAGAAGATGGCGAGGTTCATCTGCGCCGCCTCGTCCGGGCGGTGGATCCAGCTGAAGATCGCGTCCTTGTAGCCGGCGAGCGGCCGGGTCCAGTCCGGGTTGGACACCATGATGTTGCCCGGACAGGGCGGATAGCCGAACTCGACCAGATGGCGGGTGAAGTCGGCGGCGAAGCCCGGCAGATCGGGGCAGTCGAAGCCGTCGCGCAGGATCAGTCCATTGTCCTGGTCGGTCTTCAGCAGCTGCTCGCCGCGTCCCTCGCTGCCCATCACGATCAGGCAGCTGTTCGCCAGCAGTTCCGGCGGGGCCAGCAGCTCGAACAGCTTGCGGAAGATGCGGCGGTTCAGCTCCGTCACCAGATCGGCGATGAAGGACACCTTCACCCCGGTGGCGTGCAGGGTGCGGATCAGCTCGACGATGGAGCGGCTGGCCCGGCGCAGGTCGTCGGGGCCGGTGGCATGCTCCACCTGCACGCCGATGACCTGGGAATGGTTGGACAGCACCGCCAGCAGGTCGCTTTGCCCCAACAGCCCGACGATGGCCCCGTTCTCCGTCACCACGACGCGGCGCACCGCATGCTTGGTCATCAGCACCAGCGCGTTGAACAGCAGGTCGTCGCGGTCCAGCGTCAGCAGGCCGTAGCGGGCGAGCGGCCCGACCGGGTCGGTCACCGGCCGGCCGTCCAGCACCACCAGATCGCGCAGGTCGGTGCCGGTCAGGATGCCGGTGCGCCCGTCCGCCCCGCGCACCAGGACGCTGCTGGCGCGGTTCTGCCGCATCGCCTCGGCCGCGTCGCGCAGGCTGGCGGCGGCCTCCACGAACAGCGGCGGGTGCAGGTAGGCCTGCCGGATGCGGGCCATGGTCAGCGCCGCCATCTCGCGGTTGGAACGCTCGGCCGCCAGATCGCGCATGCGCTGGGCGAAGTCGCCGAGGATGGCGGTGCCGAAGGCGGGATTCTCGGCGGCCGACGCCTCCAGCGCCGCGCGCGGGATCAGGTGGCAGACGCAGTCCTCGACCGCGACGAAGCGATGGGAACCGGTGCCGTCCCCTGCCGCCGCGCCATACAGCGCCTGCAGGCCGAAGCGGTCGCCCGGCCCGTGGATCCTCGCCACATCGCCGCCTCGGCGTTCCTCCACCGTCCCGCGCAGGACGACGAACAGCGAGTCGGTCGGCTCCTCCCGGCAGAGGATCACGGCCTCGCGCGGATAGAGCGCGATGTCCAGCGCGCCGGCCAGCGCCGCGCGCTGGTCCGCCGTCAGCAGATCGAAGGGGTGCCGGCCGAAATCGAAGTCCGGGGAGGCGGTCGGCGTCGCGTGCTGCACGGTCGGGCTCCGTCACGGGAGGGCGGGGCATAAAAAAGCGCCCCCGGATCGGATCCGAAGGCGCTTTTCAGGATACACCCGCCGGGCGTGAGGCCGGAAGCGGGTGCGACATTTGGCGGCGCGGTTCGCCCGCCGCACGGGTCGGAGCGTTTCCCGAGGGGGAAGGGATGCGGTGCGAGACGCGATCCCTTCCGTTCTTCTTCTTGGTGCTGTGCCCGTTTCTTCGTTCGGCAGGTTGCCTTAGTGGGCGGAGGCACCCTCGGCGCCCAGGCCGGTCTGCGACCGGATGTACTGGGCTTCGAAGTCCTTGCGCTCCTTCTGGGCCTGCGCGCTGTTGTCGGTGATCGAGAAGAACCAGATACCGATGAAGGCGAGCGGGATGGTGAAGACGCCCGGGTTGTCGTAGGGGAAGATCGCGGTGGGGTGGCCCAGCACGGCCTTCCACACGGTCGGGCCCAGGATCAGCAGGACGATGGCGGAGATCAGGCCCAGCGCACCGCCCATGACGGCGCCGCGGGTGGTCATCTTGCCCCAGAACATCGACATCAGCAGGATCGGGAAGTTGGCCGAGGCGGCGATGACGAAGGCCAGACCGACCATGAAGGCGACGTTCTGGTTCTCGAAGGCGATGCCCAGCACGATCGACAGGATGCCGATGACGACCGTGGTGATCTTCGACACGCGGATTTCGTCGGCCTCGTTGGCGCGGCCCTTGGCGAAGACCGAGGCGTAGAGGTCATGCGAGACCGCGGAGGCGCCGGCCAGCGTCAGACCCGCGACCACCGCCAGGATGGTGGCGAAGGCGACCGCCGAGATGAAGCCGTAGAACAGGTCGCCGCCGACCGCATGGGCGGTGTGGATGGCCGCCATGTTGGTGCCGCCGATGACGTTGGCAACCACCGCCTTGGCGCCTTCCAGCGGAGCCGCCGTCAGGAAGGGATAGGCGCCGTTGGCGTCGGGGGCCAGGATCATCAGGATGGCGCCGAAGCCGATGATGAAGGTCAGGATGTAGAAGTAGCCGATGAAACCGGTGGCGTAGAAGACCGACTTGCGGGCTTCGCGGGCGTCGGAGACGGTGAAGAAGCGCATCAGGATGTGCGGCAGGCCGGCGGTGCCGAACATCAGCGCCATGCCCAGCGAGATGGCCGAGACCGGATCGGTGACCAGCGCGCCCGGCGACATGATCGCCAGACCCTTCGGGTGGATGTCGACGGCGGCCCTGAACATCGCCTCGGGGCTGAAGCCGAACTTCGCCAGGATCATGAAGGCCATGAAGGAGGCGCCGGACAGCAGCATCACCGCCTTGATGATCTGCACCCAGGTGGTCGCCAGCATGCCGCCGAAGGTGACGTAGCCGATCATCAGCACGCCGACGATGATGACGGCGACCAGATAGTCGAGGCCGAACAGCAGCTGGATCAGCTTGCCGGCGCCCACCATCTGGGCGATCAGGTAGAAGGTGACGGTCGCCAGCGAGCCGCAGGCCGACAGGGTGCGGATCGGCGTCTGCTGGAAGCGGTAGGAGGCGACGTCGGCGAAGGTGTACTTGCCGAGGTTGCGCAGCCGTTCCGCGATCAGGAACAGGATGATCGGCCAGCCGACCAGCCAGCCCACCGAGTAGATCAGGCCGTCGAAGCCGTTGGCGTACACCAGGCCGGCGATGCCCAGGAAGGACGCGGCCGACATGTAGTCGCCGGCGATGGCCAGACCGTTCTGGAAGCCGGTGATGCCGCCGCCGGCGGCGTAGAAGTCCTTGGCCGATTTCGTCCGCCGGGCCGCCCAGTAGGTGATGCCCAGCGTCGCGATGACGAAGATCAGGAACATGATGATGGCGGACCAGTTCGTCGCCTGCTTGGTCACCGCGCCTTCGACGGCGGCGGCGTAAGCCGAGGCGGGAACCAGCGCGCCCGCCATGGCGGCCAGGGCGGCGGCCGGGGCGGCGATGCGGGTGGTGGCGGCGCGGATCACTTCGATTCCTCCAGGATCTGGCGGTTCAGCTCGTCGAATTCGCCGTTCGCCCGGTAGACATAGATGCCGGTCAGGATGAAGGCGGACACGATGGTGAAGACGCCGATGGGGATGCCCCAGGTCGTTACGCCGGAGCCGATCGGCGTACCCAGGAAGCTCTTCCCGAACGCCACCAGCAGAACGAAACCGAAATAGATGACCAGCATAGCAATCGACAAAGTCCAGGCGAAGGCGGAGCGTTTCGCCACCAGCTCCTGGAACTTCGGATTGATCAAAATCCGTTGTGCGCTTTGATTCATGTGCGTCCCCTCATCGAGTGCCGGCAACTGTCCTGCCGCCCTGCAGACACCGTCTGCGGGACGTTCGGCATTTGCCGTCCGGGCGGTCGTGTCCGGGTTTCTTCCCGAAATTCGTACGCCCTTGACCTGCCAAATTGTTTGATACAGATCATTGTTGGGCGCACCCCCTACCATGGTCGATGGGACGGCGCGCCGGCCGGGGGCGATCCCCCGAAACTCCGCGGAAACCCAAGCTCGGGCCGGGCTGCGGCGGCATACGGAAAAGGCGCCCCCGTTTCCGGGAGCGCCTTTCATACAGTCAGCTTTTCAAATGGTTTCGTTCGGAATCAGTGGCGGCGCTGCGACGGGCGCTGCGACCGCATTCCTCAGGAATCGGTGCGCGGGATCCAAGGAATGCGGTGAAATGTCACACCTTCCTCGTGGAGTTCGGCGACCTCGTCGTCCGACGCCTCGCCATAGATGCCGCGGGGGTCGGTCTCGCCGTAATGGATGCGCCGCGCCTCTTCGGCGAAGCGGTCGCCGACATAGTCGCAGTTCTTCTCCACGCTGCGCCGAACCTCGGTCAGCTGCCGCATCACCTCCGCCACCGCTTCGCGCTGGGCGTCGTTCAGGCCGGCCGGCAGGGCCGCGACCATGTCGTCGGCGCTGGGCAGCGGAACCGGGGCGGGAATCGGCGCCGGCATCGCGGCGGGCGCATGGGACGGAACGGCGGCGGGCACGGTCGCCGGCGGGGCGTCGGCCGCGGCGGCTTCGGCCTGTTCGCGCGCACGGTCGGCGGTCTTGGCGACGCCCTTGGCGATGCGCGGGGCCATCGGCGCCTTGCCGACGACGGTATCGCCGCAGATCGGGCAGGCGATCTGGTGCGCCGCCGCCTGTTCGTCATAGGCCGCACCGTTGCGGAACCACGCCTCGAACCGATGGTCGGCCGAGCATCTCAACGCGAAGAGGATCATATCCCCACAAGCCCCAAACTGTCCCGCAACAACGAATCTCCGCCCCGGCACGCCGTTCCGGGTTGCGGCACGACTCGGGATTCGCCTTAATTCAGCACGGCGGGGCCGCGCCGTCAAACGCCGGGCGGCTCCGCCATCCTTACCTCCTGTGATATCGTTCCCGCGGCTTCGGAAAAGAAGCCCCGACCAGGGAGAATCCGACCATGCCGACGCCGCATCCGCCGTCGCCGCCCTCCCCCTGGGTGGAGCGATTCGCCCCGCTGGTACGGTCGGGCGGGCCGGTGCTCGACCTCGCCTGCGGCGGCGGGCGGCATCTGCGGCTGTTCCACCGCCTCGGCCACCCGGTGGTCGGGCTGGACCGCGACCTCGGCGGCGTCGCCGACCTCAAGGGCGGCATGGGCGTCACGCTGGTCCAAGCGGATCTTGAAAGGGCTGATCTGGAAGGGGCGGGTCCGGAAAGCGGCGGCTCGGGTGGCCGCGGCGCCCCGCTGCCGATCGACGGCCGCTTCGCCGGGATCGTCGTCACCAACTACCTGCACCGCCCGCTCTTCCCCGCCATCCTGGCGGCGCTGGAACCGGGCGGCGTGCTGATCTACGAAACCTTCGCCGACGGCAACGCCCGCTTCGGCCGCCCGTCCTCCCCCGCCTTCCTGCTGCGCCGGGGCGAGTTGCTGGAGGCCGTGCGCGGCACGCTCCAGGTGGTGGCCTTCGAGCAGGGGGAAATCGCGGTGCCCAAGCCGGCGGTGGTGCAGCGGATCTGCGCCGTCGCCGGGGACGACCCGCTGCCGATCTGATCTATCCTTACTCGCAGCCCCTCACTCGGTGGCCCTTACTCGTCGCCGTCACTCTCCGCCGGCTTCTGCTCCCCGCGGATGCGGCGGCGGCGGTCGGCGTTGCGCATAATCTGGCGGCCGTGGCGGTGCTGGGCCGGCGCCTCCAGCGGACCGCCGGGACGCACCGGCCGCTCGGCGAAGCGGCCGAGCGAGATCATGCGGTCATACATCACCAGCGCCCCGGCGACGCCGACATTGATGCAGAAGGACATCGGGATCTTCACCACATGGTCGCAGCGCGCCAGCATCGCCGGCGACAGGCTGTCACGCTCCGGCCCCAGCACATAGGCGGCGCGGGACGGGTGGCGGAAGCTGGGCAGCTCCACCGCGTCGTCGGTCAGCTCCACCCCGACCAGCATGCAGTCCCTGGGCAGGGTGAAGTCGGCGACCCGCTCGTGGATGTAGAGCGGCAGGTGCAGCGTGGCGCCCGAGGTGTCGACCAGCTTCGTCTCCCGCAGATCCGGTTCCGGATCGATGGCGAAGAAGAAGGAGGCGCCGAAGGCATGGGCGGTGCGCATCAGGTTGCCGACATTGCCCGGCTTGCTGATCCGCTCCACCCCGATTCCGAAATAACCACGCATGAAGAACCCACACATCGAAGCCAAAGATAACCGGGCGGGAGCTTGCCGCCACCGTCCGCCCGAGGCAAGCTTGCCGGCATGAGCCAAGACCATACCCACGACCATTCCTGCTGCGGTGGGGATCACCACCACGGCCATTCCCACCACCATGGCGAGAGCGCCGAGGGCCGCGCCGACCTGTCCGGCCCGGCGGAAAGCCCGATCACCGTCGAGGTGACGCGCGGCAGCCTGGTCGAATCGGTCCACCGCGCCCGCGCCTGCATCGTCGATGCCGGCGGCCATGTGCTGGCGCGCTGGGGCGACATCGACACCCCCGTCTACCCGCGCTCGGCCATCAAGTCGCTGCAGGCGATCCCGCTGGTGGAAAGCGGCGCGCTCGACGCCTTCGGTCTGGGCGACGAGGAACTGGCGCTCGCCTGCTCCTCCCACAACGGCGAGGCGCGCCATACCGGACTGGCGCGGTCCTGGGCGGAGCGGGTCGGGCTGACGCTCGACGATTACGAATGCGGCGCGCAGATCCCCTACGATCCCGCCACCGCCGAGGAGCTGGTCCGCCGCGGCGAGGCGCCGACCGCCTTCCACAACAACTGTTCCGGCAAGCACAGCGGCTTCCTGACCACCGCGAAGCACAAGGGCGAGCGGCTGAAGGGCTATGTCCGCTACGAACACCCGGTGCAGCAGCGCATCCTCGGCGTGATGGAGCAGATGACCGGCCAGGATCTGTTCGGCGCGCCCTGGGGCGTGGACGGCTGTTCCATCCCCACCATCGGCATTCCGCTGGGCGCCATCGCCTATGCCATGGCCCGCATCGCCGATCCGGTCGACCTGCCCGACGCGCGGGCCGAGGCGGTCACCCGCATCGCCGCCGCCTGGGGCAAGCACCCCTTCCTGATCGGCGGCACCGGCACCTTCGACACCGCGCTGATGGAGGCCGCCGGGGGCGCCGTTCTGGTCAAGGGCGGGGCCGAGGGGGTCGGCTGCGCCGTGATCCCCGAACAGGGCATCGGCATCGCGCTGAAGATCGAGGACGGCGCCGCCCGCGCCCGCGAGGTGGCGCTTGCCGCGCTGATCCGCTCGACCAGGGCGCTGACCGACGCCCAATGGGCGCGCGTGCCGCAACTGCTGACCGCGCCCCTGCTGAACCGCGCCGGCGCCCGGGTTGGCGAGGTGCGTGCCGCGGCGGGGTGGCCCGTCTGAGGCACCGACGGAACGTCATCGGGCGGCTGTCATCGGATGGGCGCGGTGCTATGGTCGCCGCGCCCGTTCCTTATGAGCAGTCCCCCATGAGCATCGACGACCTGCGTGCCCAGTACGAAGCCTATCCCTACCCGGCGCGCAACCCGGCCGACGAGTCGAAGCGCCTGATCACCGGATCGCCCAGCCATCTGGACGAGCTGGTCCAGCATGTCTTCGGCGGCCGGATCGACCATTCCCGGCCGCTGCGCGTGCTGGTGGCCGGCGGCGGCACGGGGGACGGCACCATCATGCTGGCGCAGCAGATGGCCGATGCCGGCAACCCCGGCCGCATCACCTACATCGACCTGTCCGACGCCAGCCGCGCCATCGCCGAGGCGCGGGCCAAGGCGCGCGGCCTGACCAACATCGACTTCCAGAGGGGCTCGCTGCTGGAACTCGACGGGATGGGGCCGTTCGACTACATCGACTGCTGCGGCGTGCTGCACCATCTGGACGACCCGTCGGCGGGGCTGCGCTCGCTGGCCGGCGCGCTGGCGCCCGGCGGCGGCATCGGCATCATGGTCTACGCCCCCTATGGCCGCACCGGCGTCTACCCGATGCAGGAGGCCCTGCGCGGCATGACCGAAGGCTTGCCGCCGGCCGAGAAGGTGGCGCTGGCCCGCCGGCTGATCCAGGCCTTGCCGCCGACCAACTGGCTGCTGAACAACCCGCACATCAGCGACCACCGCTTGGCCGACGCCAACCTCTACGACCTGCTGCTGCACAGCTGCGACCGCCCCTACAGCGTGCCGCAGCTGGCCGAACTGGCGGACAGCGCCGGCCTCGCCATCGCGACGCTGATCGACCCGATGCGCTACGAGCCGTCCCTGTGGGTCAAGGACGCCCGTGTCCTGAAGCGGTTGGAGGGGATGGACCCGCTGGAGCGCGCCGCCTGGACCGAGCGCATCACCGGCGCCTTCACCAAGCACATCGCCTATCTGCTGCGCCCGGCCGATCTGGACGCCGCCCGCATCCTGCCGGACGGGCCGGATGTGGTGCCGGTCCTGCGCGACATCGACGGTCCCGCCGTCGCGAAGAACGTGCCGCCCGGCGGCAGCCTGGAATTCGACCTGATGGGCAGCGTCGTGGCCCTGCCCCTGCCCCGGCTGGCCGGGCCGATCCTGTCGCGGATCGACGGCAGGACCAGCCTGGGCGCCCTGCACGCCGCCATCGAACCGACGACGAAGGCGACGTGGGAGCAGTTCCTCACCCAGTTCCGCCAGCTGTTCGACGCACTGGGCGGCCTGGGCAAGATGCATCTGCGGAGGGGATAGGGCGCGAAGCGCCCCACCCCCCGGCCGAACCTCACCCGCGCAGAACCGGCACCGCGGCGTCCAGCGCCTTGGTCAGCCGGTCGAAGGTCTCGTGAATCTCCGCCTCGGAGATCACCAGCGGCGGGCACAGCGCGATGGAATCGCCCATGGCGCGGACGATCAGGCCGTTCTCCTGGCTCAGCCCGTTGACCAGCGCGCCGGCACGGCCGACCGGATCGAACGGGGCCTTGGTCGCCTTGTCGGCCACCAGTTCCACGGCGCCGATCAGGCCGGTGCCGCGGGCCTCGCCGACCAGCGGATGCTCCGCCAGCGCCTTCAGACGGTTCTGGAAGGCCGGGGCGACCGCGCGGACATGGCCGACGATGTCGCGCTCCTCGTAGATCTTCAGCGTCTCCAGAGCCACCGCCGCCGCCACCGGATGGGCGGAATAGGTGTAGCCATGGCCGAAGGTGCCGATCTTCCGGCTCTCATCGACGCAGGCGCGATAGACCGCGTCCGACACCATGACGGCGGAGATCGGCAGATAGCCCGACGACAGCTGCTTGGCGCAGGTCAGGATGTCCGGCTGCATGCCCATGGTCTGGCTGCCCCAGAAACTGCCGGTGCGGCCGAAACCGCAGATCACCTCGTCGGCGACCAGCAGGATGTCGTATTTCTTCAACACCGGCTGGATCTTGGCGAAGTAGGTCGCGGGCGGGACCACGACGCCGCCGGCGCCCATGATCGGCTCGGCGAACATGGCGGCGATGGTGTCCGGCCCCTCGGCCAGGATCAGCGCCTCCAGCTGTTCGGCGAGGCGGGTGGCGAAGGCCTCCTCGCTCTCGCCCTCAAGGGCGTTGCGGTAGTGGTGCGGGCAGTCGCCGTGGATGATGCGGGCGATCGGCAGGTCGAAGTCGCGGTGGTTGTTGGGCAGCCCGGTCAGGCTGGCGGTCGCCACCGTCACGCCGTGATAGGCGCGCTGGCGCGAGAGGATCTTCTTCTTCTCCGGCCGGCCGAGCGCGTTGTTGTAGTACCAGATCAGCTTGATCGCGGTGTCGTTGGCTTCCGACCCCGAGTTGGCGAAGAAGACCTTCGACATCGGCACCGGCGCCAGCCCGATCAGCCTTTCCGCCAGATCGATTCCCGGCTCATGCGACTTGTGGCCGAAGATGTGATAGCTGGACAGCTGCCGCATCTGCTTGGTCGCCGCCTGCACCAGCCGCTCCTCGCCCCAGCCGAGCGAGACGCACCACAGGCTGGCCATGCCCTCGATGTAATCCTTGCCGCCATCGTCGAAGACGCGGACGCCCTCGCCGCGCTCGATGATCATCGGCCCCTGCGTCTCGTGGACGTCCAGGTTGGTGTAGGGATGGAGGACGAAGGCCTTGTCGCGGCTGGCGGCAGAGTTGCCGGCGGTGCTGCCCGGAGCGGTCATGGAGAGGGTCTTCCTGTTCGGTCTTGTCGGGTTCGCTTCCCCGCCGTCCGGTCGAGGTCCGCCGGGGGTGTTCGATTTGTTAAACAGTACCGCCGATCATACCCACAGTTCGGTCACTGGACAAACCTGCATCGTGGTCATCCGTGCCATGCGCGCAAGTTACTGGCGGGACGCCGGCCCCGATGGGACAGCTTGATTGGAATCACCAGGGGGAGCAACCGCCTTGCCTACGCTCTACGGAATGCCCAGCACCGCCGCGATGGCCCCGCACATCCTGCTGCGCGAGATCGGCCGGCCCTTCGACCTCGTGCTGCTCGACCGCGGGAAGGGGGAGCACAAGAGCGCCGCCTATCTGGCGCTGAACCCGCATGGCCGGGTGCCGACGCTGGTGGACGGCGATCTGGTGCTGTACGAGGCCGCCGCCATCTGCCTGCATCTGGCCGACCTCTACCCGGAGGCTAAGCTCGCCCCGGCGGTCGGCACGCCCGAGCGGGCGGAGTTCTACAAGTGGCTGATCTATCTGACCAACAGCGTCCAGGCCGAGATGCTGCTGTACTTCTACCCCGAACGCCATGTCGAGGGCGCGGAGGCGCAAGCCGCCTTCCAGGCGGCGTCCGAGGCCCGGCTGAACGGTCATTTCGATGGGTTGGACCGGGCGCTGGCGGGGCGTACATGGCTGCTGGGCGACACGTACAGCGCGGCCGACCCGTACCTGTTCATGCTGTGCCGCTGGACCCGCTTCATGGGCCGCCCGGCACGTACGCTCGCCAACCTGGGTCCGTATCTCGCCCGCGTGCTGGAACGCCCGGCGGTGAAGGCGAGTTTCGAGGCGGAAGGGCTGGACGCGCCGTATTACTGAGAGAAACCTGCCGGACCTCCCCCTCTCCCCCTGGGGAGAGGGGGAGAGGGGATTTCACCGTCGACCCGCTCAGCCCTTGCGGACCAGCCCGCTCACCGGCTGGCCGTCGATGGTCAGCGAACCGCCTTCGGCGCCGACCGCCACCGTCTGGCCGTCCTTGATGCGGCCTTCCAGGATCAGGGTCGCCAGCGGGTTCTGCAGCTCGCGCTGGATCACCCGCTTCAGCGGACGGGCGCCATAGACCGGGTCGTAGCCGGCCTCGGCCAGCCATTCGGTCGCGGCCTCGTCCACCGTCAGCGTGATCTCGCGTTCGGCGAGCATCTTCGTCAGGCGGCCGAGCTGGATCTTGACGATCCCGCCCATATGCCGGCGGTCGAGCCGGTGGAACAGCAGGATCTCGTCCAGGCGGTTGAGGAATTCCGGCCGGAAATGGGCGCGGACGGCCTCCATCACCTCCTCGCGCACGGCGCCGCTGTCCTCGCCCTCCGGCTGCTCGGCCAGGGCCTGCGAGCCGAGGTTGGAGGTCATGATGATGACGACGTTGCGGAAATCGACGGTGCGGCCCTGCCCGTCGGTCAGCCGGCCATCGTCCAGCACCTGCAGCAGCACGTTGAAGACGTCGGGATGGGCCTTCTCCACCTCGTCGAACAGCACGACCTGATAGGGCCGGCGGCGCACCGCCTCGGTCAGCGCCCCGCCCTCCTCATAGCCGACATAGCCCGGAGGCGCGCCGATCATGCGGGCGACGGAATGCTTTTCCATGTATTCCGACATGTCGAGCCGGACCATCGCCGTCTCGTCGTCGAACAGGAATTCGGCCAGCGCCTTGGTCAGCTCGGTCTTGCCGACGCCGGTCGGACCCAGGAACAGGAAGGAGCCGATGGGGCGGTTGGGATCCTGCAGCCCGGCCCGCGCCCGGCGCACGGCGTTGGACACGGCGACGATCGCCTCGTCCTGGCCGATCACCCGGCTGCGCAGCTTGTCCTCCATCGCCAGCAGCTTCTCGCGCTCGCCGGCCAGCATCTTGTCGACCGGCACGCCGGTCCAGCGGCTGACCACCGCGGCGATGTCGCTGTCGCGCACCTCCTCGTTCAGCATGCGGCTGCTGGCATGCTCCTCGGCCTCCTTCAGCGCCTTTTCCAAGCCGGGAATGACGCCGTAGGCCAGTTCGCCCGCGCGGCCCCAATTGCCGTCGCGCTGCACCGTCTCCAGTTCGGTGCGGGCCTTCTCCAGATCCTCCTTGATCTTCTGCGCGCCCTGCAGCTGGTCCTTCTCGGCCTGCCACTTGGCGGTCAGTTCCGCCGAGTCCTGCTCCAGGTCCGACAGCTCGCGCTCCAGATTGACCAGCCGCTCGCGCGAGGCGGAGTCCTGCTCGCGCTTCAGCGCCTCGCGCTCGATCTTCAGCTGGATGATCCGGCGGTCCAGCTCGTCGATGGATTCCGGCTTGCTGTCCACCGCCATGCGCAGGCGGCTCGCCGCCTCGTCGATCAGGTCGATGGCCTTGTCGGGCAGGAAGCGGTCGGTGATGTAGCGGTTGGACAGGGTCGCCGCCGACACGATGGCGCTGTCGGTGATGCGCACGCCGTGGTGGACCTCATAGCGCTCCTTCAGCCCGCGCAGGATGGAGATGGTGTCCTCCACTGTCGGCTCCGACACGAAGACCGGCTGGAACCGCCGGGCCAGCGCGGCGTCCTTCTCGATATACTTGCGGTACTCGTCCAAGGTGGTGGCGCCGACGCAGTGCAGCTCACCGCGCGACAGGGCCGGCTTCAGCATGTTGGAGGCGTCCATCGCGCCGTCCGACTTGCCGGCGCCGACCAGCGTGTGCAGCTCGTCGATGAAGACGACGATCTCGCCGGCCGAGGCCTGGATTTCCGACAGCACGGCCTTCAGCCGCTCCTCGAACTCGCCGCGGTACTTGGCGCCGGCCACCAGCGCGCCGAGGTCGAGCGACAGCAGCTGCTTGTTCTTCAGCCCTTCCGGCACGTCGCCCTTGACGATGCGCTGGGCCAGCCCTTCGACGATGGCGGTCTTGCCGACGCCGGGCTCGCCGATCAGCACGGGGTTGTTCTTGGTGCGGCGGGCCAGGACCTGGATGGTGCGGCGGATTTCCTCGTCGCGGCCGATCACGGGATCGAGCTTGCCGTCGCGCGCCGCGGCGGTCAGGTCGCGGGCGTATTTCTTCAGCGCGTCATAGCCCTGCTCGGCGCTGGCGCTGTCGGCGGTGCGGCCCTTGCGGATGTCGTTGATGGCGGTGTTCAGCCCCTGCGGCGTCACGCCGGCGGACTTCAGCGCACGCGCCGAGGGGGTACCGTCGGCCATGGCCAGCGCCAGCAGGATGCGCTCGGCGGTGACGAAGCTGTCGCCGGCCTTTTCGGCGACCTTCTCCGCCTGTTCGAAGACGCGGGAGATCTCGGGCGTCAGATAGAGCTGGCCGGCGCCGCTGCCTTCGACCCTCGGCAGCTTGTCCAGTTCGGCATCGACCGCCGCCAGGGCCACCTTGGGATCGCCGCCCGCCGCGCGGATCAGGTTGGCGGCAAGCCCTTCCTTGTCGTCCAGCAGCGTCTTCAGCAGGTGTTCCGGGGTCAGGCGCTGATGCCCGCGGCGCACGGCCAGGGTCTGCGCGGCCTGAATGAAGCCGCGGCTACGCTCGGTGTATTGCTCGAAATCCATGATGCTCCCCCCATCTCCCGTCGACCGTCCGCGAGGCAGCCCGGTCGACCCGATCCACATGACAGTGCGATCCGCAAGGATGCTGGCTGAGATGTAGGCTGGGGCGGAAGTCATGCAAGACAATCGGAATAGATAAGATCATCGGAAGAAAAAAGCCCTCGCGCCTTCCTCCTCCCGACCGCCTAGGACCAGGGAAAAGGGGTAGCGCGCGCCCCGCCGATTGCCCCCCTACACGGCCCCCGCCCGACCCGGCTAGACTGCCGCCAGCCCGCCTTCCGCCGGTTTCCCCGCCCCGGATTCCCATCATGACCGATCTGGCCAGTGCCGCCACCAGCCCTGCCACCCGTCCCGCTCCGCGCACCGCCCCCGATGTGAAGCCCGCAGCGGCGCAAGCGGGCAAGGCCCTGCCGCGGACCATGACGGCGCGCCTCCTGCGCCTCGCCTGGAGCCTGCGCGGCGTCTGGCACCGGATCGCAAGGCCGCTGACCATGGGGGTGCGGGCCATCATCGTCGACGGGTCGGACCCGGCCGTCCCGCGCGTGCTGCTGATCCGCCACAGCTATGTCGGCGGCTGGCATCTGCCCGGCGGCGGAGTCGATCGCGGGGAGACGCTGTCCGACGCCATGCGGCGCGAGGTGCGGGAGGAGGTCGGGCTGATCGCCGACCGCCCCGCTCAGCCTTTCGGCATCTACGCCCGCTTCCGCAACGGGGCGAGCGACCATGTGGCGGTCTTCGTCGTGCATGGCTGGAGCGGCACGCCCAAGGCGGACGGGGTGGAGATCGTGGAGGCCCGCTTCTTCCCGATCGACGGGCTGCCGGCGGAGCTGTCGCCGGCCACCGGGCGGCGGCTGGAGGAATTTCTGGGGCACCGCCCCGTCGCCGAACGCTGGTAGCGGCACCAGTTCATTGCGAAGGAGCGCGATGGAGCGGGCGGTCCGGGGTACTCCCCACCGCCTTTCTCCCAGCCGCAAGGTGAGAAACAGGCACCGCATCGGTTGACAGGGACGCTCCGGCCCTTTCATTGTGCAGTGCAATGAACGCCACACTGACCGCAATCCGCCGCTATCCCGTCAAGGGCATGAGCGGCCAGGATCTGACCGCCACCGACCTGACCGCCGGACAGGCGATTCCGCTCGACCGCCGTTACGGGCTGCTGCACGGGCCGGCCGCGCTGGACTCCGAGACGGAGGGCTGGCGCCTGCCGTCCGATTTCTTCACGCTGGACCGCACGGAAAAGCTGGCGGCGCTGCAGACGGAGTTCGACGAGGAGACCCGCGCGCTGATCATCCGGCGCGGCGGACGGCAGGTGTCGCGCGGCCGGCTGGACCAGCCGATGGGCCGCACATTGCTGGAACAGTTCTTCGCCGCCTATCTGGCCGGCATCGTCCCCGGCATGCCCCGCCTGATCGAGGCGCGGCACGGCGCCTTCGGCGACAGCGAGGAACCCTCGGTCACCCTGCTGAACCTCGCCAGCCTGCGCGATGTGGAGGAGCGGATCGCCAAGCAGCCGGTCAATCCCCGCCGCCTGCGCGCCAACCTGCTGCTGGACGGCGTCGATCCCTGGGCGGAACGCGGCTGGATCGGCCGGAGCCTGACCGTGGGCGCCGCAACGCTGGAGGTGGTGGAGGCGCTGGACTGCACCCCCGGCAACGACGTGAACCCGGACAGCGGCGTCGCCGACCTCAGCCTGCCGACCATCATGGAGCGGGGCTACGGCCACAGCCAGATCCTGCTGCGCGCCCAGGTGACCGGCAGCGGCCGGATCGCGGTGGGCGACCCGGTCACGCCGGCCTGACCTTCAACCTTTCAAGCTCCGAAACGCGGGGCGTCAGGCGTTGACGGCCGCCCGTTCCTCGCCGTCGGTCTCGTCTTCGCCCTGCTGGTCGTCATCGTCGCCGGCCTGCGAGGCGCCCTGCGGCTGGTGGCCGGCATGCCCGATGCTCGGCTGGCCGCCGCGCTGGCGGTTTTCCGATTCCTGGATCTGGTTGATGATGCGCAGGTAATGCTCCGCATGCTGCAGGTAGTTTTCCGCCTGCACGCGGTCGCCGGACGACATCGCGTCGCGGGCCAGCGCCTGGTATTTTTCCTGCACCTGCCACGCATTGCCGCGGATGCGGACGTCCGGACCGTTGCTGTCGAAGGTCTGGTGACGCAGCGGAACGTTCTGGCGACGGCCGGCACCGCCGCCCCCGCCACCACCACCGCCGCCGCCCCCGCCGCCGCCGCTGTTGCCACGACCACGCGAACGCCTGGAGTTCGGTCCCTGTCTCATTCGGCTCTTAAGGCCCCATGCAAGAGAAGTGCAGTCCCCGGAACGCTCCGGCGGCCATCCGGCCTTCCAGCCCGGCCGCCCGGTCTGCCATGGACGATTTCCATGGGTCGCTCACGGGGTTCAAACGACGCGTCCGCATCACGTGCGGCGGGCCAGGGCGGTCAGCGCTCGGCAGAAAACCATCCGAGAATCGTGCTCCGCAGGCCGTAGGTTCGCGGTCGTGTACCGCACACTACCCGGCAAAGCCCGGCGATCCAACCTTTTTTTGGATCGACGGCCGGCTCATGGCCCCTTTCGCGCCCTGACGCAGCGCTTTACCCCACCGAGATCACACAGGATCGCGATCTCTCCCAATCCCTGAGCCTCGACCAGCGCCGCCACATCCTCCGCCTGCCCCTGCCCGACCTCGAAGGCGGCCACCCCGCCGGGCACCAGCAGGCGCGGCAGCGCGGCCGCCAGGATGCGGTAGGGCTCCAGCCCGTCCGGCCCGCCATCCAGCGCGCGGAGCGGGTCGTGCTCGCGCACCTCCGGCTCCAGCGTGGCGATGTCGGCACTCGGGATATAGGGCGGGTTGGACACCACGATATCGAAACGGTCCTCGATCCCCTTGGCCCAATCCCCGGTCTGGAACCGCGCGCGCCCCGCCAGCCCGTTGCGCTCGGCATTGCCGGCCGCCCCCTCCACCGCCAGCGGGCTGAGATCGACGCCGACCCCGGTGGCGTTCGGCAGTTCCGACAGCAGCGCCAGCAGGATGCAGCCCGTTCCGGTTCCGAAATCGATCAGGCGCAGGGGGGCCTTCCGGTCGGGAATGGCGGCCAGTACCGCTTCCACCACCGTCTCGGTGTCGGGCCGCGGCTCCAGCGTGTCGGGGTTGAGGGCCAGATCGATGGTCCAGAACTCCCGGTGCCCCAGGATGCGCCCCACCGGCTCCCGCGCCGCCCGGCGCTCGACCAGAGCCAGGGCACGGGCAACATCGGCATCGGGGATGGCCTGTTCCGCTTTCGTAATGAAGTCGGTGCGGGTGAGCGTCAGCGCATGTTCGAGAAGGTAGCGGGCGTCGAGCTCCGGCGTATCGACGCCGGCCGCGCGCAGGCGCTCCTCGGCCTGGGTCCGCAGGGTGCGGAGGTTCATGATCGTACTCCTCTTCCCCGCGACAACTCATCCCCTCCCCCGTTCAGCGGGGGAGGGAAACAAGTGTCGGCGTGTGAAGCCGTTCAACCCAGCTCCGCCAGCCGGGCGGCCTCGTCTTCGGCGATCAGCGCGTCGATCAGTTCGTCCAGCGCCTCGCCGGCCATCACCTTGTCGATCTTGTAGAGCGTCAGGTTGATGCGGTGGTCGGTCACCCGGCCTTGCGGGAAGTTGTAGGTGCGGATGCGTTCCGAGCGGTCGCCGCTGCCGACCTGGTTCTTGCGGTCGGCGGCACGGGCGGCGTCCTTCTCGGCGCGCTCGCGGTCGTACAGGCGGGCGCGCAGCACCTTCAGCGCCTTGGCCTTGTTCTTGTGCTGCGATTTCTCGTCCTGCTGGCTCACCACCAGCCCGGTCGGCAGGTGGGTGATGCGGACCGCGCTGTCGGTGGTGTTGACCGACTGGCCGCCGGGGCCGGAGGAGCGGAAGACGTCGATCCGCAGATCCTTCTCGTCGATGTGGATGTCCACCTCCTCCGCCTCCGGCAGCACGGCGACGGTGGCGGCGGAGGTGTGGATGCGGCCCTGCGCCTCGGTCGCCGGCACGCGCTGGACGCGGTGGACGCCCGACTCGAACTTCAGCCGGGCGAACACGCCCCGGCCGGTGATGTTGGCGGTGGCCTCCTTGTAGCCGCCGATGCCGGTCTCGCTGACGTCCATCGCCTCGAACCGCCAGCCGTGCAGGCCGGCATAGCGGCGGTACATCTCGAACAGCTCGGCGGCGAACAGGGCGGCCTCGTCGCCGCCGGTGCCGGCCCGCACCTCGAGGATGGCGTTCTTCTCGTCCGCCTCGTCCTTCGGCAGCAGCGAGATCTGCACCTTGCGCTCCAGTTCGGGGATGCGCTTGGTCAGGGCGTGGAATTCCTCCTCCGCCATCGCCTTCATCTCGGGATCGGCGCCGGGATCGGCGATCATCTCCGCCAGATCGGCGGCCTCGGCGCGGCCCTTCTTCAGCTCCGCGATGGCCTCGGCGATCGGGGTGAGGTCGGCATATTCCTTGGACAGCCGGGCGAAGTCGCCGGACTCGGCAAGGCCGGCCGCAAGCGTGTCGCGAAGCTCGTCGTACCGGGCCATCACCTTATCGAACTTCTCGTCCAGGCTCACGTCGCTCGTCCTTATCCGGTTCGTTCTCTTCGGCTTCGTCAGAAGCCATGTCGCAGCCCAACCTGTCCCGGCCGATCCGGTCCAGCCCGAACAGGCGGAACATCAGCCTTTCGGCCGCGGCCCGTTCGGCCAGCCCCTCGCCGCTGCCGTCGGCGGCCAGCGCCCGCAGCGTTTCCGACGGGGCGTGCAGCAGCCGGTTGACCAGCAGCCGCGTCGCCGACGCGGCGTCCAGATCGCCGTGCCCGGCCAGCAGCCGCCGCCGCTCCGCCTCGAAATGGTTGCGGAGCGCCGCCACCGCCGGAACGGCGGCGCGTTCCGCGCGGTCGCGGGCGAAGGCGGCAACCGCCTCGTCCACGATCATCCAGGCCGCCTGGGTCGCCGCCTCGCGCCCGACGCGGCCCTGCAGCGCCACCCGCTCCAGATCGGCCAGATCATAGACGAAGGCGCCGTCCATGCCCGCCACCGCGGGATCGACGTCGGCCGGGATGGCGGCATCGACCACGAAGACCGGCCGGCGGCGGCGCCGCTTCAGCACCGCCTCCATCATCGGGGCGGTCAGGATATAGCGCCCAAGGCCGGTCGCGGTCACCAGGATATCGGCGCCGGTCATCGCCGTCTCCAGATCGGCCCAGGGGGCGAAATGCCCGTCGAGCCGCCGCGCCGCCGCTTCCGCCCGCCGGTCCACCGGGGCCGCGACCGTCAGCCGCGGCAGCCCGGCCTCGCGCAGCCCCTCCAGCACCAGGGCGCCCATGTCGCCCAGCCCCAGCAGAAGGGCGCCGCAGCGCCGGATGTCGCCGTGCAGGTCGCGCGCCACCTGGATGGCGGCGGCGGCCAGCGAGGTGGCGCCCTCCGCGATCGGCGTCTCGCTGCGCACCCGCTTGGCGGCGGCATAGGCGGCCTGCAGCACCGCCTCCAGCTCCGGCCCGGTCATCCCGGCCGACGCGGCGCTGCGGTGGGCGGCCTTCAGCTGGCCCAGGATATGCGGCTCGCCGACGATCTGGCTGTCGAGCGAGCAGGCCACCGCGAACAGGTGGCGCACCGCGTCGATGCCGGTGCGGGTGTAGAGCTGCGGCGCCAGATCGGCGGTGGGCAGGCCGACGCGGTCGGCCATCACCTCGGCAATCGCCAGCGCCGCCTCGTTCGGGCGCTCATGGACCGCCTGCACCTCCACACGGTCGCAGGTGCTGAGCCACAGGGCCTGCCCCACCCCCGCCGCGCGCAGCCGGTCCAGCATGCCCGCCACTTCCGCCTCGTCGGTGGACAGGCGGTCGCGGACGGTGCCGGAACAGGTCCGGTGGCTGGCGCCGATGACGAGGTAGGAGGTGGTGGTCACGCCGCGAATCGCTGTCCCTGCTTCAAACGGGGGCAGCTTACTCCGCGGCGGGGGCCACGTCTCGCTTGGTTTCGCTGGCGGTTTCCGCTTGGGCTGCTTCCGCCGCTGCTTCCGATGCGGCCTTCGCCGCTTCGATCTCGGCGGCCTTCTTCTCGACCAGACCGACCAGATGCTGGACGATGTCCTGGTCCTTCAGCCGGTGGTCGGTGACGCCGGACAGATAGACCTGATGGGTGTTGTTGCCGCCGCCGGTCAGGCCGATGTCGGTCTCCCGCGCCTCGCCCGGGCCGTTTACGACGCAGCCGATCACCGACAGGGTCAGCGGCGTGGTGATGTGGGCCAGCTTCTGCTCCAGCAGTTCCACCGTCTTGATGACGTTGAAGTTCTGCCGCGCGCAGCTGGGGCAGGAGATGACGGTGACGCCGCGGCGGCGCAGGCCGAGCGACTTCAGGATGTCGTAGCCGACCAGAACCTCTTCCGCCGGGTCGGCCGACAGCGAGACGCGCAGCGTGTCGCCGATGCCGGACCACAGCAGCATGCCGAGCCCGATCGACGACTTCACCGTTCCGGCGCGCAGGCCGCCCGCCTCGGTGATGCCGATGTGCAGCGGATAATCGCAGGCCTCGGCCAGCCCCTGATAGGCGGCGACGGCCAGGAAGGCGTCGGACGCCTTCACCGAGATCTTGAACTCGCGGAAATCGTTGTCTTCCAGGATCTTCGCGTGGTTCAGCGCGCTTTCGACCATCGCCTCGGGGCAGGGCTCGCCGTATTTCTCCAGCAGATCCTGCTCCAGCGAGCCGGCGTTGACGCCGATGCGCATCGAACAGCCATGGTCCTTGGCCGCCTTCACCACCTCGCGCACCCGCTCGGCCGAGCCGATGTTGCCGGGGTTGATGCGCAGGCAGGCGGCGCCGCTCTCCGCCGCCTCGATGGCGCGCTTGTAGTGGAAATGGATGTCGGCGACGATCGGCACCTTGACCTGCCGCACGATGTCCTTCAGCGCCAGCGCCGACTCGCGGTCGGGGCAGGAGACGCGGACGATGTCCACCCCCACCCGCTCGGCCGCCTGGATCTGCTCCACCGTCGCCTTCACGTCGGTGGTCGGGGTGTTGGTCATGGTCTGGACCGAGATCGGCGCGTCGCCGCCGACCAACACGTTGCCGACGCGAATCTGGCGCGATTTGCGGCGAAGGATCTGGCGGTAGGCGCGCACGGTCATCTCAGGTCAGCCTCTGGGCAGCGAAAGCGGTGGCCGGGAGCCGCATCCTAGCGCAGCCGGCGTCAGGCCAGAAGTGCGGTCCGGCGCCCCGGATTCAAGATCGGGTATTCAAGCTATGCAATTAAGCGGGCCGTGCAAGGTGGCGCGGGCTCAGCGCCGCACCACCCCGTTGGCGTCGATGGTGACGTCGCGCAGAACCTGCCCGACGGAGCCCAGCGGCGGGCTTTCGCCGCCGTCGGCCATCACCACCAGACCGCCGGCATTGCCGGTGCGGATCTTCACGGTCGGCTTGTCGGGAACGCGGAAGGTGTCGCCCGGCTTCAGCACGCGGGTGAAGACGATCTCGCTGCCGTCGCGCACCTGCAGCCAGCTTTCCTGGGTGGCCTTCAGGACCAGCTTCGCATTGGTGTTCAGCGTGCCGTAGACCTTGCCGTCGGCCGGCACCGTCGCCGTCGGCGCGGCCGGCGCGGACGGCGGGTTGGCCGCGGTGTTCAGCGGGGTAGGGGCCTGGGGCGACGCCTCCTCGTCATCCTCCGGCGGCGGCGCCGGAACGTTGACGATCCCCTGCCCGCCCGCCTGGTTGGCGGAGGGCGCGTTGGCGGACGGCAGCGGCGACTGCGCCGGCGGCGGCAGCGCGGACGGAATGGACGCGGCGGCCGGCGCCGGTGCGGCGGGGGCGGTCCCCTGCGGCGGCTTCGCCGCTGCCCCCGAAGCGGCGGCAGTCGAAGCGGCACCACCCGGAGCAGGGGCGCCCGCCACGGGAGCGGGAGCAGCGGGAGCGGAAGTCGCCGGAGCCGGTGCCGCGGCGGGCGGCGCAGACGCGGGCGCCGCCGGGGCGGTGGCGACCACCGGGGCGGGAACCGAAGGCTCCGCTCCCGGCTGCGCGGCGGTGCCGGCCGGCTCGGGCGCCGGGGTTGCGGGCTTGGCCGGCACGCCGTCCAGCAGCGAGACCAGCCGGTCCGGCAGGGCCGGCACCAGATCGGTCACCGTCCGGTCGGTCGCCGACAGATAATACCAGCCGCCATAGACGACGCCGGCCAGAACCAGCGTGCCCAGCAGCAGCGTCCCGCCAGAGGCGCGCCCACCTTCGGCCGCCGGGGTCGGCAGGTACAGCTCCTGCCGGCGGACGGTGCCCGCCGCCTCCTCCTTGTAGCGGGTGACGACGGCGTCGGGATCCAGCCCCAGGCACTCGGCGTAGGACCGCAGGAAGCCGATGGCGTAGGTGCTGCCCGGCAGCTCGTCGAAGCGCCCTTCCTCGATGGCCAGCAGATACGGGTAGCGGATGCGCAGCATCGCCGCCACGTCGCGCAGGTCATAGCCATGCGCCATGCGCGTGGAGCGCAGAGTCTCGGAGACGGAGGGGCCGGCCGGAGCCGGATCGAAATCGTCGAAAACCTTGCGCTTGGCCATAGGCTCGCCATCTGCTCGCAACTTGCGCGCACGCCGAACGTCATGCGCAACCGGACATCCGGGAGGATGCATCAAGCGGAATGGGTACGACAGCCGATGCCGCGGCGCAACCGCTATGACCACCGGTCGGGGGGACGAGCCGTGACAAGTGGGCGTGGGGGCGAGGTTAGCCCCTCAGATCAGAACCCCGTGATCCTTGGCGAAGGTCTTCAGCTTGTCGCGCAGGCTGTGGTCGGCCCCGGTGTAGAGCCCGCTCATGTACTGCCGCAGCGCCGCGACGTCCAGCGAGCGCAGCATGGTCTTCACCGGACCGACCGACGGCGGCGACATCGACAGGGTGCGGAAGCCGACGCCGATCAGCGCCATGGCGTCGAGCGGCCGGCCGGCCATCTCGCCGCAGATGCTCAGCGACACCTTGTGTTTGGCGCACTCGTCCACCAGCCGGCGCAGCACGCACAGCATCGACGGCGACAGCGGATCGTAGCGGGTCGATGTGCGCGGATTGCCGCGGTCGGCGGCGAACAGATACTGGGTCAGGTCGTTGGAGCCGACCGACAGGAAATCCAGCCGCGGCAGCAGCGCCGGAAGTTGCCACAACAGCGACGGCACCTCGATCATCGTGCCGACGCGCAGGCTGCCCGGCGGGGCGATGCCCTGGGCGGCCAGCCGCTTCAGCTCCAGATCCAGCAGGCGGCGGACGCCGTCGAACTCCGCCACCTCGGCGATCATCGGAAACATCACCGACAGCGGCCGCCCGGCGGCGGCCAGCAGCAGCGCCCGCAACTGCTGGCGCAGCAGCGACGGGTGGTCCAGCCCGATGCGCACCGCGCGCCAGCCCAGCGCCGGGTTCTCCTCCTCGCCGCCGGTCATGTAGGGCAGCATCTTGTCGCCGCCGACATCCAGCGTGCGGAAGACGATCGGCTTGTCGCCGACCTCGTCCAGGATGCGGGAATAGAGGTCGGTCTGCGCCTTCACGTCGGGGTATGACGGACGGACCATGAAGGGGATTTCGGTGCGGTAGAGCCCGACCCCTTCGGCGCCGCTGGCGGTCAGGTGCGACAGGTCGATCAGCAGGCCGCAGTTCAGCTGGATGGAGATCGGCACCCCGTCGCGCGTGACGGAGGGCAGGTTGCGGATCTCCGCATACATCTGCTCCTTGCGGTGCTGCAACGCCACCGCTTCGGCGAAGGCCATCTGGATGTCTTCGGCCGGGCGGATGAAGACCTGCCCGTGGTCGCCGTCGACGATCAGCTGGTCCAGCGGCTCGATCCGGTTCATCGCGTCGGCCGCCTGCACCACCGGGATGTTCAGCGCGCGGGCGACGATGCAGACATGGCTGGCCGGCGACCCTTCCTCCAGCAGCAGGCCGCGCAGCCGGGTGCGGTCGTAATCCAGCAGTTCCGCCGGCCCCATGGAGCGGGCGACCAGGATCATGTCGTCCGGCAGGGTGGCCCCGTCGGTGCCGCTGGTCTTGCCGGCCAGATGTTGCAGCAACCTGTTGGTCAGATCCTCGAAATCCATCACCCGTTCGCGGATGTAGGGATCGGTGAGGTGGCTCATGCGGGCGCGGGTGTCGTTCTGCACCTGCTGCACCGCCGCCTCGGCGGTCAGGCCGACGCGGATCGCCTCGCGGATGCGCGACAGCCAGCCGCGGTCCTCGGCGAACATCCGGTAGGTCTCCAGAATGTCGCGCGGCTCGCTGAGCCCCGCCAGCGACGCCGCTTCCAGCAGGTCGTCGATGGCGCTGTGCATGGTCTGAAGCGCGGTGTTGAAGCGCTCAAGCTCGGCGTCGGCGTCCTCCGCCACCATCTGGCGGACGGTCAGCTGCGGCCGGTGGATGACCGCCAGCCCCATGGCCAGCCCGGCGCTCATCGCCGTGCCCGACAGGCGGGCGGGCAGCAGCACGGGATCGCCGGTGGTGGTGACCTCCACCGGGTTGACCAGCTCGCTCTGGGCCACCAGCTCGGCGACGACCATGGCGATGGTCTGGAGGGTTTCCACCTCCTCCTCGACATAGCGGCGGCGGTCCTTGTGCTGGATCACCAGCACGCCGCGCACCTTGCTGCCGCGCAGGATCGGCACGCCGGCCAGCGACTGGAACGGATCCTCCCCCGTTTCCGGGCGGTAGGCGAAGCTGGGATGGGAGGGCGCGTTGTCCAGCGCCACCGGGCGGGCGTGGCCGGCGATGTAGCCGACGATGCCCTCGCCCACCCGCAGGCGGGTGTTGTGGACGGCGGTCTTGTTCAGGCCCTCGGTGGAGAACAGCTCCAGCACCTCGCCGGCCCGCATGATGTAGCAGGAGCAGACGTCCGCCTTCATCTCCGCCGCGATCAGCGTGACGATCTTGTCCAGCCGTTCCTGACCCGACCCCGAGCCGGCCATGATGTCGCGCAGCCGGGCGAGCAGGCGGCGCGACGAGGTGCCGTCGAAGCGGGGATTCATGCCCCCGCCCATACCGCCGCCCATACCACCATCGCCGGCTGCCGTGTCGAGGGTGTCGGTCATGTCGCTACAGCGCTCCCACCGGCGGCTCCGCCATCACTCCCGCCATCGTTCCCAACGATGCCTCATCCATCGCCCGCCGTGCCAGAGCCGATTCGGCCTGGGCGATCATTTCGGCGAGGATATCCGCCACCGGCTGTTCGCGGGTGACCATACCGACGCTCTGCCCGGCCATGAGGGAGCCGTTCTCCACGTCGCCCTCGACGACCGCGCGGCGCAGCGCGCCGGCCCAGAAATGCTCGATCTCCAGCATGCCTTCGTCGCGGCTCATGATGCCGGCGTCGACCTTGGCGATGACGTCGCGCTGGAATTCCATGAAGCGCTTCGACGCCTCGTTCGCCAGCGCCCGCACCGGAATAACCGGAAAGCGCGGGTCGATCTGCACCGACGTCTGGGCGTCGCGGGCGGATGCCCGGATGAAGGCCTGCTTGAAATTGGGATGGGCCACGCATTCGGTGGCGCAGACGAAGCGGGTGCCGACCTGCACGCCCGCCGCCCCCAGCTCCAGATAGGAGAGGATGGCCTCGCCCCGGCCGATGCCGCCGGCGACGAACACCGGCACCTCGTGCAGGTCGGGCAGGATCTCCTGGGCCAGCACGGTGGTGGAGACCGGGCCGATATGGCCGCCGGCCTCCGTCCCCTCGATCACCAGCGCGTCGGCGCCATGCTTCACCAGCCGCCGGCCGGCGGTCAGCGTGGGCGCGAAGGCCATCGCCTTGGCCCCGCCGTCCTTGATCCGGCGCAGCGTGGCGCCGGACGGCAGGCCGCCGGCGACGACCACATGCCCGACGCCCTGCTCGCGGCAGACGTCGATCAGCTGGTCCAGCGCCGGATGCATGTTGATGAGATTGACGCCGAACGGTTTGTCGGTCAGCGCCCGGGTGCCGGCGATCTCCGCCGCCAACTGGCCGGGCGCCATGGAGCCGCAGGCCAGCACGCCGAAGCCGCCGGCATTCGAGATGGCGGAAACGAGGTGCCGTTCGGACACCCAGCTCATGGCGCCGCCCATCACGGCGGTGCGGGTGCCGAGGAAATCCCGGCCCCGTTTCCACAACCGATCGAGATGGGACCGGTAAGGGCCGGATTGAGCCGATGCTTCCGCCGCGTGCGATGTGGCGTCGGTCATGGCCGGCCCTTTCCTGCTGTTGCGATCCCAGTCGCCCGGGTCGCCACCCGTGCTCAGGCGGCGTCCAGGCCGTAGGCGGTGTGCAGGGCGCGCAGCGCCAGCTCCGCATACTCCTCGGCGATCAGGACCGAAATCTTGATCTCCGAAGTCGAGATGACCTGGATGTTGATGCCCTTGTCGGCCAGCGCCTTGAACATGCGCTGGGCGACGCCGGCGTGGCTGCGCATGCCGACGCCGATGACCGACACCTTGACCACATTGGCATCGGAAACGATGCGCTTGTAGTTCAGGCCGGACTGCGCGTCCTCCAGCACCTTCACGGCGCGGGCCAGATCGGCCTTGCCGACGGTGAAGGTCATGTCGGTGGACTTGCCGTCTTCCGACACGTTCTGGACGATCATGTCGACGTTGACCGCATTGTCGGTCAGCGGACCGAAGATGGCGGCGGCGACGCCCGGCTGGTCGGCGACGCCCACCAGGGTGACCTTCGCCTCGTCGCGGCTGTAGGCGATGCCGCTAACAACTTCCTTTTCCACGATCTCGTCCTCGTCAACAACCAGGGTTCCGGGAAGCGAGCTGCCCGCCGCCGCTTCGAAGCTGGACAGCACCTGCACGCGCACGCGGTGGTTCATCGCCATCTCGACCGAGCGGGTCTGAAGCACCTTGGCCCCCTGCGAGGCCAGCTCGAGCATCTCCTCATAGGTGATCTTGTCGAGCTTGCGCGCCTTGGAGACGATGCGCGGGTCGGTGGTGTAGACGCCGTCCACGTCGGTGTAGATGTCGCAACGGTCGGCCTTCACCGCCGCCGCCAGCGCCACCGCCGAGGTGTCGGAGCCGCCGCGGCCCAGCGTGGTGATGCGGCCTTCGTTCGACACGCCCTGGAAGCCCGCGACCACGGCGACTTCGCCGGTCTGCAGGGACTTTTCCATCTCGCTGGTGTCGATCGAGACGATGCGCGCCTTGCCGTGCGTGTCGTCGGTGCGGATCGGAATCTGCCAGCCGGCCCAGGAGCGGGCGGGAATGCCGAGCGACTGCAGGGCGACGGCCAGGAGACCGGAGGTCACCTGCTCGCCGCTGGCGACGACCGCGTCGTATTCGCGCGCGTCGTGCAGCTTGTCGATTTCGTTGCAGTATTTGACGAGCTGGTTGGTCACGCCGGACATCGCCGACACGACGACGGCGACCTGATGCCCCGCCTTGACTTCCTGCTCGACCTTTCGGGCCACGTTCTTGATGCGGTCGATGTCGCCGACCGACGTGCCTCCGAACTTCAGGACGATCCGCGCCATACCTCACACCATGTCTGGCCGCCCGGTCATGCCATCTGGATCATGCCATCAGGATCATGCGGGTCGGCTGAGCGCACCCCCGCTCCACCGTTGCCGGCGCGGGGCGGCGTATCCATACTCCGTCGGTGGAAGCGAGGCAAGTTGCCCGCACCCCTCCCGCCACCCTGTTTACGGATTTTCACCATGACCGCGCCGTCCTCCGCCTTCCCGCATGCGTCCGCAACCGCTCCCGCCGGTGGAATCGGGGGCGGAACCGTGGATCCGGAGGATGTCGCCCGCTTCTCCGCCATCGCGGCCGAGTGGTGGGATCCGACCGGCAAGTTCAAGCCGCTGCACCGGCTGAACCCGCTGCGCCTGACCTATATCCGCGACAGCGTGTGCAAGCGGCTTGGCCGCGACCCGTTGGCGCCCAATCCGCTGGCGGGGTTGCGCGTGGTCGACATCGGCTGCGGCGGCGGCCTGCTGGCCGAACCGATCGCCCGGATGGGCGCCGCCGTGGTCGGGGTGGACGCGTCGGAGAACAACATCAAGACCGCCGCCACCCATGCCGCCGAGACCGGCACCACGGTCGACTACCGCGCCACCACCGCCGAGGCTCTCGCCGCCAGCGGCGAAAAGTTCGACGTGGTGCTGGCGATGGAGGTGATCGAGCATGTCGCCGACGTGAACCTGTTCGTGAAGTCGCTGTCCGAGCTGCTGGCGCCCGGCGGCGTCCTGTTCCTGGCGACGCTGAACCGCACGCCGAAATCCTTCGCGCTGGCCATCGTCGGGGCGGAATACATCCTGCGCTGGCTGCCGCGCGGCACCCACAACTGGCGCCAGTTCCTGCGCCCGTCCGAGCTGAACGCCGCCGTACGCCCGTACGGGCTGAGCGTACGCGACCTGACCGGCATCACGTACAGCCCGCTGAGCGACGAGTTCCGCCTGAACCCGCATGATCTCGACGTGAACTACATGGGCTGGGCGGAGCGGGGGTGAGGGGGCGCCGCTCGACCGCGGCCGAGGCCTCATCGCATCGACCGTCATTCCCGCGGAGGCGCATAACTCCGCCTTCGCGGGGATGACGGCCGGAGAGAGTGCGGCTTTGTAAAGGGCGGGTGGTTTTCAGTCCTCGTACACCGCCTCCAGAGGAACGGTCAGGTCCAGAGACGCCAGCATGACCGGCCCTTCGCGCACCATGTCGACGATCCAGCCGGCGCCGTCGCGGCGGTACACCTCGACCAGACGCTCGCTCTGGGAGACCAGGACGATCTCGCGCAGGGAGGGGATTTTCTGGTAGTTGGTCCGCTTCTCGCGCCGGTCGACGGCCTCGGTGCTGTCGGAGAGAACCTCCACGATCAGGACCGGATCCTTGACGACATAGGGATCGTCGTCGCCGCCGGCGCAGGTCGCGAGGAGGTCGGGATAGTAGAAGGCGTTCGCCGCCTCGACCCGAACCTCACATCATTGGCGTAAGCTTGGCATCCGCGGGCGCGGGCGGCCTGCCGCAGGGCGACGAAAAGATTGCCGACGATGGCCGCGTGACGGCGGCTCGCCCCGACCATGGCGAAGATCTCGCCGTCCACATACTCGTGGCGGACCTCGGCGCCCCGTTCGGCGGCGAGATAGTCCTGCGGCGAAATCCACGGCTTGCGCTGCGCGTTTCCCACGGCCATGCCCCATCTTTCCTGTCGGCTCGGCACAAGTGTACCAGCCCGCCGGCCTCCCACCAATTTGTGCATCCGCCGCCAAAGAAAAAGGGCCGCGCACAGCCCGTGCAGCGGCCCTTTCGGCATCCTGTTCCCGCAGCGGCGGCCGGTCAGGTGGACGGGCTCGGCTCGTGCTGGGTCAGAAGCGCGTACATCGCGTCGCCGGACTGGGCTCCGCGCAGCTTCTCGCACATGGACTGGTCCCGCAGAAGCCGCGAGACGCGGGCCAGAGCCTTCAGATGGTCGGCTCCCGCCTGTTCCGGGGCGAGGAGGAGGAAGATCAGATCGACCGGTTGCTCATCGATCGCGTCGAAATCGATGGGCCGCTCCAGGCGGGCGAAGACGCCATGGACGCGGTCCAGGCTGGACAGCTTGCCGTGCGGGATGGCGATGCCATGCCCCACGCCGGTCGTGCCCAGCCTTTCGCGCTCCAGAAGCACGTCGAAGATCGCCCGCTCGTGCTGACCGGTCAGCTCGGACGCTTTGCGCGCCATCTCCTGCAGGGCCTGCTTCTTGTTGCTGGCCTTCAGGTTCGGGAGGATGGCTTGCGGAGAAATGAGGTCCAGCATGACGCTTCTTGACCTGGGAGACGGGTCGGCGCCGTCAGGCGCCGGCCTTCTCCGCCGGATCGACCCAGCCGATGTTCCCGTCGGCGCGGCGATAGACCATGTTCAGGCGGCCATGCGCACCGTTGTGGAACATCAGGGCGGGGGCCTGCGCCAGCTCCAGGCGCATCACCGCCTCGCTGACCGACAGGGTGGCGATGGTCGTCTCCATCTCCGCCACGACCATCGGCTGGTGGGCGCCGTCGGCAACAGTCTCCACCTCGTCATGCTGCTCGTCGGCATCGGCCTCCAGCACGCGGTAGTTCGCGGGCAGGGCGGCGCCGTTCTCGGCGGCGTGGTGGTCGCGCAGGCGGCGCTTGTAGCGGCGCAGGCGCTTGGCCAGCTTTTCGCAGGCGATGTCGAATGCCGGATACGGCTCGGTAGCGTCACCTGCGCTCTGCAGCATGATGCCGCGACCCACATGGGCCTGGATGTCGGCCTTGTAGAGGTGGGCATCCTTGGTGAGGATCACGGTCGCTTCGATCGGCTTCTCGAAGTACTTGCCGACGACGGCGTTCAGGCTATCGGCCACATGGGTGCGCAGAGCGTCGCCCACGTCGAGCTGCTTGCCTTTGACTGTGAGTTGCATGGTGGAACGTTTCCAAAAATTGGTCCGCTGGGGACGGTGTAGAGACGGCGTGTGGAGATGCGGTCCGCCGCGTGCGGGCCGCGACGATAGGCAAGGGCTATCGGACTGTCAATCGAGCCCTCCCCCGCCCGAACTCCCTACATGCGTGACATCTTGGCACGGCGTCGCTGCACCGATGACGGTATTTTCATAGCTTCACGATACTTCGCGACCGTCCTTCGCGCAATGTCGATCCCTTCGGCACGGAGAATCTCCACCAGTTTGTCGTCCGAAAGAACGTCCTCCGGCTTCTCGGCATCGATCATCGTCTTGATGCGGTGCCGAACCGCCTCCGCGGAATGGGCGGCCTGGCCGTCCGCACCCTGGATGGCGGAGGTGAAGAAGTATTTCAGCTCGAAGACGCCGCGCGGGGTCGCCATGAACTTGTTGGTGGTGACGCGGCTGACGGTGCTCTCGTGCATTCCGATCGCTTCGGCGATGTCGCGCAGGATCAGCGGCCGCAGATGCGAGACGCCATGGATGAAGAAGGCGTCCTGCTGGCGGATGATCTCGCTCGCCACCTTCAGGATGGTGGTGGCGCGCTGGTGCAGCGACTTGACCAGCCAGTTCGCCGACTGGAACCGCTCGGAGATGTATTCCTTGTCGGCCTTGTTCTTGGCGCTGTCGGAGATGCGGGCGAAATAGCGGTGGTTGACCAGCACCCGCGGCAGCGTGTCCGGGTTGAGGTCGATCAGCCAGCCGCCGCCGGGATTGGGGCGCATCAGGATGTCGGGGGTGACCAGCTGGGCCGGGGTGTGGTCGAAGGCCAGCGCCGGCTTCGGGTTCAGCTTGCGGATGTCGGCGACCATGTCGGCGACGTCCTCGGCATCGACGCCGCAGACCTTCATGATGGCCGGCAGGTTGCGCGCGGCCAGAAGCTCCAGGTTGTCGAGCAGCGCCGCCATCGCCGGGTCCAGCCGGTTCTTCTCGCGCAGCTGGATGGCGAGGCATTCCTTCAGCGACCGCGCGAAGATGCCCGGCGGGTCGAAGCGCTGGCAGGCGGCCAGCACCCGCTCCACCCGGTCCGCCCCGCAGCCCAGTTGTTCGGCGATCGCCTGGGCGTCGAAGCCGACCAGCCAGCCGGCCTCGTCCAGCATGTCGATCAGGGCCAGCCCGATCAGCTGGTCGCCCAGGTCGGGCAGGTCGATCTTCAGCTGCTCGGTCAGATGGTCGCGCAGGTTCTTTTCGCTGGTCAGCGTCGCTTCGAGGTTGCTGTCGTCATCGTCGAAGCCGCTGCGCCCGCCGCGCTCGCCATAGGCCCCGTAGACCTCGCTGCCGCCGTCCGACCCGTCGGAAAAGCGGTCGTCGCCGTAGACATTCTCGAAATCGGTGTCGAGCGGCGCCTCCGACGAAGCGGCCAGCGTGTCGGAGGAGGTCATCTCCACCGTGTCGCGGGTGCGCCCGTCGGATGGGGCCGGGCCCGGCCCGTCGTCGCGGCCGTTCAGCCCGTCGATGCTGAGGCCGTTCGCCTCCATGCCGCCGGGACCGTCCAGCCCGCCCGGCGCCTCGCCGCCGGCCCCGTCGCCGCCGAAGTCGCTGCCGGCCGGATCGCTGCCGCCGTCGGCCGGGCCGCTGTCGCGCTCCAGAAGCGGGTTCTGCTCGATCTCGCGGTCGACGAAGTCCGACAGTTCGATGTTCGACAACTGCAGCAGCTTGATCGCCTGCTGCAGCTGCGGCGTCATCACCAGGGTCTGGGCTTGTCGAAGGTCGAGACGTTGAGCAAGCGCCATGGCTGTGGAACCGGGACCAGTGGAAACGGAGGGCTACAGACTGAACCGGTCGCCGAGATAGACCCGGCGCACGCCCTCGTGCGCCACGATCTCGTCCGGCCGTCCCTCCATTAGTACCACACCATCGTGCAAAATGTATGCCCGATCGACGAGGTCGAGCGTCTCACGCACGTTGTGGTCGGTGATCAGCACGCCGATGCCGCGGTCGCGCAGATGCCCGACCAGTTCGCGGATGTCGTTCACCGCGATGGGATCGATGCCGGCCAGCGGCTCGTCCAGCAGGATGAAATGCGGCTGCCCGGCCAGGGCGCGGGCGATCTCCACGCGCCGCCGCTCGCCGCCCGACAGCGCCAGCGCCGGCGAGCGGCGCAGATGCGTCACCGAGAATTCGGCCAGCAGCTCGTCCAGCATCGCCTCGCGCACGTCGCGGTCGCTCTCCACCACCTCCAGCACGGAGCGGATGTTGTTCTCCACCGTCATGCCGCGGAAGATCGAGGCCTCCTGCGGCAGATAACCGATGCCGAGCCGGGCGCGGCGGTACATCGGCAGCGCGGTGATGTCCTGGCCGTCCAGCGTGATGGTGCCGGAATCCGCGGCGATCAGGCCGGTGATCATGTAGAAGCAGGTGGTCTTGCCGGCGCCGTTGGGGCCGAGCAGCCCCACCGCCTCGCCGCGCTGGACGCTGATCGAGACGTCGCGCACCACCGGCCGCTTCTTGAAGGATTTGCCGAGATGCTGCGCCACCAGCCCTTCGGCCGGGACGGATGCTGCGGGGGTGCTGCCGGCGGGGGCGGCGCCGGGTCCGTTGGCGGTCAGCACGGTCACGGCTTCTTGCCTGCCGCGGCATCGGGCTGCTCGCCGGCCCTTTCGGCGGGAATCAGCAGGCCGCTGACCCGGCCGCCGGCGTCGCGGCCGGCGATGACGCGGTTGATCTTGCTGTTCATGTTCATCTCGGCGGCATCGCCGTTCAGCTGGTTGTCGCCGCGGGTTATCTTGACGTTGCCCATCAGCACCGCGACGTTGTCGGGCACCGAATAGACCAGCTTGTCCGACAGCGCCACATCGGTGGGCGTGGTGACGACGACGCTCCCGGAGCCGTCGATCCTGTCCATCTGGGTGGTGCCGTCCGGCAGCTTCTTCAGCCGGCCGATCAGCACGTCGGCGCGCAGCCGGTCGGTGCCGCGCACCGCCACCGCGTCGCCGCGCGCCACCGTCAGCTCGCGCGCCTCGTAATATTCCAGGCTGTCGCGGGCGGTGATCACGTCCTTGGCGGTGACCAGCTTCAGGTCCTTGCCGGTGACGACGGCGACCTGCTTGTCGACGTCATAGACGCCGTGGTCGCCGAACACCTGCTGGGTCGGGCTGACGATGCGGACATTGCCGTCGGCCACCAGCTGGAACACCTCGTTCCCCTTGCCGGGCACCTCGCGGTAATAGGCGGTCAGCACGTCGGCGAAGACGGTCGAGTCGTTGCGCTTGGCCGAGGCGTTGCCGCGCGCCACATAGGCGCGCACGTCCTGATGCCATTCGATCGCCTGGTCGGCGTTGATCTCGACCGGCTGCTTGCCGCCCATGCCGGGCAGGCCCTGGGCCATGGCGGGAGCGGCGAGCAGCAGCCCGGCGGCCAGCGCCGCGGCGGCCGGGACCGCCGACAGGGAAAATACGGTTCTGAACGGCGACCGTCTGGACGTCACGGCTTCTTGCTCCCGGGGCGCTCGGCGGCCTGGACCTCGGCCTTCGACTGGTTGAGGAAGACGACGTTCTTGCCGCGCTCCGTCATGCGGAAGCCCTGGGCGTTGATCTCGCCCTGCGGACCCTGGCCGGCCACCGCCTTGTCGCCCCAGGCGTTGCCCTTGCGGATGTCGGCCTCGGCCTCGCTGGTGGTGAACTCGTTGCCGTCGTCGCGCAGCACATGGACGTTGCCGCGCATCAGCAGGATGCCGGTGACCTGATTGTACCAGCCCTTGTCGGACCGCATGGTCACCCAGGTGCCGGTGTTCTCGGTCATTTCCGCCTGCGGGTCGTCCAGCAGGACGATGTCGGGCTCGTCGGTCGACTTGTCGGCCTTGGCCGCCACCAGCGAGAAGGGCTGGTTGTGTTCGTCCAGGCTGAAATAGCGCGGCTTCAGCATCTCGCTCTGTCCGGCATCGGCGGAGATGCGCGGGGTCGGCGGGCTGTTCAGCGACGGCCAGGCGGCCAGCAGCGCCATCATCGCCAGCGCCGCCGCCGGAAGCGCGAATTTCAGGGCCGAGACGAAGCGGCTGTGGAACCGGCTGACCGGACGGGTATCCCGCCGCCGGTGCGCGCGCAGCACGGCCGGCAGCTCCGCCGGGGCTTGGACAGGAGCGGACGCGCGGCGGTCCCTCCCGCGCGCAGGCGGTGCTGCAGGCGGAGCGGTTCCGGTGCGGTCGGGGCTGCGCAGGTCGTCCAGGCTCAACTCTCTGTCCCTCCGGCTCGGCGCTTGGCTTCCATAATGAACAAGAACGCGGTCAGGCGGCGCCCGCGCGCAGGCAATCGTGGATGTGCACGATGCCCAGCGGCCGGTCGTCCTCGATCACGAACAGGGTGGTGATCTTCTTCTCGTTCATCTCCCGCAGTGCCTCGACGATCAACGCCTTCGGGCGGATGGTCTTTGGCCGCGGCGACATGATGCTGTCGGCGCGCTCTGCCAGAAGCTCCGGCGTCAGATGACGGCGCACGTCGCCGTCGGTGATGATCCCGACCAGCGCGCCCGCCTCGTCGGTCACTCCGACGCAGCCGAGCCGCTTGGCCGTCATCTCGAAGATGACGTCGGACAGCGGCGAATCAAGACGGCACAGGGGCAAATCGGTCCCCTTGTGCATGATGTCGGTGACCTTCAGCAATGCGCGGCCCAGCTGTCCGCCGGGGTGGAACTCGCGGAAATCGGCGGCGGAGAAGCCGCGCCGTTCCAGCAGCGCCACCGCGATGGCGTCGCCCAGCGCCAGCATCATGGTGGTGGAGGTGGTGGGCGCCAGACCCAGCGGACAGGCCTCCGGCACCGGCGGCAGGATCAGCGCCACGTCCGACTGCTCGGCCAGCGAGGAGGCGGCGCGGCGGGTCATGCCGATCAGCGGGATGCCGAACCGGCGGGTGAAGGCGATGATGTCCGCCAGTTCATGCGTCTCGCCCGAATTGGACAGCGCCACCACGGCGTCGTTCTTCGCGATCATGCCGAGGTCGCCGTGGCTCGCCTCGCCCGGATGGACGAAGAAGGCCGGCGTGCCGGTGGAGGCCATGGTGGCGGCGATCTTGCGGGCGACATGGCCCGACTTGCCCATGCCGGTGACGACCACGCGGCCTTCGATGCCGTTCAGCAGGTCGAGCGCCCGCAGGAAGGCTCCGTCGAGGCTGTCCGCCAGGGCCACCAGCGCATCGGCTTCCGTCCGCAGCACGCGGGTGGCGCAGGCGATGTCGCGGTTCTCCACGGCGCTCGATTCGGTCGACGCGGCGGTCAGGCTGGACGTGATAGCGCTGGTCAAGGCTGCGATGCCTTCCATTCAAAAGGCCCGATAGGCAGGCCGTTCACAAACACGCGCCCACCCGGATGGCTCCCGGCAGGCGCGACCCGCAGTATGCCCCCCGGCGGGCGCCGGGTCAAATTAACGCCCGGTTAGAGGCGGCGCCCCCTCCCGTCCCGGGAAAGGGCGGCGATCGTGCGATCAGTGCGCCAGGATGTCCGGGGTTTCCCAGCCGCCGAGGTCCAGTTCGCCGCGGGCCGGCAGGAAGTCGAAACAGGCCTGGGCCAGATGGGTGCGGCCCTCGCGCGCCAGCATGACGTCCAGCTTCGCCTTCAGGTCATGCAGGTGCAGCACGTCGGAGGCCGCATACTTCATCTGGTCGGTGGTCAGCTCGGGAGCGCCCCAGTCGGAGGACTGCTGCTGCTTGGAGATCTCGACCCCCAGAAGATCCTTGCACAGATCCTTCAGGCCATGGCGGTCGGTGAAGGTGCGGACCAGCTTGGAGGCGACCTTGGTGCAATAGACCGGCTGGCAGCTGACGCCCAGATAGGCCTTCATCACCGCCACGTCGAAACGGGCGAAATGGAACAGCTTGGTCACGCCGGGATCGGTCAGCAGACGCTTCAGGTTCGGCGCCTCGTAGCGGCCGGGACGGAACTGCACCAGATGGACCGCACCGTCGCCGGCCGACAGCTGCACCAGGCAGAGGCGGTCGCGGTGGGGGTTCAGCCCCATCGTCTCGGTGTCGATGGCAACGCAGTTGTCGCGGGCCCCGGCGGCGAGGTCGAGGCCGTCGGGGAGGTCGCCGTCATGAAGGTCGATGGGCATGGTCGTTTCCCGGTGGTCAGGCCCCCGGCCACGGACCCTAGAAACGACGAACGCCGCTCTGCACTGCCTCCCTCTCGATCGAAGGAGCTGTGCATGCGGCGCAGCCGGGTAGAAAGAAATGGTGCCCAGGAGAAGACTCGAACTTCCACGACATTTCTGCCACAGGTACCTGAAACCTGCGCGTCTACCAATTCCGCCACCTGGGCTCGGTGCTCGGTGTGTGGGCGGTTGTTTAATGATCCGGCCGGGGGGCGTCAACAGCTTTTTTCGGACTTCTTCGTTTTTTTGCCGCATCGCGGGTTTTCCTCCCGCGGCCGGCCGGCGCGGCGATGCAGTCCCTAGATTGGCGGCTGCCCATTCGCTATAAGCTTGCGCGCAGTTCCAGCAGTCCTCATGGCGACACACAGTCGGACGACGCGCGGGGGCGCGCAGCGGCGGGGGAACCGCCGCGCGAAAGCCCCGGTTACGGCGCGCAACGGCACGGGAGACGGTCGATGTCCTATCGCACTCAGGTTATCACGGTGTTCGGCGGGTCGGGCTTCATCGGCCGCCACCTGATCCGGCGCCTCGCCAAGTCCGGCGCCCAAATCCGCATCGCCACCCGCAATCCGGGCAAGGCGGCCTTCCTGAAGACCGCCGGCGCCGTCGGCCAGATCGTGCCCTTCGCCACCGACTGCACGCGGGACGACTCGGTCGACCGCGCCCTTCAGGGGGCGGACATCGCCATCAACCTGCTGGGCGTGCTGTACGAACGCGGGAGCCAGAGCTTCCAGGCCGTCCATGTCGACGCGGCGTCCCGCATCGCCCGCCTGTCCGCCGCCAACGGCGTCGACCGGCTGATCCACGTCTCCGCCATCGGCGCCGACGCCAACTCCCCCTCCTCCTACGCCCGCTCCAAGGCGGCCGGCGAGCAGGCGGTGCTGTCCGCCTTCCCGGCGGCGACGATCCTGCGCCCCAGCATCGTCTTCGGGCCGGAGGACAATTTCTTCAACAAGTTCGCCGCGATGGCGCAGAAGGCCCCCGCCCTGCCGCTGATCGGCGGCGGCAAGACCCGCTTCCAGCCGGTCTATGTCGGCGATCTGGCCGACGCCGTCGTCGCCGCGCTGGACACCGACGCCAGCCGCGGCAAGACCTACGAGCTGGGCGGCCCGCGCGTCTACAGCTTCCGCGAACTGCTGGAACTGACCCAGAAGGACATCCAGCGCCACCGGCCGCTGGTGACCATTCCCTGGAACATCGCCGAGTCGCTGGGCGGCCTGCTGGAGAAGATCCCGGTCCTCGCCCCGGCGCTGACCCGCGATCAGGTCGCCCTGCTGCGGCAGGACAACGTCGTCTCCCCGGACGCGCTGGGCTTCAAGGATCTGGGAATCACCGAACTCGCCACCTGCGAGGTGATCCTGCCGACCTACCTGTCGCGCTTCATCGTCGGCGGCAAGTACAGCGGCCTGACAGGCAACGCCCACTGACCGGCGGGATGCCTCCTGAAAGCCCCGGCGGGCGCGCCGGGGCTTTTCCGTTGTCGAAGCTGCGTGCGCTCGCCTCCTTCCTCAGCGGCGCCGCCATCGGCACGCTGGGCGGGCTGATCGGGCTGGGCGGGGCCGAGTTCCGGCTGCCGCTGCTGATCGGCGCCTTCCGCTTCGCGGCACTCGACGCCATCATCCTGAACAAGGCGATGAGCCTCGTCGTCGTCGCCGCCGCCCTTCCCTTCCGGGCCGGAACGGTGCCGCTCGGCCTCGTCGCCGACAATTGGGCGGTGATCGCCAACCTGCTGGCCGGCAGCCTGCTCGGCGCCTGGGCCGGGGCGGGCTGGGCGATGCGGATGGACGCCGCCCGGCTGCACCGGGTGATGGCCCTGCTGCTGGTGCTGATCGCCGGCGCCCTGCTGTTCGGCCATGGCATGCCGGGAGGCGGCCCGGAAGGAACCGGGCCGGCGCTGGACGGGATGGCGCTGGCCGCCGCCGGAACCGCCGCCGGCTTCGCCATCGGCGTCGTCGCCTCCATCCTGGGCGTGGCCGGCGGCGAGCTGCTGATCCCGACGCTGGTCCTTCTGTTCGGCGTCGACCTGAAGCTGGCGGGCAGCCTGTCCCTGGCGGTCAGCCTGCCCACCATGATCGCCGGCTTCTCCCGCTACGCCCGCGACCGCAGCCTGTCGGTTCTGGCCCGCAACCGCGCATTCGTGCTGCTGATGGCGGCGGGATCGCTGACCGGCGCATTCATCGGCGGCCGGCTGCTGGGCATCGTGCCGGAGCCGGTGCTGCTGCCGGCCCTGTCGGCGATCCTGCTGCTCTCCGCCGCCAAGATGTGGCGGCACTGACGGGGCCGGCGGGGTTCGGACATGGTTTCCGCCCGGTTCGGACATGGTTTCCGCCCGGTGCGGGCATGGTTCCTGCCCGGTGCGGGCATGGCTAGCCTGCCCCTTCCCTGCTTGATTTCCCCGCCGGCCACCGTCATGTCGGCAGTTCAACAGCGACTGGACGGACGATGACAGGGGCAGAGGATATCCGCGGCGGCGCGGGCCGGGTGATGGAACAGGCCGCCGCCGCGCGCTTGGCAACCGTCACCGCCTTCTTCCTGAACGGCACCGTCTTCGGCGTCTGGGCGACCCAGATCCCGCTGTTGAAGAACCGGCTCGACCTCAGCCCCGCCGTGCTGGGGGTGGCGCTGCTCTGCCTCGCCGTCGGCGCGCTGACCGCGATGGTCGCCAGCGGGCCGCTGCTCGCGCGGCTGGGCAGCGCCCCGGTGACGCGGGTGACCGCCCTGCTGTTCGCCGCCTTCCTGCCCCTGCCGTCGCTGGTGCCGGACGTGGTGACGCTGTGCATCGTGCTGGCGCTGTTCGGCGCCTCGGGCGGCACCATGGACGTCGCCATGAACGCCCAGGGCGCGCTGGTGGAGCGGCGGCTCGGCCGGCCGATCATGTCCTCGCTGCACGGGATGTGGAGCCTCGGCGGGCTGACGGGTGCGGCGCTGGGCGGGCTTCTGCTGCCGCTGATGGCGCCGGCGGCGCAGGCCGCGCTGGTGTCGGTCGGGCTGGTCGCGCTGTTCCTGGCCCTGCAGGGCCGCTTCCTGCCCGACCGCAACGCCTCGGCCGGCGGGCTGGTCCTGCCCGACCGCAAGACCCTGTTTCTCGGCCTGCTCGCCGCCCTGTCCTTCATGAGCGAGGGCGCCATCCTGGACTGGAGCGCCATCCACCTGCGCGACGATCTGGGCGCCCCGGCCTCGCTCGCCGGCATGGGGTTCGGCGTGTTCTGCGCCGCGATGGCGGTGGGACGCTTCAGCGGCGACCGGCTGCGCCACCGCTTCGGCGGGGCGACGCTGATGAGCGGCGGCAGCCTGCTGGCCGCGGCCGGGCTGGGCCTGGTTCTGGCCGCCGGCTGGGTGGCGGATGGATCGCCGCTGCTGGCGATGGCCGGATTCGGGCTGACCGGGATCGGCCTGTCGAACATCGTCCCGGTGCTGTTCAGCACGGCCGGCGCGGTGGAGAGCGGCCGGGCCGACCATGCCGTCGCCGCGGTGTCCACCATGGGCTACACCGGCGTGCTGGCCGGCCCGCCGCTGGTCGGCTTCATCGCCCAGGCCACCAGCCTCGCCACCGCCTTCGCCCTGATGGCCGTACTCGCCCTGTTCGTGGCGGTCGCCGCGGCGCGGGCGGTGCCGCGGCAGGCCGCTTGAGGGTTACAGATACAGGAAGGCCAGCATGCCGGTGCCGATGGCGATGCGGTACCAGCCGAAGGGGGTGAAGCCGTAGCGGCCGACGAAATCGACCAGCGTCTTCACCACCAGCGCCGCGGCGATGAAGGCGGTGACGAAGCCGACCAGGATCAGCAGGCCGCTGTCCAAATTCATCACCGACCAGTTCTTGTAGAGGTCGTAGACGGTGGCGCCGGCCATGGTCGGCACCGCCAGGAAGAAGGAGAACTCGGCCGCCGCCTTGCGGTCGACGCCCATCAGCAGGGCGCCCAGGATGCTGGCCCCCGACCGCGACACGCCCGGCACCAGCGCCAGGCACTGGCAGAAGCCGATCTTCAGCGCCAGCGGGGCGGAGAAATTCTCGATCTGGTGATAGCGGGCGACCGGGATCAGGCGCTCCACCAGCAGGATGGCGATGCCGCCGACGATCAGGGCGATGCTGACCACCGTCGGGTTGAACAGCAGCGTCTTGATGACGCCGTGCAGCGCGGCGCCCAGCACCATCGCCGGCAGGAAGCCGATCAGCACCGCGCGCACGAAGCGCCGCGCGCCGGGATCATCCTTCAACCCTGTGGCGACATGCCACAGCCGATGGAAATAGACGACGCAGATCGCCAGAATGGCGCCGAGCTGGATCACCACCTCGAACACCTTGCCGGGCGGACCCTGGAAGCCCAGCAACTCGTCCAGCATGATGAGGTGCCCGGTCGAGGACACCGGCAGGAACTCGGTCAGGCCCTCCACCAGCCCCATCAGGGTGGCGTCCAGATATTGGTCGATCATCATCGCGGCACGCAGCCTTCGGCAGGGTTGGATGTTGCGGTGCTTATAGCAGGCGCGGCCTGTGCTTGGCGACGGCGTGGGGTCGGTACCCCTATTTGCGAGATAGTCTCGTTTATGGACTAATTTTCTATCTCGTTTTTGCGATACCATACCGCACCGCTCACGCATTCCAGCCTTGCGGCAGAAAAGGTCAACAAAGCGTACCTATCGGTTCTTTTGTGCTTCCGCCGGCCCGACGCATGCGTTATATGACGAGCGTCCGCCACTTTGCGGACGTTCGATTTCAACCCAGCCGGTCGGCGTAGGCACAAGCCACAGCCCCCGGTCAGGCCCGGCAAGGCGATGTCCCCGCAGCAGACGACGGGGCCGCGAAGCGAAGGAGCAGACGTCATGGCGAACCAGAAAATGTTGGGCTTCGTGCACACCGCGCAGAAGATGCCCGACAAGCGGTCCGCCGCCGACCGTCGCCAGGACTTCGCCGAGATCTACGCCCGCTTCAGCGACGAGCGCGCCGGCGAGCAGGCCAACCGCTGCTCGCAGTGCGGCGTTCCCTTCTGCCAGGTGCATTGCCCGGTCTCGAACAACATCCCGGACTGGCTGAAGCTGACCGCCGAGGGGCGTCTGGAGGAGGCTTACGAGGTCTCCCAGGCCACCAACAACTTCCCCGAGATCTGCGGCCGCATCTGCCCGCAGGACCGGCTGTGCGAGGGCAACTGCGTCATCGAGCAGTCCACCCACGGCGCCGTCACCATCGGCTCGGTCGAGAAGTACATCAACGACACCGCCTGGGAGAACGGCTGGGTCAAGCCGCGCAAGCCGGCCCGCGAGCTGGGCCTGTCGGTCGGCGTGATCGGCGCCGGCCCGGCCGGTCTCGCCGCCGCCGAGGAACTGCGCGCCAAGGGCTACGAGGTCCATGTCTACGACCGCTACGACCGCATGGGCGGCCTGCTGGTCTACGGCATCCCCGGCTTCAAGCTGGAGAAGGACGTCGTCGCCCGCCGCGTCCAGCGCCTGGCCGATGCCGGCGTCATCTTCCATTCCAACTTCGAGGTCGGCCGCGACGCCTCGCTGGCCGAGCTGCGCGAGCGCCACGTCACCATCCTGGTCGCCACCGGCGTCTACAAGGCCCGCGACATCAAGGCCCCCGGCGCCGGCCTGAAGAACATCGTTCCGGCGCTGGAATACCTGACCACCTCCAACCGCGTCGGCCTGGGCGACTCCGTCGGCGCCTACAAGGACGGTTCGCTGAACGCCGCCGGCAAGAAGGTGGTCGTGCTCGGCGGCGGCGACACCGCGATGGACTGCGTGCGCACGGCGATCCGCCAGGGCGCCACCTCCGTCAAGTGCCTGTACCGCCGCGACCGCAAGAACATGCCGGGCTCGCAGCGCGAAGTGGCGCATGCCGAGGAGGAAGGCGTCGAGTTCGTCTGGCAGGCCGCTCCCGAGGGCTTCACCGGCGAGGACGTGGTGACCGGCGTCCGCGCCGTCCGCATCCACCTGGGCGTGGCCGACGCCACCGGCCGCCAGACCCCGCAGGTGATCGAGGGCTCCGAGTTCACCGAGCCGGCCGACCTCGTCATCAAGGCGCTGGGCTTCGAGCCGGAGGATCTGCCGGGCATGTTCGGCGCGCCGGACCTGACCGTCACCCGCTGGGGCACTCTGCTGGTCGACCACCGCACCAAGATGACCAGCCTGGACGGCGTCTTCGCCGCCGGCGATATCGTCCGCGGCGCCTCCCTGGTGGTCTGGGCCATCCGCGACGGCCGCGACGCCGCCGAGGCGATGCACGCCTACGCCCAGACCGTCGGCGCGCCGAAGCTGGCCGTGGCCGCCGAGTAAGGCCGCCTTATCAAAAAAAGCGGCAGTCCCCTCCCCCGCGATCGGGCCGGCCCTTGGCCGGCCGAGGGCGGGGGAGGGCCAGGGAGGGGGTCGTTCGCCCTCTCCGCATCAGAACCACCGTCTACCCCAGGGGGCCATCCCTTCCGCCCCCCAGGTCAACGTCCAGACTGTGAAAGGGTCGTTCCATGACCACCGAGTTGAACCAGGGTGAGCAGTTCGTCGCCGATTTCCGCGCCAACGCCGCGGCGCTGACCACTGCGCACGCCTACAATCCGGCCGACGAGCACGACGCCTGCGGCGTCGGCTTCATCGCCGCGATCGACGGCAAGCCCCGCCGCTCGGTGGTCGAGAAAGGCATCGAAGCCCTGAAGGCGGTCTGGCACCGCGGCGCGGTTGACGCCGACGGCAAGACGGGCGACGGCGCCGGCATCCATGTCCAGGTGCCGCAGAAGTTCTTCAAGGACCACGTCAAGGTCATCGGCCACACCCCGCCGGAGAACAACCTGGCGGTCGGCCAGGTCTTCCTGCCGCGCATCAGCCTGGACGCCCAGGAAGCCTGCCGCTGCATCGTCGAAACCGAGATCCTGGCCTTCGGCTACTACATCTACGGCTGGCGTCAGGTGCCGATCAACGTCGACATCATCGGCGAGAAGGCCAACGCGACCCGGCCCGAGATCGAGCAGATCATCATCGGCAACAGCAAGGGCGTGTCGGACGAGCAGTTCGAGCTCGACCTCTACATCATCCGCCGCCGCATCGAGAAGGCGGTGCATGGCGAGCAGATCAACGACTTCTACATCTGCTCGCTGTCGGCCCGTTCGATCATCTACAAGGGCATGTTCCTCGCCGAACAGCTGTCCACCTTCTACCCGGACCTGACCGACGACCGCTTCGAGTCGTCCTTCGCCATCTACCACCAGCGCTATTCGACCAACACCTTCCCGACCTGGCCGCTGGCCCAGCCCTTCCGCATGCTCGCCCACAACGGCGAGATCAACACGCTGAAGGGCAACGTCAACTGGATGAAGGCGCACGAGACCCGCATGGAGCATGCGGTGTTCGGCACCCACATGGCGGACCTGAAGCCGGTGATCGGCGTCGGCCTGTCGGACTCGGGCGCGCTGGACTCGGTGTTCGAGGTGATGGTCCGCGCCGGCCGCAGCGCGCCGATGGTCAAGATGATGCTGGTGCCGCAGGCGCTGACCAGCTCGCAGACCACGCCGGAAAACCACAAGGCCCTGATCTCCTACTGCAACTCGGTGATGGAGCCGTGGGACGGCCCGGCCGCGCTGGCGATGACCGACGGCCGCTGGGTCGTCGGCGGCATGGACCGCAACGGCCTGCGCCCGATGCGCTACACCATCACCGCCGACGGCCTGATCATCGGCGGTTCCGAGACCGGCATGGTCAAGATCGAGGAGAACCAGGTGATCGAAAAGGGCCGCCTCGGCCCGGGCGAGATGATCGCCGTCGATCTCCAGGCGGGCAAGCTGTTCACCGACCGTGAGCTGAAGGACCATCTGGCCAGCCAGAAGCCCTGGGGCCAGTGGGTCAAGAACACCACGCATCTGGACGAGCTGGTGAAGTCCGCCTCGCTGAAGGGCGAGCCGTCGGAGATGGAGAAGGAGGAGCTGCGCCGCCGCCAGATGGCCTTCGGCCTCGCCATGGAAGACATGGAGCTGATCCTCCACCCGATGGCGGAGGACGGGAAGGAAGCCATTGGCTCGATGGGCGACGACAGCCCGATCGCCGTGCTGTCCGACAAGTACCGCGGCCTGCACCACTTCTTCCGCCAGAACTTCTCCCAGGTCACCAATCCGCCCATCGACAGCTTGCGCGAGCGCCGGGTGATGAGCCTGAAGACGCGCCTCGGCAACCTCGGCAACATCCTGGACGAGGATGAGAGCCAGACCCGGTTGCTGCAACTCGACAGCCCGGTGCTGACCACCGCCGAATTCCACGCCATGCGTGAGTATATGGGCGACACCGCGGCGGTGATCGACGCCACCTTCCCGGCCGATGCCGGCCCCGACGCCCTGCGCGACGCGCTGCGCCGCATCCGCCAGGAGGCGGAGGACGCCGTGCGCGGCGGCGCCAACCACGTCATCATGACCGACGAGGCGATGGGTCCGACCCGCGCCGCCATCCCGGCGATCCTGGCGACCGGTGCGGTCCACACCCACCTGATCCGCTCCAACCTGCGCACCTTCACCTCGCTGAACCTGCGCACGGCGGAATGCCTGGACACCCATTACTTCGCGGTGCTGATCGGTGTCGGCGCCACCACCGTCAACGCCTATCTCGCCCAGGAAGCGGTGGCCGAGCGCCAGCGCCGCGGCCTGCTCGGCTCGCTGTCGCTGGAAAAGGCGATGACGAACTACAAGAAGGCCATCGACGACGGCCTGCTGAAGATCATGTCCAAGATGGGCATCTCGGTCATCAGCAGCTATCGCGGCGGCGGCAACTTCGAGGCCATCGGCCTCAGCCGCGCCCTGGTCGCCGAGCATTTCCCGGCGATGGTCAGCCGCATTTCCGGCATCGGCCTGAACGGCATCCAGAAGAAGGTGCTGGAGCAGCACGCGCTGGCCTATGCCGGCGAGGCGCTGCCGCTGCCGGTCGGCGGCTTCTACCGCTTCCGCAAGTCGGGCGACCGCCATGGCTGGGAGGGTGGGATCATCCACACCCTGCAGCAGGCCGTCACCAACGACAGCTACACCACCTTCAAGAAGTATTCGGAGCAGGTGAACAAGCGGCCGCCGATGCAGCTGCGCGACCTGCTGGAGTTCCGCACCACCAAGGCCGCCGTCCCGGTGGACGAGGTGGAGAGCATCACCGCCATCCGCAAGCGCTTCATCACGCCGGGCATGTCGATGGGCGCCCTGTCGCCCGAGGCGCACGGCACGCTGAACGTCGCCATGAACCGCATCGGCGCCAAGTCCGACTCGGGCGAGGGCGGCGAGGATCCGGCGCGCTTCCGCCCGGACAAGAACGGCGACAACTGGAACTCCGCCATCAAGCAGGTGGCGTCGGGCCGCTTCGGCGTCACCGCCGAATACCTGAACCAGTGCCGCGAGCTGGAGATCAAGGTCGCCCAGGGCGCCAAGCCCGGCGAGGGCGGCCAGCTGCCCGGCTTCAAGGTGACGGAGATGATCGCGCGGCTGCGTCACTCGACGCCGGGCGTCATGCTGATCAGCCCGCCGCCGCACCACGACATCTACTCGATCGAGGATCTGGCCCAGCTCATCTATGACCTGAAGCAGATCAACCCGGACGCCAAGGTCACGGTGAAGCTGGTCAGCCGGTCGGGCATCGGCACCATCGCCGCCGGCGTGGCCAAGGCCAACGCCGACATCATCCTGATCTCCGGCAACTCCGGCGGCACCGGCGCCAGCCCGCAGACCTCGATCAAGTTCGCCGGCCTGCCCTGGGAGATGGGCCTGTCGGAGGTGCATCAGGTCCTGACGCTGAACAAGCTGCGCCACCGCGTGCGGCTGCGCACCGACGGCGGCCTGAAGACCGGCCGCGACATCGTCATCGCCGCCATGCTGGGCGCGGAAGAGTTCGGCATCGGCACCGCCAGCCTGATCGCCATGGGCTGCATCATGGTCCGGCAGTGCCATTCCAACACCTGCCCGGTCGGCGTCTGCGTCCAGGACGAGAAGCTGCGCGAGAAGTTCGTCGGCACGCCGGAGAAGGTCGTCAACCTCTTCACCTTCCTGGCCGAGGAGGTCCGCGAGATCCTGGCCCGCCTGGGCTTCCGCTCGCTGAACGAGGTGATCGGCCGCACCGACCTGCTGCATCAGGTCAGCCGCGGCGGCGCCCACCTGGACGACCTCGACCTCAACCCGCTGCTGGCCCAGGCCGATCCGGGCGAGAACGCGCGCTACTGCACGCTGCAGGGCCGCAACGAGGTGCCGGACACGCTGGACGCCCGCATCGTCGCCGATGCCCGCCCGCTGTTCGAGGAAGGCGAGAAGATGCAGCTCGCCTACAACGCCCGCAACACGCAGCGCGCCATCGGCACGCGGCTGTCCTCGATGGTGACGCGGAAGTTCGGGATGTTCGGGCTGCAGCCCGGCCACATCACGGTGCGCCTGCGCGGCACCGCCGGCCAGTCGCTGGGCGCCTTCGCGGTCCAGGGCATCAAGCTGGAGGTGATGGGCGACGCCAACGACTATGTCGGCAAGGGCCTGTCGGGCGGCACCATCGTGGTCCGTCCGGCCACCAGCAGCCCGCTGGAGTCGAACAGGAACACCATCATCGGCAACACGGTGCTGTACGGCGCCACCGCCGGCAAGCTGTTCGCCGCCGGCCAGGCGGGCGAGCGGTTCGCGGTGCGCAACTCCGGCGCCACCGTGGTGGTGGAGGGCTGCGGCTCCAACGGCTGCGAGTACATGACGGGCGGCACGGCGGTCATCCTGGGCAAGGTCGGCGACAACTTCGCCGCCGGCATGACCGGGGGCATGGCCTACCTGTACGACCCGGAGGACTCGCTGCCGCTGCACATCAACGAGGAGAGCGTGATCTTCCAGCGGATCGAGGTGCCCCATTACGAGGCCCAGCTCCGCGCCCTGATCGAGGAGCACGTCGCCGAGACGCAGAGCCGTTTCGCCGCCGAGATCCTCAACGACTGGCAGCGCGAGCTCGGCCACTTCTGGCAGGTGGTCCCGAAGGAGATGCTGCACCGTCTGGCCGTGCCGGTGACCCTGCCGCGCGCCATTCCGGCGGAGTGACGAAGACTTCCCCGCCCCGCCCTCACCGGCGGGGCGGCGGGCAGACATGAAAACGGCGCGCCATCCGGCAGGACGGCGCGCCGTTTTCATGTGGAGTTGCGTCAACCGCCGGCCGGGGACAGATCCAGCGCCATGACGATGCTGTCGAACTGGACGCCCGGCGCCAGGATCACCGACCGGCGGCCGACGGAACGGAAGCCGGCGGACGCATAGAACCGCTCGGCGATGAGGCTCGACAGGCACTCCAGCCGACGGACTCCGGCGCCCCGCGCCTCCGCGATGCAGCGGCCGAGCAGGGCGCTGCCGACACCCCGGCGCAAGGCATCGGGATGGGTGGCGAAATGCCGGATGTGTCCGACCTGCGGGTCCACCGGCTGGCAGGGCGGCCCCGGCGGCTCGCGGGTCCAGCCGCCGCAGCCGATGACTGCGCCGTCCTCCGCCACCGCCAGATGATAGGTGCCCGACCGAAGCAGCAGCGGATTGGCCTTCATCATCCCCGGCAGCGCCCGCTCCAGAACGTCGGCCGGATAACCGGCGGCCATCAGCGGCGGGTAGGAAGCCTGGAGCAGTCCGCCGACCGCCTCGGCATCCTCCGGCCCCGCCGGCCGGATGGCGAAGCCCCCGATCATAAGGCCGAAGCCGCTCAAGGCTCGAACTCCCAGGGCTCATCCTTGGCCGCAGCGGTCCACTCCTCCATCGCCGGCAGGGCCAGCACGGCGTCCATATAGGCGCGCGTCTCCGCCTCCACCGCGACGCCGTAGGTCTGGAACCGCGTCACCACCGGGGCGAACATGGCGTCGGCGATGGTGAAGGCGCCGAACAGGAAGGGACCGCCCGCCGGGATGCCGAAGCGGGCGCGGGCATCGGCCCACAGGGCCTGGATGCGGGCGATGTCGGCGGCGGTGGCCTCGGTCATGCCCTCGCCCTTGCGGTCGCGCTTGAGGTTCATCGGCATGGTGCTGCGCAGCGAGGCGAAGCCGGAATGCATCTCCGCCGACACCGACCGCGCCACCGCGCGCGCCGCCCGGTCCGCCGGCCACAGCCCGGCTTCGGGCGCCAGTTCAGCCACATATTCGCAGATCGCCAGCGAATCCCAGACGGTCAGCCCGTCATGGATCAGGGTGGGCACGCGGCCCGACGGGGAGTGTCCGGCGATGCGCGCGGCGGTGTCCGGCTGGCGCAGGGGGATGACGGTCTCGGCAAAGGCAAGCCCCGCCTGCTTCATCGCCAGCCAGGGGCGCAGCGACCAGGACGAATAAGCCTTGCTTCCCACCACCAGGGTCAGGTCGGACATCGGACTGCACCTTTCAGGACACGCACTCTGCGGGAGCGTGAGGATGGCCTGCCACCGGGGACCGTAGCAAGCCTCCCTGTCGCACCCGGCCTGTTTCACCCGGCCGGGCATCCGCCGCGCCCGCGCGACATTGCTTTTCCGGGTATTTCATCGGAGGAGGCATAGTGTACGGTCGGATGGGTCGGCGGGCTGTCCATCCGCGACAGGAATCGATCTCCCAACGATACGCGAGGCGCTCCATGACCCGGAAGATGTTCTGGGACGATCCCTACCGCACCCGCCTGGATACCCGCATCGCCGCGGTGGACAGCGACGAGGTCACGCTGGAGGCCACCATCCTCTACGCGCTTTCCGGCGGGCAGGAGAGCGATGCCGGCACCATCGGCGGCTTCGAGGTGCTGGAGGCCCGCAAGGACGGCCGCGACATCCGCTACAGGCTGGCGCCCGGCCACGGGTTCGGCCCCGGCGACGCCGTTGCGGTGGCGATCGACTGGGAGCGCCGCTACCGGCTGATGCGCCTGCACTTCGCCGCCGAGATCGTGCTTGAGCTGGTGGTGGCCCGCCTGCCCGGCATCCACAAGGTCGGCGCCCACATCGCCGCCGACAAGGCGCGCATCGACTTCGCCTGGAACGAGCCGCTGACCCCGCTGCTGCCCGAATTCGCCGAGCAGGCCGCGCGCATCGTCGCCGCCGACACCCCCATCCTGAGCGGCTTCAGCGACGAAACCGCCGAACGCCGCTTCTGGGAAATCCCCGGCTTCGCCCGGGTTCCCTGCGGCGGCACGCATCTGCGCCGGACAGGCGAGATCGGCGCGCTGACGCTCAAGCGCCGCAACACCGGCAAAGGCAAGGAGCGGATCGAGATCGCGCTGGCCGACCCCCATTCTCCGGCCATGCCTCAGCCGGGACGCGGCTAGACTCCGAGCGGCCTTGGAAGCCCGGGCATCGAAGCTCAAACTGTGCCCCCCTCGCGCGTCATGCCGGTTCATTCAACCGCTGGCGGCTTTCTCACCCCGTGATAGGATGTTTTGCCTAGCGGGTTGAAGGGGGGGGGAGCGCCATGTCTTCGCCGGCCGTTCCGACGCAGCCGTTCATTCACCCGACCGGCGCCCGACCGACCGGCATAGTGAACACTGGAACATCGCCGGAAACCTGTTCCACGCTGTTCCATCCGCTGCATCAACCGCCCTCGAAACGGCGCTGGGGAGCGCGTGTGGAAACCGGATGGAACAGTGGAACATCCCCGGAAAACCGTTCCACGCTGTTCCATCCGCCGGCTTTCACAGCCCGCCCATGCCTGCCCGGCGCATCGCCCCCTTTCCAGCCGGCCGCCGGCGCGCCATCCTTGGGAATGGGCATCCGCATCGGATGCGTGACGTGATCTCGTGAGAAGGATTCCCCGTCTTGCTCGCCACCCTGCTTGCCGTCGACGGCCCCGATACCGTCGTCCTCACCCCCGTGACCAAGGCCGGTCTGGCCGACTGGCTGGCCGCGCAGCCGCCGGCCATCGCCTCCTGGGTCAAGGCGGTGGGCTTCACCGGCGAGGCCGGATCGACCGCCTTCCTGCCGGGACCGGACGGCGCCGTCGCCCATGTGCTGGCCGGCGTTTCGGCGGTCGATGACCTGTGGGCCTTCGCCGGCCTGCCCGCCTCGCTGCCTGCCGGTTCCTACAAGATCGATGCGGCGCTGGATGAGCGGGCGGCGACCAGGGCGGCGCTGGGCTGGGCGCTCGGCAGCTACCGCTTCAGCCGCTACAAGAAGCCGCCGGCGAAGGGCTTCGCCAATCTGGTCTGGCCGGCGGAGGCCGACCGCGGCGAGGTGGAGCGCGCGGCGACCGCCACCTGCCTCGTCCGCGATCTGGTGAACACCCCGGCCTGCGACATGGGTCCGGCCGAGCTGGCCCAGGCGGCGCAGGATCTGGCGGCCGAGTTCGACGCCGGCCTCGAGGTGATCGTCGGGCAGGATCTGCTCGACCGCGACTATCCCGCCATCCATGCCGTCGGTCGCGCCAGCCCGCGGGCGCCGCGGCTGATCGACCTGCGCTGGGGCAACCCGCAGCATCCGAAGGTCACCATCGTCGGCAAGGGCGTGTGTTTCGACACCGGCGGGCTGGACCTGAAGCCGTCCTCCGCCATGCTGATCATGAAGAAGGACATGGGCGGGGCGGCGCATGCGCTGGCGCTCGGCCGGATGATCATGATGGCCGGGCTGCCGGTGCGGCTGCGCGTGCTGGTCCCGGCGGTGGAGAATGTCGTGTCCGGCAACAGCTTCAAGCCGCAGGACGTGCTGAAGACCCGCAAGGGCCTGACGGTGGAGGTCGGCAACACCGACGCCGAAGGCCGCCTGATCCTGTGCGACGCGTTGGCGGAGGCGGATTCGGAGAAGCCGGCCCTGCTGATCGACTTCGCCACCCTGACCGGCGCGGCCCGCGTGGCGCTCGGCCCCGACCTGCCGGCATTGATGTGCAACGATGATGCGCTGGCCAACGACCTGACGGAGGCCGGGACCGAGGTCGACGACCCGATGTGGCGGCTGCCGCTGTGGGCGCCCTACCGCAAGGGACTGGACAGCAAGGTGGCGGACATCAACAACGTCACCGCCAACGGCTTCGCCGGCGCCATCACCGCCGGGCTGTTCCTGCAGGAGTTCGTGTCGAAGGGCACGCCCTGGGCGCATCTGGACACCTATGCCTGGAACGGGTCGGCCCGCCCCGGCCGGCCGGAAGGCGGCGAGGCGCTGGGCCTGCGCGCCGCCTATGCGGTGATCGCCAAGCGGTTCGGCTGAGACGAAGGGCGGGAGGAAGGGTGGGGAGCCGACTGAATTTGTCCTCGCCCTTTTTCCCTGAAGGGATGGAATGCCCAAACGGATCGTATTAGAACGGAAGAATAGGAAACCTGACGTGTAAGAATGAACCGCCCGCTCCCGGCGCGAGGTGGGCGGAGTGGCGGAGGCGGACAGATGGCGTTGAAGGTTCGCGAGGACTACCGGACCCTCACCGGCCCGGAAAAGGCCGCCATCATGATGCTCGCGCTGGGCGAGGAGCACGCGTCCAGGCTGTTCGCGCTGATGGACGACGAGGAGATCAAGGAGCTGTCCCAGGTGATGGCCAACCTGGGCACCGTGTCGGCCAACCTGATCGAACGCCTGTTCGTCGAATTCGCCGAGCAGATGTCGGCCACCGGCTCGCTGGTCGGTTCCTTCGATTCGACCGAACGGCTGCTGCTGAAGACCCTGCCGAAGGACAAGGTCGACCAGATCATGGAGGAAATCCGCGGTCCGGCCGGCCGCACCATGTGGGACAAGCTGGCCAACGTCAACGAGTCGGTGCTGTCCAACTATCTGAAGAACGAGTACCCGCAGACCGTCGCGGTGGTGTTGTCCAAGATCCGCTCCGACCATGCCGGCCGGGTGCTGGCGCAGCTGCCGGAAAGCTTCGCGATGGAGGTCATCATGCGCATGCTGCGCATGGAGGCGGTGCAGAAGGAGGTTCTGGACGACGTGGAGCGCACGCTGCGCACCGAGTTCATGACCAACCTCGCCCGCACCAGCCGGCGCGACAGCCACGAGATGCTGGCGGAGATCTTCAACGGGCTGGACCGCACCACCGAGCACCGCTTCATGGCCGCGCTGGAGGAGCGCAACCGCGACAGCGCCGAGCGCATCAAGTCGCTGATGTTCACCTTCGAGGATCTGTCCAAGCTCGACCCCGGCGGCGTCCAGACGATGCTGCGGACGGTGGACAAGCAGAAGCTGGGCACCGCGCTGAAGGGCGCGTCGGAGTCGCTGAAGGATCTGTTCTTCTCCAACATGTCCGAGCGCGCCGCCAAGATCCTGCGCGAGGACATGGCCGCCATGGGCCCAGTCCGCGTCCGCGACGTGGACGAGGCGCAGATGTACATGGTCCAGCTGGCCAAGGATCTCGCCGCCCGCGGCGAGCTGGTGCTGGCCGAGGGCAGCGGCGAGAACGAGCTGATCTACTGACCGGCGATCCGGCGATGGAGGTGCCGCATGGCGGAAAGGGCGGGCGGCGACAAGGATTGGGTGACGGTCCGCCGCGACGCGGAGACCGGCATCGAGACGATCCGCGCCCATTTCCGCGGCCATGCCTATGACCTGCACGATCATGACGAGCTGCTGGTCGGCGTCACCGAACAGGGGGTGCAGGCCTTCCGCTGCCGGCGGCGGCTGCACACCAGCACTCCCGGCCGCGTCATCCTGATCGAACCGGGCGAGGCCCATGACGGCCACAGCCCCGCAGAGGACGGCTTCACCTACGCCATGCTCTACCTGCCGGTGCCGCTGCTGACCGCGCGCACCGACGCCTTGAAGGGCTTGATGCCGCGCGCCGCAGGCTGTTTGGGCTTCCGCGACACGCTGGCCGACGATCCCGGACTCGCCGCGACGATCCTGTCCGCCTTCCTGGCGCTGCACCGCGGGGAGGGGCGGCTTGCCCGCGACCTGTCGGTGGACCGTCTGGCGGAGAGGCTGGCCCGCCATCTCGCCCCGCCGCCGGACCGCCAACGCCTGCGCCCCGACCGCGCCGCCGCCCTGGTGCGGGACCTGCTGCACGCCCGGATGGCCGAGGATGTCGGGCTGGACGAGCTGTCGGCCGCCGCCGGCGTCGACCGCTTCCGCCTGAACCGCGCCTTCCGCACCGCCTTCGGCCTGTCGCCGCATGCCTATCTGGTCCGGCTGCGCCTGCGCGCCGCCCGGCGCCGGCTGGCGGAGGGCGAGGCGCCGGCCCTGGTCGCGGCGGAGGTCGGATTCGCCGACCAGAGCCATCTCGGCCGCTGGTTCCGCCGCGCCTACGGCATGACGCCCGCCGCCTATCGCGATCTGTGCACGAACGTTCCAGACTGAGACGCGATCATCCGGCATCTGGATGGGCGAAGGAGACCCGCCATGCCCGACACCCGGATGCCCAATGGCCCGATGCCCAATGGCCCGATGACCGAAACCGCCGCCCCCGACGCACCCGTCCGCTTCGACACCAAGGTCGCGCTGGTCATCCGCGCCGATCTGCCGGTGTGGCGGAAGCTGAACGTCGCCGCCTTCCTGGCCACCGGCATCGCCGCCGCGGCCCCCGAAGCGCTGGGCGAACCCTATGTCGACGGTGCCGGCCGCCACTATGGCCGGATGCTCGGCCAGCCGATCCTGATCTTCGCCGCCGATGGCGACCGGCTGCGGGCCGTCCGCGACGGCGCCTTGGAACGGGGGCTGACACTGGTGCCCTACGTCGCCGCCATGTTCGCCACGGGGCATGATGCCGCCAACCGCGCCGCTTTCCGGGCCGAGGATCCGGCCGCCCCCGATCTGGTCGGGCTGGCCCTGCGCGGTCCGAAGAAGACGGTCGACAAGACGGTGAAGGGGCTCGCCCTGCACGGGTAGGAGAAGGCGGCCGGCTCCGCCCTCACAGCTCCTGCGGCAGGGTGATCGTCACCGTGGTGCCGGCCCCCGGCGTGCTGTCGAAGAGGATCCGGCCGCCGAGCGGGCCGGTCACCGTGTTGAAGACGACGGCGAGACCCAACCCCTTGTGGCCGCGGCCGCGGGCGGTGGTGAAGAAGGGATCGGTCAGGATCGGCATATGCTCCGCCGGGATGCCGGCGCCGCGGTCGCTGACGACCAGGTTCCAGGCCGGGACCGCATCCAGCGTCGCCGGCGCGACCGACACCTCGACGGTGCCGGGACCGTCGGCATAGCCATGGGCGGCGGCGTTGGCGAACAGGTGGTGGAGCACCCGCTCCAACGGTTGGGTGCAGCCGAGCCACGGGCAGGGAGCGCCCGGCATCACCCGCAGCTCCAGCGGCAGGCCGGGGTGCTGGACGGCGAACAGCGCCGCGACGTCGGCCACGGTCTGGCGCAGGTCCAGCGCCTCCAGCGGTTCGGCGTTCTGGCAGGCGGCGATGGCGGAAAACGCCTCCACCAGATCCACCGCGCGCGCGAGATTGGCATCGAGCAGGGCGGCCGGCTCCCGCAGTTCCTCGGTCGCGAGCGGGCCGTTGCCGGCACGGGCCAGCTCCTGCAGGTGGCTGGCGGTGGTGACGCAGACGCCGAGCGGCGTGTTCAACTCGTGCGCCAGCCCGGTCACCGCCTGGGTGATGGCGCGCTGGCGGGCCAATGCCGATTCGGCGATGCGGGTGCGGCGTTCCAGATCCTCGCGCACCACCCGTTCCGACACCTCGCGGATCATCCGGCTGAGTTCGCGCAGCAGCTTCGCCAGCAGATCGGGCGAGGGGGAGATCAGCGCCAGGAAAAGATCGCGCTCCAACTCGAACACCGTCACCGGCGTGGCGGCGATCACCGAGGCGGAGCGGGCGCCGCCGTCGATCAGCGCCATCTCGCCGAAACAGTCGCCGGCGCGGCGGAATCCGACCTCCACCTGACCGCCGAACTGGTCGTTGCGCACCACCCGCACCGTTCCGTCCAGCAGCACATAAAGCGAGCCGGCGCCGTCCCCCTCACGCATCAGCACCGTGCCGGCCGGTGCATCGAACACCCGCCCTCGCGAAGCCACGGCCGCGCGTTCCTCCGGCGAGAAGGCCTCGAACAGGACGATGCCGTCGAGGATTCCGCCGGGCGTGGTGGTGCCGGTGGCTGCGCTGGTCATGGCGGACGGATACTCCGAAAGGGCTAATGCCGGCAGCATAAACCAAGCGGCCGGGGCACCGCGAGACGTTAACCGATGCTTTCGCGAATCAGAAACTTGCTTTCGCGCATCAAGCGGTCCAGCAGACCGCGCGACCCGGCCTCGCACAGGTCCAGAACCTCTTCGAAGCCGCCGGGGCCGCCATAGTAGGGATCGGGAACCTCGCGCCCCTCAAGCCCCGCCGCATCGTCCAGGAACAGGCGGAGCGCCGCGGTGGCGCCGGCCGGGGCGATGCGGCGCAGCTGGGCCAGATGGCCGTGATCCATCGCCAGGATATGGTCGAAGCGGGTGAAATCCGCCGTCACCACCTTGCGGGCGCGCAGAGCCGACAGGTCGACGCCGCGGGCCAGCGCCGCGCGTTGCGTCCGCGGGTCGGGGGGCTCGCCGATGTGGTAGCTGTGGGTGCCGGCGGAATCGGCGGTGACCCGGCCGCCGAACCCGGCGCTCCCGGCCAGATGGCGGAACACCCCCTCGGCGGTCGGCGAGCGGCAGATGTTGCCCGTGCAGACGAACAGGACCTTGACCACCTTCGGTATCTCCCTTCTTTCTTTTCAGCGGCTTTACTTCCGGGCGCGACGAGCGTACGCCGCAGCAGTTTTCCACATCATCGGTTTCCGAACCGTTAGATCGGATCGCGTAATACCGGACTGGCTTCCAAGCGTGAATCCGTCGCCAGATATCAAGGGAATCCCATGCCCTCACCCGCGCTGACCAACCGACTGCGTCCGACCGACTCGATCGTCATCCTGACCGGGGCCGGGATTTCCAAGGAATCGGGGCTGGATACCTTCCGCTGCGCCGGCGGCATCTGGAGCCAGGTCGATCTGGAGGATGTGGCGACGCCGCAGGGCTTCGCGCGCAACCCCGACCTCGTCCACCGCTTCTACAACGACCGCCGCCGCGGCCTCGCCGACCCGGCGGTGCAGCCCAACGCCGCGCACCGGGCGCTGGCGGAGCTGGAGCGGCATTGGAAGGGCGATATCCTGCTGGTGACCCAGAACATCGACGACCTGCACGAGCGCGGCGGGTCGAAGGCGCCGCTGCACATGCATGGCGAGTTGCTGAAGGCCTTCTGCCTGCATTGCCGCACGGTGGTGGAGCTGCGGGGCGACCTGTCGGTGCACGACCATTGCCTGACCTGCGGGCGCAAGGGCGGCATGCGGCCGGACGTGGTCTGGTTCGGCGAGATGCCCTACCAGATGGAGCGCATCCAGCGGGCGTTGGAGGAATGCGACCTGTTCGTGTCGATCGGCACCTCGGGCCATGTCTACCCCGCCGCCGGCTTCGTGGCGGAAGCGCGGTCGGCCGGCGCCTATACGGTCGAGCTGAACCTGGAACCGTCGGAAGGCGCGTCCTATTTCCACAGCTCCATCAACGGCCCGGCGACCCAGGTGGTGCCGGCCTTCGTTCAGGATTTGCTGACGCTTGTCCGATGACATCGTTGAAGGCGGCCCGGAACTCGACCGCCTGTTCGCGACGGTGCGCGCCTGCACGCTGTGCGCGGGCGTCCTGCCGCATGGCTGCCGCCCGGTCCTGCGCGGCAGCTCCACCGCCCGCCTGCTGATCGTCGGGCAGGCTCCCGGCGCGCGGGTGCATGCCAGCGGCACGCCCTGGGACGACGCCTCCGGCGACCGGCTGCGCAAGTGGCTGGCCATGGACCGGACCGCCTTCTACGACGAATCCCGCATCGCCGTGGTGCCGATGGGGCTGTGCTATCCCGGAACCATGCCGAAGGGCGGCGATTATCCGCCGCGGCCGGAATGCGCGCCCTTGTGGCACCCGCCGCTGCTGAAGGTGCTGTCGGGCGTCCGGTTGACCCTGCTGATCGGGCAATACGCCCAGGCGCGCTATCTGGGCGAGCGCCGCAAGGCGACGATGACGGAGACGGTGGCGAACTGGCGCGACTACGGCCCGGCCACCATCCCGCTGCCGCACCCGAGCTGGCGCAACACCGCCTGGCTGAACCGGAACCCCTGGTTCGAGGAGGAATTGGTGCCGGCGCTGCGCCGCCGTGTGGCCGACGCGCTGGAGGGCTGAACGGCCTGCCCTTACCCCCCCTGCCCTATTCCATCGTCTCGATCCGCTCCATGTCGTCGTCGGAAAAGCCGAAATGGTGGCCGATCTCGTGGATCAGGACATGGCGGACGATGGCCGGCAGTTCCTCGCCCGTCTCGCACCAGTAATCCAGGATCGGGCGGCGGTAGAGGAAGATCATGTCCGGCCCGCCGCGCAGGTCGGCGACGCTTTGCCGCGTCAGATCCACCCCCCGGTACAGCCCCAGCAGGTCGAATGGGCTTTCCAGCTCCATCTCCCGCTCGGTATCCTCGTCGGGAAAATCCTCGACATGGATGACGAGGTTCCCGACCGGGGCCAGAAGCTCCGCCGGGATGGTTTCAAGCGCTTCTTCGGCCATGCGCTCCAGGTCTTCGACCGTGGGCGGAACCGTATGGGGACCTGAAGGTTTCCGTATCATGCCGCAGAAGGTAGCGGACCGCCGTCCGTTCGCCAAGAAGCTGCGGGCGGCAAAAAGAGGAACGGAAGAAAGGGAGCCCATCATGTCCGATCGTTTGGTCGGCGCGCATCGCCAGACGGCACTGAAGGACCTGCACGGCTGGTCGGAGGTCCTGGAACGCGACGCCATCCGCAAGACCTTCCATTTCGCCGATTTTCCGGCCGCCTGGGGGTTCATGAACCAGGTCGCCCTGCTGGCCGAGAAGACCGGCCATCATCCCGAATGGTTCAACGACCTCGGCCGGGTGGAGGTGATCCTCTACACCCGCAGCGTCGACGCCGTGACCACGGCCGACATCGACTTCGCCCACCGCCTGGACCAGATGGCCCCGCTGCACGATCGGTAGGGCCGCAAGCCGGAACAGGCCCTTCTCCCGCCGTGGGAGAAGGGCCGCCGTGAGAGAGGTGCTGATAACGGTCAGGCGGCACGGATGCCGACCAGGAAGGTCTCCACCTCACGGCGAAGGTCCGCCGCCTGACGCGACAGGCCGGTGGAGGCGTCCAGCACCTGCGTCGCCGCCCGGCCGGTCTGGGCGGCCGCCTCGTGGACCTGTGCGATGTTGCCGCTGACCTCGCCGGTGCCCTGGGCCGCCTGCTGGACGTTGCGCGAGATCTCGGCCGTGGTGGCGCTCTGCTCCTCGATGGCGGCGGCGATGGTGGCGGCGATCCCGTTCATCGTGCCGATGGTGCCGCCGATCCCCTCGATGGCGTTCACCGTGCCGCGCGTGGCGCTCTGCACGCTGCTGATCTGGGCGGAGATATCCTCGGTCGCCTTGGCGGTTTGGTTGGCCAGCTGCTTCACCTCCGAGGCGACCACCGCGAATCCCTTCCCGGCCTCGCCCGCCCGCGCCGCCTCGATGGTCGCGTTCAGCGCCAGCAGGTTGGTCTGGCTGGCGATGTCCTGGATCATCTTGACCACCTCGCCGATGCGCGCGACCTCTTCGGCCAGGCTGCGGACGGAGCCGGTGGTGTCCTGCGCCTCGCGCACCGCCTGGGCGGCGACGCCGTTGGAGCGGGAGACCTGCTCGCTGATCTCGCGGATCGAGGCGGTCATCTCCTCCGTCGCCGAGGCCACGGTCTGCACGTTCACCGACGTCTGCTCCGCCGCGGAGGTGGAGGCGGAGGCCTGACGGCTGGTCTCCTCCGCCAGCGCCGCCATGGATTCGGCGGTTTCGCTCAGCTGGGCGGAGGCGCCGGACACGCTGGTCAGGATGGCCGACACCGTATGGTCGAATCCCTGCACCATCCGTTCGACGGCTGCCGTGCGCTTTTCTCTGGCGGCGCGCTGCGCCTCCTGCTCGGATTCCAGGCGCACGCGTTCGATGGCGCTTTCCTTCAGCACCTGGATCGCCCGTGCCATCGCGCCGATCTCGTCCGGCAGCGTGGAATAGGCGATATCGACGCCGAGATCGCCATCGGCCAGCCGCACGACGGTGGCGGTCAGGGAGGCGAGACGCCGCGTGACCTGGGCCGACAGCACGATCAGCACGATACCGAAGGTGATGCAGACCGCCGCCAGGACCGCCGCGGCAAGGATCAGTTGGGTCCAGGCCTGGGCCACGCTCTCCCGGTTCGACTCGTGCGCCACCGACAGGGCGGCATCGCGCATCGTCAGGATGTTGTTCAGCATCGGCGTCACCCAGGGACGCCACTCGGAAAGCGTCAACGGCGGCGCCACGCCCTTGCGCGCGGCGTCGATCACGCTTTGGAAGCGCTGTTCGCCCTCCGTCATCATCGTCGTGCGCACATGCTCCAGCGCCCTGGTCAGCTCCGGCGGGTTGCCGAGATTGAGCACCGCCTGCTGCATCATCTGCCAGAGCCCGGCGATCCTGCCGGTCATCTCGGTCGCCGCCTGCAGCCGCTCCGGCCCGAAGGCCATGCCGCCGACGAACAGCCCGACGGAAGCGGAGCGGGTGCCGCCGACATCGCGCATGTCCTGGGCCAGCCGTGCCAGATTGACGTGGCCGAACAGGTCGGGGCCGGTGACGATGGTGGCGCGGTAGGCATCGTCGATGGCCTTGCCGACATTCTGGTTGGCCGTGGAGATGGCATCGACGGTGGCCGCGGCGATGGTCGCCGGCCGGGCCGGCTTGGCCTGCTCCGCCGCCTGCCGGGCGGCTATCCGCGCCGCCTTCAGCTGGTTGACGGCGGTGACGATCGGGGTGGGAACCAGGCCGGCGGCTTCGATCTGCTCGCGAGCCTTGATCAGCGCCGCATCACTGGCGGCGATGGCGGCCTCCAGCGGCTGGGCCGCGCTGGCGTCCAGCGGCTTTTCGCTGTCGAAGGCGACCGCCCAGCGCCCCCGTTCGCTCGCCAGCAGGGGGCCGACCTGCAGGGCCGCCTCGAATGCCGACAGAGAGCTTTCCGTCCGGTTGCGCTGCCGGAGATCGCTCACGGCGTTCCAGGCAAGGATGACCGCCATGCAGATCGGAAAGACGGCCATCAGAACAATTGCGCACAGAATTTTCGCGCTGATACTCATCCGATGCTCCCCCCGCGTGGCGCGACAAGTCCATTCGCGGTCAAGGTTAGCAACGGTCATTCGCCGAAGGTCAGTCAGGGGCCGTCCTGATTGTCCGCCTTTCAATCGTTGCACGCCAAGCCATCACCGGAAACCGGCGCGCTCGGTGAAGGCCTGATGCGGGGCCCGGCTTCGCAGGCTTCCTTCACTCCTCCTCGTCCTCCTCCCAATCCTCCTCTCCCTCCGGCGTCGGCGCCACCGCCGCATTCCGCACCGCCTCGCGTTCCAGCGTCTCGATCTGCTCGGGGTGGGTGATCTCGATCATCGGGCCGTTGCGCAGGGTGATCCAGCCGCGCACGCGCACGCGCCGTCCCTCGAAGGACAGCGGGTCGATGCCGGCGCGTGAGACCTCGCGCATGGCGGCGCGGCCGATATGGACGGTGAGGTCGCTGCGCCAGTCGGCGCCGAAATCCAGCCAGGCTTCGCCGCCGGTCTTGGAAACGGCCAGCACCACCCCTTCCGCCAGTTGGAAGCCGTCGCGGTCGCGGGCAAGCTCCTCGGGGTCGCCGGCGTCGCGCACCGCATAGACCCGGCTGCGCCACATCCCGCGCCCGGCGTTGCGCGCAGCATCCTCGCCGGCCAGCAGTTCGGCGGCGTAGGCGCGGGCGTCTGGGCGGGTGTGGACGCGGGCCAGCCCGCGGACGAGCATGGCCGATTGCAGCCACAGGCCGTCCTCCCGCACCAGATGGGCGAGCAGCCGGCCATGGCGGTCGACCGGCGCCGGCCCGTGCACGACGACGCGGCGGCCGAGCGCCAGATCGGACAGCGCCCGGGTTGCCGCCTCCGCCAGCGGCCAGACGCGGCCGTCGGCGGGAGCCGCGCTGCGCGGCGGCTTGGCGGCTTCGATCCCCGCCAGCCGGACGCGGCGGCCATCCTCCAGTTCCAGCGTGTCGCCGTCGAGCACCGCGGTGACGCGCAGCGGCTCCGCCGAGGCGACGCCGGCCAGCAGCATCCAACCCAGCAGAAGAACCGGCAGGCCCATAAGCGGGAGCTGGACAATTCGCATGGAGATCGCCGTCTTTGCGGAACAACCGCCGCCGGGCGGGGTTCTGACCGGTATGCCGATCCATGCCCCCTTCCGCAAGCCGTTCCGTGCCGCGCTGGCAGCCCTGTGTCTGGCCGTCGCGGCGCCCGCCCTGACCGCCCCCGCCCCGGCAACGGCCGGGCTGCTGGACAATGTCCTGTCCGGCGGCGTCCTCTCCGGCGGCGACGAGGCGGCACTTGGCGCGCAGGAGCATCCGAAGATCCTGGCCCAGTTCGGCGGGGCGGTGAAGGACGCGCGGCTGCAAGGCTATGTCGAGCAGTTGGGCCGCAAGCTGGCCTCCACCACGGCGCGGGCGGGGGAACCCTGGACCTTCACCGTGCTGGACAGCGACGTGGTCAACGCCTTCGCCGTTCCCGGCGGCTATGTCTACGTCACCCGCGGCCTGTTGGCCCTGGCGAAGGACGAGGCGGAGGTGGCCGGCGTGCTGGCGCATGAGATCGCCCACATCACCGCCCGTCATTCGGCGCAGCGCCAGACCCGGCAGACCATTGCCGGCATCCTCGCCGCCGGGGTCGGGCTGGTGTTCGGCAACGACACGCTGGCGCAGCTGGCCGGGCTGGGCGGCACCGCGGTGGTCGCCAGCTATTCGCGCGAACAGGAGCTGGAGGCCGACCAGCTCGGTGTCGAGACGTTGCACCGCGCCGGCTACGATCCCTTCGCCATGGCGACCTTCCTGGAAACCCTGCGCCGCGACAGCCAGTATGCGGGCCTGCGCTCCGGCAACAGGGGCGGGGGCGGTTTCGACTTCTTCGCCAGCCACCCGGCGACCGAGGAGCGCGTGCAACGCGCCGCCGACCTCGCCCGCGCCATTCCTGCGGGCGGAGCCCGCCCGCGCGATCCTTACCTGGCGGCGGTCGACGGCATGGTCTATGGCGACAGCCCGGAGAACGGCTATGTCCGCGACCGGACCTTCGCCCACCCGCAGCTGGGCATCGCCTTCACCGTGCCGCAGGGCTATTCCCTGCTGAACGGCGCGGAACAGGTGATCGCCAAGGGACCGAACGGCGCCGCCATGGCCTTCGACGGCGGATCGGCGGCCGGCGTCTCCGACCCGGCGTCCTTCCTGACCGGGGTGTGGGGGAAAGGTGCCAACCTGTCCAACCTGCAGCGCATCACCATCGGCGGCATGCCGGCCGCCACCGCCACCACCCGCGGCGAGGCGGAGGGCGGGAGCGCCGACATCCGGCTGGTGGCGATCCGCATGCCGGACGGGAAGATGTACCGCTTCACCTTCCTGGCGCCCGCCGGAAACCTGGCTCGTTTCGATGCCGACTTCCAGGCGACGGCCAACAGCTTCCATCAGTTGACCGCGCAGGACGCGGCCCGCTACCGCCCACGCCGCGTCCAGGTGGCGACGGTGCAGCCCGGCGACAGCGTCGCCGGCTTCGTCCGCCGCATGCCCCAGGAGCCTTATGCCGAGGAGTTGTTCCGGATCATCAACGACCTGCCCCCCGGCACGCCGCTGCAGCCCGGGCAGCAGGTGAAGGTCATTGTTGGCGAGTAGGATGGCGGGTAGGGGCGGTGAATAGGACGTCTACGAACATCAGCTTGGCCCTATGAAATCCGCTTAAGGATACAGCCCGCCGGGTTGCTCCCGAACGTACGGGCGGGTAGGCTGTACCGTATGCCCGACAGCCCCTCAGCACGCGTACAGTTGCCTCTTCCCGCCCCGGCGCCGGCCGCGAAGGCGGATGGAAGGACGGCTGAACGTACGGGCACCAGGACGCGGGGGATGCTGGCGCCCGAACCGGCGAAACGGCGCCGTCTGCGGCTGCCGATCGCCGCGGTGCTGGTCGCCGGGTTCGGGTCGCTGATGCTGGCGGCGGTCGCCAGCGTGCTGATCCTCGGGCTGGTGAGCGCCAGCACCAACACCTTCGCCCTGCTGAACGACAAGGCCGATCTGGCGCTGGCCGGGGTGGAGGTGCGGGTGCGCCACCAGCTCGACCCCGCGCGGGAGATGGCGCGCTTCGTCGCCGGGCTGATCGAGCGCGGCGAGTTGCAGACGGCCGACGGCACGGCGATGACCGACACGCTGCGCGGGGCGCTGGCCGGCGCGCCGGACGTGACCGGACTGGCCTTCATCCGCCCTGACCTGACCGGGGTGCGCGTCGGCCGGCTGAACGGCGGGCTGACGGCCGAACCCTTCGACCTGCAGGGCGGGAGCGACATCGCGCCGGAAATCCTGGACGGCCCCAACCGCAGCGCCGCGACCTGGGCCGACCCGCGCTGGCTGAAGGAGGCGCAGAACAGCTTCCTCACCCTGTACCAGCCGGTTCGGCGCGATGGCCGCTATCTGGGGCAGGTGGCGGTCGGCGTGTCGCTGGGCGACCTGTCGCGCTTCCTGTCGGTGCTGTATGTGGAGCAGGGGCTGAACGCCTTCGTGCTGTACGACCACAGCCATGTGCTGGCCCACCCGGCCCTGGTCGGCCGCAGCTTCGATTTTTCCGGCAAGCTCGATGGGCCGCCGCTGCCGCGGATCGACCAGGTTGACGACCCGGCGCTGGCGGCGCTGTGGACCAGCGGCGTCCCGGTCCAGTCGCTGACGAGGCGGGTCGAGGCGCGCAGCGTGCGCGTGCTGGGCAGCGACTACACCTTTCTGACCCGCAGCATGGCGGGATACGGCCAGCAGGACTGGATCATCGGCATCGGCTATCGCGATGGCGAGATGGGCGTCGAGATCCGCAGGCTCTACATCACCGGCGCCGTCGGCCTCGCCATCCTGCTGGTGTCGGTCGGGGTGGCGCTGCTGGTCGGCCGGCGGATCAGCCGGCAGGTGGCCCGGCTGGCCGAGGCCGCGGACCGCGTCCGCGCCTTCGAATTCCGCACCATCGCCGACCTGCCGGATTCCCGCCTGCGCGAGATGGCGCGCGCCGCCACCGCCTTCAACGCGATGGTCGCCGGCCTGCGCTGGTTCGAGACCTATGTGCCGAAGGCGCTGGTCCTGCGGCTGATGCGCCAGCGCGAAACCGAAGGCGGGCTCGATTCCGTCCAGCGCGAGGTGACAGTGATGTTCACGGACATCCGCGGCTTCTCGCGCATGGCCGAGCATATGGCCGCCGCCGACACCGCCACCCTGCTGAACGAGCATTTCACCCTGCTCGCCGCCTGCATCGAGGCGGAAGGCGGCACGGTGGACAAGTTCATCGGCGACTCGCTGATGGCCTTCTGGGGCGCGCCGGAGGCGCAGGAGGACCATGCCGTCCGCGCGCTGCGCGCCGCGGTGGCCATCCATCACGCCATCCGTGCCGACAACCGCCGCCGTGTCGCCGCCGGACAGGCACCGATCCATGTCCGCATCGGCCTGCACAGCGGCCCGGTGGTGGTGGGCAACATCGGCTCCGACAGCCGCATCAACTACACCATCGTCGGCGACACGGTGAACGTCGCCGCCCGCATCGAGGAGCTGTCGGGCGGACTCCAGGGCGAAGCCGAGGTGATCGTGCTGACCAGCGGCGTCACCGCCGCCAAGGGCAAGGATGCCGCACCGCTGGTCCGCCAGGGCGGCCGCTCCCTGCGCGGCCGCACCGGCATGACCGAACTCTGGCGGCTGGTGCTTGAGGATGAAAGGAAGGACGCCGCGAAGGCGGCGCCAGCGGCGCCAGCAGCGCCAGCGGCGACGGCGAGCGCACCGGCGGCGCCATCACTCCCTCTTCCGCCCCGGGAGAGGGAAGGGTGAGGAGTGATCCGAGGAAGCATGCGGTTCTGGTTGCTTGCGCCACCTCTCCCCACGCCTGACGGCGCGGATCCCCTCCCTCTCCCGGGATGGGAGAGGGTATTTCAAGCCTCCAGGTAAGGATACACCCTGAACCGGGTCGATGTTTCCAGCTAAGTCTTTGATAAAGCTGGAAACACCCTCCCCTTGATCCTTACGTCAACGCCAGCCGCGACGGCCACCGCGGCGGTCGTCCTCGTCGAACAGTTCGGCCAGCTTGTTCATCATCGTACCGCCCAGCTGCTCCGCATCGACGATGGTGACGGCACGGCGGTAGTAGCGGGTCACGTCGTGGCCGATGCCGATTGCCACCAGCTCCACCGGCGAGCGGGTCTCGATCTGCTCGATGGTCTGGCGCAGATGGCGTTCCAGATAGTTGCCGGCATTCACCGACAGGGTGGAGTCGTCCACCGGTGCGCCGTCGGAGATCACCATCAGGATGCGGCGCTGTTCCGGCCGGCCGAGCAGGCGGTTGTGCGCCCACTGCAGCGCCTCGCCGTCGATGTTCTCCTTCAGGATGCCTTCGCGCAGCATCAGGCCCAGATTCTTGCGGGCGCGGCGCCACGGCATGTCGGCCGCCTTGTAGACGATGTGGCGCAGGTCGTTCAGCCGGCCGGGATGCGGCGGCTTGCCGGCGGCGACCCAGGCCTCGCGCGCCTGCCCGCCCTTCCAGGCGCGGGTGGTGAAGCCCAGTACCTCCACCTTCACCGCGCAGCGTTCCAGCGTGCGGGCGAGGATGTCGGCGCTCATCGCGGCGATGGAGATGGGCCGGCCGCGCATGGACCCGGAATTGTCGATCAGCAGCGACACCACCGTGTCGCGGAAGTCCATCTCCTTCTCCTTCTTGAAGGAGAGCGGCAGGACCGGGTTGGCGACGACGCGGGCCAGCCGGGCGGCGTCGAGGATGCCTTCCTCCAGGTCGAAGTTCCAGGAGCGCTGCTGCTTGGCCATCAGCCGGCGCTGCAGCCGGTTGGCCAACTTGGAGATCACGCCCTGCAGATGCTGCAGCTGCTGGTCCAGCAGATGGCGCAGCCGCTCCAGCTCCGCCGGGTCGCAGAGATCGGCGGCGTCCACCACCTCGTCGAACTGGGTGGTGAAGGCCTTGTAGGCGTTGGGATCGGGCTCGTTGCGGCGGTTGACGTCGTTGCGCCAGGGCTGGCCGGGGCCGGCGGGCTCCTCCGCCCCCTCGCCCTCGCCCATCTCCATGTCGCCTTCCTCGCCGGCGCCATCCTCGGCGCTGTCGCCGGCCTCCGAGGAGTCCTGCATCTCGGACGAGGCCATGGATTCGGACTCGGACTGATCCTCGTCCTGGCCGCGGGTCTGGCCGTTATCGGGCGAGTTCTCATCCTCGGAGGACTGGGTCTGCTGGTCCTCCTCCTCTTCCTGGTCGGTTTCCTGACCGACTTCCATGTCGAGGTCGGCCAGCAGCCGGCGCACGGCCTTGGCGTAGGCTTCCTGGTCGCCGGCGAAGGCGGCAAGACCCTTCATGTCCTTGCCCAGCCGCTCCTCGATCCAGGGGCGCCAGAGGTCGACGGCATGGGCGGCGGCGGGCGGCGGCGCGGCGCCGGTCATCGCCTCGCGCGCCATCAGCCGCAGCGCCTCGGCCAAGGGCACCTGCCCGCGATCCTCGACGCGGTCGAGTCCCTGGCGGGTGTAACGGTCGTCCAAGGCCGCTTCGAGATTGTGGGCGACGCCGGCCATGTCGCGGCTGCCCAGAGCCTCGCAGCGCGCCTGCTCCAGCGCGTCGTAGGCCTGTCTGGCCGCATCGCCCAGCGGCATGCGGTGGGCATGCACCGTGGCGTCGTGATAGCGCAGCCGCAGGGCCACGGCATCGGCCGCCCCGCGCAGCTTGGCGACCTCGACCGGGTTCAGGTCGCGCGCCGGCAGCGGCACCCGCACCCGCTGGCCCGACAAGCCCGGCGGATCGGACGAAAAGCCCACCTGCACCTCCGCCCGCCGGGACATGGCGCGCACCGTTGCGGTGGTGGACCGCTTGAAGGCCTCGACGGGGGTGTCGTTCTGGGTGGTCATCGCGGGGCGTCTTTGTTCTTGGGTAAAGCTAAGGCGCGGTGGGCAAGATTGACACGCGGTCGGACATTGCCCTCACGGGCATGCCGGGACTTGAACCGCCGATGAAAGCCCTTGCCCGGAAATGCCGCCCGTCCCGATCCGTGTGAATCCTTGCGTGCCGCGCCCCGATTTCGCTGAAGAACAGGGCGCGGCACGCGATATCACACGAGGTTCGCCTGGACTCCCGTTTCCGGCAGTTCGACGCCGAAGCAGCGCTGGTAGTATTCGGCCACCGTCGGCCGCTCCACCTCGTCGCACTTGTTGAGGAAGGTGATGCGGAAGGCGAAGGCGACGTCGTTGAAGATGCGCGCGTTCTCGGCCCAGGTGATGACCGTGCGCGGGCTCATGACGGTGGAGATGTCGCCGTTGATGAAGCCGGCGCGGGTCAGGTCGGCCAGGCGCACCATCGACGCCACAGTGTCGCGGCCCTTGGCGTCGTCATAGGACGCGACCTTGGCCTGGACGATCTTCATCTCGGCGTCGACCGGCAGGTAGTTCAGGGTCGCCACGATGTTCCAGCGGTCCATCTGGCCCTGGTTGATCTGCTGCGTGCCGTGATACAGGCCGGTGGTGTCGCCCAGGCCGACGGTGTTCGCGGTGGCGAACAGGCGGAAGGCCGGATGCGGGCGGATGACGCGGTTCTGGTCGAGCAGCGTCAGCTTGCCCTCCACCTCCAGCACGCGCTGGATCACGAACATCACGTCGGGACGGCCGGCGTCATACTCGTCGAACACCAGGGCGCAGGCATGCTGCAGGGCCCAGGGCAGGATGCCCTCGCGGTATTCGGTGACCTGCACGCCGTCGCGCAGCACGATGGCGTCCTTGCCCATCAGGTCGATGCGGCTGATGTGGCTGTCCAGGTTGACGCGGATGCAGGGCCAGTTCAGCCGCGCCGCCACCTGTTCGATGTGGGTCGACTTTCCGGTGCCGTGATAGCCCTGGACCATGACGCGGCGGTTGTAGGCGAAGCCGGCGAGGATGGCCAGCGTCGTATCCCGGTCGAACCGGTAGGCGCTGTCGAGGTCGGGCACATGCTCCGAGCGCTGGCTGAAGGCCGGCACCTGCATGTCGCTGTCGATGCCGAAGACCTCGCGCACCGAAACCGTCGTGTCGGGCTTGTGGTCAAACAGGGCCGAGCTGGCCTGGGTCGCTCCTTGGGAAGCCATGGGTGGTTTCTTACGTTCCAGCGAGTGTCGGTTGTCCAGCGGCCGCGGGGGTGACCCGGCCCGCCAACGGAGGTTCAGGCAGCATAACAGGCTTTCAGCGTATTGTAGGCCTGATTGATTTCTTTCAGGCGTTCTTCCGCAGCCTTGTCGCCGCCGTTGGCATCGGGATGATGCATTTTCGCAAGCTCCCGATAGCGTGCCTTGATGCGCGTGAAGTCCACGGGGGGCGTCAGTTCCAGGATGGCCAGTGCCTTTTCCTCGTCGGTGCGGGCATGGGTCCGGCGGTGCGCCTTTTCCTCGTCCTTCGTCTTGCCGGCGTCATGGCCGAATTCGAAACTGAAGCCGTTGACCACGCGGTCGCGGATGAAGCGCTCCTGCGTCGTCCATTTGCCGAGCGGCCAGCTCGGCCGCTGCCAGGTGGTGTCGCGCCGCACCTCCGCCTCGATCTGATCGGTGGACATGCCGGCGTAATAATCCCAGGCCCGGTTGTACTCCCGGACATGATCCAGGCAGAACCACCAGTATTCGTTGAGGCTGCTGCGGCTTTTCGGCGCACGGTATTCGCCCGCGGCGACGCAATCGGGGTGGTCGCACACACGGGTGGCCGCACGCGGGGCGGCGTAGCTGTCGTAACTGGAGCGGGCGCGGTTCCTGGTCATCGGGCAAGTATGGGAAGAGCCGATGCCTCTGGCAAGCATGCCGAATCGGGCTTCCGTCATCCGCAACACGCGGGTCGCGGCGCTTGACAGACGGTGAATCGCACCCTCTCCTTTCCGGTGCTGATCGCCGGGGGGAACCGCCCCTCCGGCGGACGCCCCTCCACCGCTCATGCGAGAGAAACCGGGAACCCGCACATGGAATACGCCACCCGCATCCGCGAGAAGCTGACCGCCGGACTGGCGCCGGATCGTCTGGAGGTGGTCGACGACTCCGCCCGGCACGCCGGCCATGCCGGTGCGGACGCCGCAGGCGAGACCCATTTCCACGTTACCGTCGTCTCCGCCGCCTTCGCCGGCAAGTCGCGGGTGGAGCGCCAGCGCATGGTCTATGCCCTGCTGGCCGAGGAGTTGCGCGAGCGGGTGCACGCCCTGGGCCTGACGACCCACGCCCCCGGCGAAGCCGGAGCCTGAGCGCCGGTCCGCCTCTTCCGCCACGTCGTCGCTCGTTTCCCGCCGCTCAAGTAACCCGCGATGGAGGGGCCGGAAAAAGCATACATATGGATGCAACCAGGAGTCGATTTTTAAAAGTTCCGTAAGAATGAAAGGCGCGTGCGTGGTTGCATTTCTCGCAGAGTTTAGTAAAGTACAATAAATGCAACCAATTATCGCGCCGTGGCGGACACAAACTTCGCATGTCCGCCGGCGGCTTCGTGGAAGGGGCTGCGAATGGCGAAGCGTGGGCCGAAGAAAAAGTGGACGAACACCCCACAGGCGGGGGTGGAACCGTTGAGAAGCCAGAACATCATGATCGGCGGTCATCGCACGAGCATGCGGCTGGAACCGTCGATGTGGGATGCTCTGGAGGAGATCGGCCGCCGGGAGGGATTGACCGTCAATCATCTCTGCACGCAGATCAAGGAACGGATTGAGGAGCAGGCGCGCCGCCGCGGCATCAACTCCAAGGATGCGGACGTCACCCTGACCTCCGCCGTGCGTGTCTTCATTGCCTCATACTACCGGCGGGCTTGCACGGAGGACGGTCATGTGCGCGCCGGCCATGGCGGCAGCGATCCGTTCATCGGCACGCCCTTTGAATTGCAGGATGCCGATGACGCCGACGGCGGCAAGTCCGTGGTCGCGGCGGGCGGCAGCTTCCTCACCCCCGGCGGTCAATCCGCATCGCCAGGCACCCATCTGGAGGCATGAAGGCGCGCGGCGGCCGGACCACCGGCTGCGGCCCGCCGGCTTCTCGGCTGTTTGCCGTGGCGGCGATGCCTATTCCGCCGCTTCCTCGCGGGTGGAATCTTCGCTTTGGCCGCCGGTGTAGTGGGCAGGCCAATTCTTGCGCACCACTTCGCCGTTGCTGTCGAAGATGTGGCACATGTTCAGCAGGACCGGCCGTTTTCCGTCGTCGTGGGCAGGCTTGCCGGCCGCCTTCGCCCGTTCGGCCGCCTCGCGCGCCAGGATCGGGTAAACGGTCTGGAAGGCGGTGGTCGCCAGCGGCCCCAGCAACTCCACCAGATGGGTGCAGCCCTTCGGCCCGCCCAGCCGGTCCTTGACCGCACGGGTCCAGCCCGGACCGATGCGCAGGCCGACCAGCTTCTGGAACTGCGGCGTGATGCTGCCGCAGGCGTTGTAGGGGCTGTGCTCGGTGACCGCCTCCACCGCATGGACGGTCAGCTTGTCGTCGACGGTCAGGCGCATCCACATCTGGTGGATCGGCGTTCCCGGTTCCAGATGCCCGCGCTGCTCGGTATGGAACCCATAGCTCTTGACGTCGGTGAGATGCCCTTCGATGTCCCACAGCCCGTCGGCGCGCCGGAAGCCCTGGCAGGTGACGCGGCGGGTGTGGATCGGCTCGCGCGCGGCGGGCGCGGACAGCGAGGGCGCGGACATCGGCTTTCCAGTTCAGCAGGGAGGATGGCTTATCCTCGACTATCGGGTTGACCGGGCGCCCGGTCAACCCGACCCCGCCGCAACGCAGCGTTACCTATAGGTCAGCCCCGTCGTCGGTTCGGCCCCTCAGTCAAGCCTGGCCTCCGCCGAATAGCCGGAGCCGAACATGTAGGCTTCGCGGCTGCGCAACTCGTCCTCCAGATGGGCGCGGACGACGGCGAACAGGTCGCGGATCGACACCATGCCGACGACCTCGCCGCCGACCGCGATGGGCAGGTGGCGGTAACGGCGCTGTTCCATCAGGTCGAGCGCGGAGAGTGCCATGGCCGAGGGTTCCAGCGTGTCGGGATCCTCGGTCATCACGGCCGACAGCGGCGTGGTGTCGGGGTCGAGTCCGGCGGCCACCACGCGTACGGTCATGTCGCGTTCGGTGAAGATGCCTTTCAGCACCCGCCCTTCGGTGACCAGCACCGCGGCGATGCGCTTCGCTGCCATCAGGGCGGCGGCATCGCGCACGGTGGCGTCCGGCGGCAGGCAGGACAGCTCCTGGTTCTTGATGACGTCCGGCATCAGTCGGCGTGTCGGCATGTGTCCCAGCTCCCTCGTGATTGCAGGTTTTGTGGACGAACGATGCACTCGACCGCGTTTTTGCAACGCGGCATGCCGATCCTGTCAGCTTAATGAACGGATAGTCAATAGAACTGATTGTTGAAACGATATGGGTTTCAGGATTGGCTTTCGCTTCCGGCGGTTTTACTGCACGGAATCAAGCCGTTTGCGCAGGCCCTCGAAGCCGCTGGTGTAGATGCCGGCGATGGTCTTGCGCGCCTCCGCATCGGGGGCTCCGTTGGCCTCGAAGCTGGAGGACCAGATGATGCGGGTGTTGCTGGCGTCCACCGGGCTGAGTTGGATGGTGGAACTGTAGTTCTTCACCGGCAGCGGTCCGCTCAGCAGCGTGTAGAGCAGGCGGTGCTTGGCGGCGTCGACGGCCATCAGACGTTCCTGGATGACGCCGCCGCCCTTGAGGGCGAGGTCGCGCTCCTCCGTGCCGCCGGTCTTGCGCAGGGTGCAGCCCTCCACGGCCGGATGCCAGTCGGCAATGGCGCAGAAAGGCGCGATCTGTTTCCAGACCTGTTCGATCGGCGCCTTGATCGTCGCCTGCTCGCTCACTTCAAGCGCCATGGCCGGCGCCGCAGCCGACAGCAGCGCCGCCGACAGTCCAAGCGCCGATAGTCCAGTTATCGCCTTCATCGCCCTTCCTCCCTTGGTCGCCGCGACGGGACGGCCGCGGTCTTGGCCGGAAGTATGGGCAGGCAACGGCGAAGGCCGCTATTGTGCGGAAGACTGACTATCCGCAAATGTTCTGATAAAGGGGGCGGGCATCAGGCCGGGGTCACCGCCTCTTCCAGAACGGCGCGGACCGCGGCGGCATCGACGTCGCGGCGGGTGAAGGCGTTGCCGATGCGGTCGGCCAGGATGAAGGTGATGCGGCCGTCCTGCACCTTCTTGTCCTTGGCCATCGACCGCACCAGCCCGTCCACGTCCCAGGCGACGCCGGGGATGTCGGCGGGGCGCACCGGCAGCCCGACCTCGGCCAGATGGGCGCGGGCGCGCCGCGCATCCTCCGCCGGGCACAGGCCCAGCCGGACCGACAGGTCGAAGGCCAGGACCATGCCGATCGCCACCGCTTCGCCATGCAGCAGGGTCTGGCCGAAGCCGGTCGCCGCCTCCAGCGCATGGCCGAAGGTGTGGCCCAGGTTCAGCAGCGCCCGGTCGCCGCTCTCGCGCTCGTCGACGCCGACGATGTCGGCCTTGGCGCGGCAGCTGACCGTCACCGCATGGCGCCGGGCGTCGCTGTCGCCGTCCACCACGCGCCGGCCGTTCCTCTCCAGCCACGCGAAGAAGTCGGGCTGGCGGATCAGGCCGTATTTCACCACCTCGGCATAGCCGGCCAGCACCTCGCGCCGCGGCAGGGTGTCGAGCGTGGCGGTGTCGGCGATGACCAGCCGCGGCTGGTGGAAGGCGCCGATCAGGTTCTTGCCGTGGCGGCTGTTGATGCCGGTCTTGCCGCCGACCGAACTGTCGACCTGGGACAGCAGCGTCGTCGGCACCTGGATGAAGTCGATGCCGCGCAGGGCCGACGCGGCCGCGAAGCCGGTGATGTCGCCGATCACCCCGCCGCCCAGCGCCAGCAGGACGGTGGAGCGTTCGATGCCGCGGCCCAGGATGTCGTCCATCAACTGCTGGAAATGGGCGAAATCCTTGGTCTTCTCGCCGGGGGGCAGGACGATGGCCGGCTGCGGCGCGATCCCCGCCGCCAGCATCGCGGCGTTCAGCGTGTCCAGATGCAGCGGCGCCACGTTGGCGTCGGTCACCACGATGGGCGCCCGGCCGCGGGTGACGGCGGCGATGCGCTCGCCCGCGTCGGCCAGCACGCCGTCGCCGACCAGGATGTCGTAGCTGCGGGCGCCCAGCTCCAGGCGGACGGTGTCGATTGCGGCCGGGGTGGTGGCGGAGACGGAGGTCATCGGGGCAGTCCGCGAAGCTGGGGTTTCAGGATAGGGCGTGTGGACCGGCGTCAGGGGGCGTCGGCCTTGGCGGTCCGGCCGCCGCGCGGCTGGCGGTGGGGGAGCTGGACGCCGAAACGGGCCTCCAGCGCGTCGATCACCAGTTCCACCGTCACGTCGGGCGGGCGTTCGTCGCTGACCACGGTCAGGTCGGCCTCGGCATAGACGGGATAGCGCTGCTCCATCAGCCTGCCCAGGATGGCGCGCGGGTCGCCCTGGTTCAGGATGGGGCGGTGGGTGCGCCGCGCCGTGCGGGAGACCAGCACGTCCAGTTCGGCGTGCAGCCAGACCGAAACGCCGTACTGGCGGATGGCCGCGCGGGTGTCGGGGTCCATGAAGGCGCCGCCGCCGGTCGCCAGGATATGCACCGGCTCGTCCTTCAGCAGGCGGGTGATGATGCGGCGCTCGACGGAGCGGAAGACCGGTTCGCCGTCGCGGGCGAAGATCTCGGCGATGGTGCAGCCGGCCGCGGCCTCGATCTCGGTGTCGGCGTCGCGGAAGGGCAGGTGGAGCCGGGTCGCCAAGCGGCGCCCGATGGCGCTCTTGCCGGCGCCCATCAGGCCGACCAGCACCACGGTGCGCGGCAGCAGCGGCGACCTGTCCTCCGCCGTTCCGGCCCCCGTCTCCGGAAGCAGGGCCGCCGTCCCCTTGTGCAATCCCGTCACGTCCATCTGATCCGCCACCCGCACCCGCAACTCCGCTGTCGGCCCGATCCGGCGAGACAGCCGTCATGCCGCTGAAACAGACAACACTCATACCCGCCGAAAGCTGGCCGGCACAAGCGCGCTCCCAGGCGCCTTTCCGGAAAGCGCTTCCGGGAAGCCGGCCCGAAAAGCCCGGTGGGCGGGTTGCGCGGCGGTCCAACCTGAGGCTACACTGCGCCGCCGCCGAACGGTGTCACCGTCGGCGGCGATCCCGGCCGCCGGTTCCGCCGAGGCCGGGGTGCGGATGCTTTAACAGAAAAGCCATCGCTTGTCCCAAGCCCTGCGACCGCCGGGCATGGTAGCTCCGCCCCGATCCGCTGTTTCCCGACACAACGCGTCCTTGGTGCCATGAGCCGGTTTCTCTCGATCCTTTTCGTCCTGCTGTTGGTGGTCACCGCCGGTGGCATGATTTTCCTCGCCTCATGGGACCTGCCGGCTCCATCGAAGACGGTGGAGAAGGTTCTGCCGGATGAGCGCTTCCCGCGCTGAGCCCCGACCATCGGCCGGGGCCGTCCCGTCATCGGCTCTGCTGCTGGCCGTCCTGCTGGCGGCCGGATGGATGGGGACCGCCACGGCGCAGATCGTCGGCCCACCGGTCAGGCTGACGCCTGACGCCGGAACCGAGGCGCCTGCTTCGGTCCCTGCCCCCGCTGCCGCCCCGGCTGCCGTCACCGCCCCCCTCCCTGTCGTCGTGCCGGCCTATCCGCCCGCGGTCACTCCGCCGCCCGCCGTCTCCCCCGTGGTGGCGCGGCCGGCGCCGGTGGCGCGCGAGGCGCTGGGCGCGCCCGATCCGGACGGCGCGGGCACGCTGAGCGGGCCGCAGGGGCTGGGTGCCGACCCTTGGCGTGGCATCGGCCGGGCGGAGCTTCTGCCGCTGATCGCCGCCCTTCCGGTCGACACCCCCTCTCCCACCGTCAAGGCGCTGGAACGCCGGCTGCTGCTGAGCGCCGGGTCGCCGGCCGTCGCGGAGGGGGAGGCGCCGCCGCCCCGCCGCTTCGGCGCGCTCCGCATCGAAAAGCTGGCGCGGATCGGCGACCCCGCCGGGGCGGCCGATCTGGCGGCCCTGCTGCCCGCGGCGCTGGCGGCGGACGAGACGGCGGCGAAGGCGCTGACCGACGCGGAGCTGGCGCGCGGCGGCCTGGACTGCACCCGCGCGATTGCCCGCGGCAAGAGCTTCGCCTCCGTCTACTGGACCAGGCTGGCGCTGTTCTGCCATGCCCGCGTCGGCAACCTCGCCGGCACGGACGAGGCGCTGGCGAGCCTGCGAAACAGTGGCCGGCGGTCTGACCCCTTCCTGATGGTGGCCGATGCGCTGGCCGGCGCCGCGCCGCCGCCTGCCCGCTCGCTTCTCCTGCGGCAAGGCGAACCCGACGGGCTGGCGCTGACGCTGGCCGCCATGCGGACGGCGCGGATCGGGGTGCCGCCCGACCGGCTGCCGCTGGACAATCCGCAGGCCCTGGCCGCCGTCGCCACCAACCCGTTCACCGATCCCGCCACCCGTGCGGCGGCGGGGGAGCGCGCGGCGGCGTCCCTGTTCCTCGATGCGCGCCAACTGCTCGACCTCTATGTCCAGGTGCCGCCGTCGGGCGACGAGCTGTTGCGGGTCGGGGACATCGCCCGGCGCGACCGTGGCGCCCGCACCCGCGCCCTGGTCCATCAGGCGATGGCGGCGGCGATGGACGGGCGGCGGCGCATCGCGCTGGCATCCCTGGCGGTGGAACTGGTCGATCCGCGCCTGCGCGCCGGGCCGGTGGGCGGTGCGGCGGCCGGGCTGCTCGACACCGTGTCGCCGGGCGGGGACGCCGCGGCGCTGGCCCCGGCGGCGGCACGGCTGTATTACGCGCAGGGCCGGCTCGATCAGGCGCGGCGCTGGCACGATCTGGCCCTGCGCAGCGGGCGGAGCGCCGACAGCGCCTGGCTGTGGCCGCTGGCCGTGGTGGCGACGCGGCGCGGGGGGGACGATCCGCGCGCGCTGGCCGCATGGCTGGAGGAGGCCCTGCGCGGCGCCGACGCGCCGGCCCGCAGCCGCATCGCCGGCCAGTTGGCCCTTCTGCAGGCGGCGGGCGTCGCAGTGCCGGACGAGCTATGGATGCAGGCCACCGACGGCGCCGGGCCGCCCAGCGGCAGCGAGGCCGGGGTCGATCCGGCGCTGTGGCAGCGGCTGGGCGATGCCGCCGCCGGCGGGCGGGTGGGCGAGACGGTGGTCGCCGCCCTGCTCCTGCTGGGGGAGGCCGGGCCTGCCGGCCTGCCGCCGGTCGTCACCGCGCGGGTGGCGGCCAACCTGAAGTCCGTCGGACTGGAGGCGGACGCCCGCGCCCTCGTCCGCGAGGCCATGGCGGCCATCGCCGGCCCCACCGTTCCCGATCCCGCCCTTTCCGAACGGGGCGCGCAATGACCTCATGCCCGGAAAGCCCGTCTCCACGATGACTGCCCCCAAGAGTCCCGCCAAGCGGCGGGGCCGGCCGTGCAAGCCGCGCCCGCTCACCACCTCCCCGCATCTGGACGCCTTCCTCGACATGCTGACGGCGGAGCGCGGGGCGGCGGTGAACACGCGGCTGGCCTATGAGCGCGACCTGACCGACCTCGGCCGCTGGCTCGCCCAGCGCAGCGTGGCGCTGGAGGGGGCCGGCACCGAGGATCTGCGCGCCTATCTGGCGGTGCAGAGCAAGGACGGCGCCCCGCGCACGGTGGCGCGGCGGCTGTCGGCGATGCGTCAGTTCTACCGCTTCCTGCTGTCGGAAGGCCGGCGGGTCGACGATCCCGCCTCCCCGCTCGACAGCCCCAAGCAGGGCCGCCCGCTGCCCAAGATCCTGACGGAGGCGGAGGTCGGCGCCATGCTGTCCACCGCCGAGGCGCGCGGCGGACCGGAAGGGCTGCGGCTGGTCGCCCTGCTGGAAGTGCTCTACGCCACCGGCCTGCGCGTGTCGGAACTGGTCGGACTGCCGATGACCGCCATCATGCGCGACGGCCGCGGCCTGCTGGTGCGCGGCAAGGGCGGCAAGGAGCGGATGGTCCCGCTGTCCGACCCGGCGCTGGCGGCGCTGGCCGCCTACATCCCCTCGCGCGGCCACTTCATCCCGCCGGCTGCGGGGGGAGAGGCCGGGCACAGCCCCTTCCTGTTCCCGTCACGCAGCTCCGGCGAGGGGCACCTGACGCGCCAGCGCTTCGCCCAACTGCTGAAACAGCTGGCGATCGACGCCGGCATCGACCCGGAGAAGGTCAGCCCCCACGTCCTGCGCCACGCCTTCGCCACCCATCTGCTGGACCATGGCGCCGACCTGCGTTCGGTCCAGAAGATGCTGGGCCATGCCGACATCGCGACGACGCAGATTTACACCCATGTGGTGACGGAGCGGCTGAAGAAGGTCATGCACGACCACCACCCGCTCGCCCGCCGCAGGGTGGAGGAGCCTTCGGAAGGGTGACGGAGGTAAGGATGGGATGGGAGGTGCCTTCCGTGGCGCCCCCACCCTGACCCTCCCCCGCTGGGCGGGCGAGGTTGGGTGGGGGCAATCGAAGCCGACACCTCCCCAGCCGGTCCTTACTTCTTCTCCAGCATCAGCGTGCCCTGGCGGGAGACCTTGTGCTTGATCTTTTCGGCCAGCAGGGCGAGCGCCCAGGGCAGTTGAACCTCCATCTCGACGCTGTCGTCCAGCACGTCGATGTGGCCGGCGATGGTCTGGGCCAGGGCGACGACGCGGAAGTTCAGGCGGTCGTCGGTCCAGCTCTCCTCGACGCTGGCGGCAAAGGCGCTGAGACGGGTCCGCACCTCGCCCATGCCGTCGACCAGCCGGCGCTTGGCCTCCGCCCGGCCGAGCGAATGGGGGATGGACAGGGTCAGGGGCTTTGGCATCGTCGGCGGCTCCGCGCTGCACGGGATCGGATGGACAAAGGTAACACCGGGAGCGCGTCTTTGGTCCCGCTCACCCGGCCCTGACGCCGTTGGCGGGGGCGCGCACCGGCATGATGCAGCGGACATGGGCGCTGCGGTAGACGCCGGTGTCGCCGGACTCGTCCAGCTCCAGCCGGCCGCCATGCAGCTCCATCACGTTGCGCGCCAGCGAGACGCCGAGCGCCGCCGCGCCCTGCGGATCGGCGTCCGGCGGAGCGGCGCCGCTGACCGACAGGGTGACGCTGCCGTTCAGCCGCTCGCCGGCCAGCCGGATGCGGCGGTCGGGCGGCGGGTGGCGGATGGCGCCGACCACCAGGGTGAACAGCGCCTGCTTCAGCCGCTTGCCGTCGCCCTCGATCTCGCCCAGCGCCTCCGGGGCCACGACCTCCATGCGCAGCCCTTCGCGCCGGGCCCAATCGCGGGTGAGGCTGGCCACCGAGTCGAGCAGGTCGGGCAGGCTGACCGAACCGCGCTCCAGCGTGGTCACGCCGGCCCCCAGGCTGGTCAGGTCGACCACGTCGTCGATCAGCTCAAGCAAGCGCTCCCCGGCCGACAGCATGCTGCGCACATACTCCATCTGCCGGGGGTTGAGTTCGCCGAAATACTGGTTCGCCAGCACCTCGGCGAAGCCGATGATGCCGTTCAGCGGCGTGCGCAGATGGTGGGAGACGTTGGCGATGAACTCGCTCTTCAGCTGGTCGGCGGCCTCCAGCGCCGCGTTGGAGGCGCGCAGCGCCGTCTCCAGCCGGGCACCGTCGGTCACGTCCAGATAGCTGTTCAGCACCGCCCCGTCGGGCAGCGGCAGGGTGGAGAACTCCACCACCGACCCGTCGCTGCGCTCCACCCGGCCGGAGCGGACGCTGCGTTCCAGCGTGGCGCCGATCAGCTCCTCCTTCAGGGCCTCCCAGCCGGAGGCGGCGGCCTCTCCCTGCCTGTCCGGCGGCGCGATCTCCAGCAGCGGGCGCATCCGCTCGAAGACGTCGGCGATGTGCGGTTCGCCGTGCAGGTCGCCGTCCTCCAGATCCCAGATGCGGGCGAAGGCCGGGTTGGACAGCTTCAGCCGGCCGTCGCCGCCGAACACCGCGATGCCCTCCGCCAGATTGTCAAGCGTCTCCTGCTGCACCGCCATCAGCGTGTTGTAGGAGGATTCCAGCGCCAGCGTGTTGGTCACGTCCTCCAGGATGGTGATCAGCCCGCCCTGGGGGTGGGGAGCGGCCAGATGACGCAGCGTCGTGCCGTCGGGCAGGTGCAGCATCTCCTCCACCGGCTCCACCAGATGGGTGTAGCGGGTCAGGCGTTCGCGCTTGAAGGTCTGGTAGTCGGCATATTCCGGCAGGCGGCGGCGGGCGCGCAGCTCCTCCAGCAGTTCGGCGTTGGTCGGCTCGGTGCGCAGCCACGCCTCGTCCAGATCCCACAGCCGGGCATAGGCCTGGTTGAAGAAGGTCAGGCGGGTGTCGGAGCCGAAGATGGCGATGGCGGTGCCCAGCCGTTCCAGCACCTCGGCATGGGCGGTCAGGTGGCGGTCCAGCTCGCCGCGCAGCTCCTCCAGCGGGGTGAGGTCGAGCGCATAGCCGACCACCAGCGTGCCGCCGCCGTCGGTCAGCGGCAGCGGCGCCTCCGTCACCTCCAGCAGGCGGCGTTCGGTGCCGATCACCACGGGCGCGCGGTCGGACTGGGCGAAGCCGCCGCTGCGCGCCCGTTCGGCCAGGGCCGGGCCGGTGACGGTCAGTTCCCGCCCTTCCGTCACCACGTTGTCCGGATCGCAGTCGACGGCGCGGGCATAGGCGCGGTTGCACCAGGACAGCCGCAACGAGCGGTCGCGCATCCACACCGGGATCGGCAGGGCGTCGGCCATCGCCTGCAGCTCCGCGAGGCGGGAGCGGGCGGCCCCGGCTTCCTTCTCGTGCCGGCGGGTGGCGTCCTGCGCGGCGTCGCGGGCGACGGTGACGTCCTCGATCCACACCACGTCGCAGCAGCTGTCGCCGGCACGGCCGCGCCGGCCGGTCAGCACCAGCCGCCGGCCATCCGGCGCCAGCCCTTCGCAGCGGAAAGGCTCGCCGTCGCGGCGCAGGCGGAGGAGGGCGGCGGCGAGGTCGGGCGACGACACCGCATCCGGCAGGGCGTCGGCCTTGGAGATGCCCAGCAGGGCCCCGGCCTCGTCCGACAAACTCCCCACGCCCGACTCCGTCCAGGCGCACCAGGGGTAGGGAGAGGCGGCGAGCATCGCCCGCCAGCGGTCGCGGTCTGCGGCTGCATGTTCGGCCTCCCGCCGGGTTTCCTTGTTCCAAAAGAAGCCAGCGAAACCGACCACGCTTTCCACCCCCGGATCGCCGGGGCTTGGCGATGGCCCGGCTTAATCAGTCCAAATGAATCAAGATATTCAGAGTAGTTCAGCCATACCCCACCGACAAGCAACTCGCGTCCACCGTGCGCCTTTTCGGGTTGCCGCTCCCGTCCAAGTAGATTTCGCCCCAACACGTCCGATCACGCCATGCTCTCTTCCGGCAGGGATACCGTCTCTTTCGTGTGACGAAGCGCATGAATCGCTTTTTCGACCTCCGGGAAGGCCGCGGCCATCGCGCGGGCATGGCGTTCCACCTCCTCAAGCTGTGCGTCCACGATCGCACGCTCCAGCGCCGTGCAGGCGGCGGCCAGCACCTGCGCGCCCGCGGTGCGCGCCGCCCCGGCGGCGGAATGGGCGGCCGCCCGCGCCTCCTCCATCTCCCCCGCGTCGAGCGCCTGCCGCACCCGGTCCAGGGTGGGCCGCGTCGTTTCGATGAAGAAGTCCATCATGTCCAGCGTGCCGCCGTCGATGCCGTCCTCCCGGCCTCCGCCGAAGGTCTCGCGCAGGTGGTCGAGGTCGAGCACCGGCAGGTCCGGTTCGTCCGGCGGACGGGTGGGTTGCGGTCCCGGCTCCATCTTCGCCTCCGGCGGGCGGGGAGTGGCGTCGAGCCGCCGGGCCAGCACCTGCGACAGTTGGACCAGCGTCACCGGCTTGGCGAGGTAATCGTCCATGCCGGCGGCCAGACAGCGCTCCATCTCGCCGGACAGCGCGTTGGCGGTCATGGCGACGATGGCGGTGCGCCGCTCCGTTCCGTCCTCCTCCGCCCGGATGCGGCGGGCGAGCTCGTAGCCGTCCATCACCGGCATGTGGCAGTCGGTGATGACCAGCCGGTGGCGGCCAATGCGCCATGCCGCGAGCGCCTGCTCGCCATCCGCCGCCAGATCCACCGTGCAGCCAAGGCGGCGGAGCTGGCGCAGGACGACCTGCTGGTTGGTCGGATGGTCTTCCGCCACCAGGACCGGGCCGTAGGCCGGAGGATTGTCCCGCTCTTCCTCTCCCGTGCCGGCCGCGACACCGGCCCGCTCCGCGTCTGGTGCGGCGCGGCCGGTCAGGAGGGCGGCGGCGCGGATCAGGGCGGTGCGGTGGACCGGCTGGACCAGCGCGCCCGGTTCGCCGTGGGGCGAAGCGACCGCCGGGCCGTTCCCCCGCCCGTCGCCCAGCAGCAGCCGCGGCAGTCCGGGTCCGCAGGCGCCGGCCAGCGGTTCCAGCCGCCCGGCCATCGTCCCGCCGGTGACCAGCAGCCCCACCCCTCCGCGACCCAGGCGGGAGGCCGCATCGGCCACCGTGGCGGCGGCGGTCACCGTCGCCCCGCCCTGTTCCAGGTAGCGGGCCAGCACGTCGCGCTGCACCTCGTCGTCGTCGGCGACCAGCACGGCCAGTCCGGCCAGCGGCGCCGGGGCGGGCATGGCGGCATCCTTCCCCCGCGGCAGGTCCACGGTGAACCAGAAGGTCGAGCCCTGGCCGGGCACCGACCCGACGCCGATCCGTCCGCCCATCCGTTCGATCAGCCGGGTGCAGATCGCCAGCCCCAGCCCGGTGCCGCCGAAGCGCCGGGTGGTGGAACTGTCGGCCTGGCTGAAGGGCTGGAACAGCCGGGCCTGCCCCTCCGGCCCGATGCCGATGCCGGTGTCCTGCACCGCCACATGCAGGCTGACATGATCCTGGCGCGTGGACCCGGCGGCATGGACGCGCAGCACCACCCGGCCGCGGTCGGTGAACTTGATGGCGTTGCCGGTCAGGTTGAACAGAATTTGGCGCAGCCGGCCGGAATCGCCGCGCAGCCGCGCCGGCACCGAGCGGTCGATGTCGCAGATCAGCGCCAGCCCCTTCTGGTGGGCCTGGGGCGCCAGCAGGTCGGCCACCCCCTCCACCAGCTCGGCCGGACGCAGGTCAAGCTCCTCCAGCTCCAGCTTCCCGGCCTCGATCTTCGACAAATCCAGGATGTCGTCGATGATCCGCAGCAGCGCGGCCCCGCTCTCCCGCATGGTGGAGACCAGCGTGCATTGCTCCTCGTCCAGCGGGGTGAGCGCCATCAGCTCCAGCATGCCGAGCACGCCGTTCATCGGCGTGCGGATCTCGTGGCTCATGGTGGCCAGGAATTCCGCCTTCGACCGGGCGGCGATCTCCGCCTGCTCCTTGGCGGCGCGCAGCGCCTCCTCCGCCTGCTTGCGCGCGGTGATGTCGTAGCTCCAGGCCAGCACCGCCGGCTCGCCCTCGAAGCTGGTGCGCTGGAGCGTCTGCAGGGCCCAGACCCGGCTGCCGTCGGGGCGGTCGACCGCCACCTCGGCGTCGCGCACCAGGACACCGCCGTTTCCGGCCTCCCACTGCTGACCGGTCCCACCCCGGCTGATGCTGGCGCCGGGCAGGGCCAGCGCGTGGCGGCTGCCGACGAAGGCGTCCAGCGGCCGGCCTGCCAGTTCGGCGGCGCGGGCGTTGGCGAAGGCGACGGTGCCGTCGGTGCGGCCGATGGAGACGCCGACCGGGCTCTGCTCCAGGATGGTGCGCAGCCGCCGCTCGCCGTCGGCCAGCGCGCTTTCGCGGGCGCGGATGGTGGTGACGAAATAGGCCAGCGCGCGGGCCATCTCGCCGATCTCGTCCCGGCTGCCGGACGGGGTGGCGGGTGGCAGGTCGAGGTCGGGCATCGCCGCCGGCTCGGCCGTCTCCACCGCCTGCATGGCGCTGCGCAGCCGGCGCAGCCGCGCCACCACGTTGCGGTGGATGTAGGCGAAGATGGCGGCGGCGCCCAGGATGGACAGCAGCGCCATGGCGATCACCGCCCGCTTGCCGTCGCCGATCACCCGCTCGAACTCGGATGAGCGGCGGGCGACGTCCTGCTCCACCACCAGGAAATAGTCGGACACGATGCCGACCAGTTGGTCCGACACCGCCTGATTGCGCGCCGCCGACCGCTTGACCGCCCGCTGCAACGACAGCTCCGCCGCGCGCAGGGTGAACAGGGGGGATCGCCCGAAGGCCGCCTCCTCCACCTCGCGCTGCAGCGGCTGCAGCCGGGCGGCGCGGTCCGGCGGCAGCAGGGCCAGCGCGGCGGCGGCATTGTCCAGCGCCGCGCGGGTTTCGGCCCGGAACCCGTCCAGCTGACCGTCCTGGTCGGCGCGCAAGGCGGCCAGCAGCGTGGTGGCCGCCGCGGTCAGATCCCGGCGCCAGCGCTCCAGCGCGTCGCGGCTGCGCTCCGCCGCCTCGGCATCCGGCAGGCCGGAGCGCGTCTCCATCGGCCAGGGCGCCGCCTCCTCCCGCGCTTCGGCGGCGCCCAGCCGGCCGGTCAGGGCGGCCAGGGCCTGGGCGCGGGCATTGGTCTCGGCGGTCAGGGCCAACTGCTGCCGGACCTGGGCGTTCAGGGTCAGCAGCGTGCCGACCAGCTCGTTCTTGCGGCGGTCGAGTTCGCCCAGATCGGCCTGAACCCCGATTCCATGCCCGCCATTTGCCGGGCCTCCACTTCCCGGGCCGCCATGGGCGATCAGCCGGGCCATCAGCTGTTCCAGCCGGACGATCTGGTCGCCCATCCGCGCCATCACCGCCTCGCGCGCGGTCTGGTCCTGGGCGGCGACCAGGGCGGGGGCGATGGCGGCCACGGCGCCGCTCTGCTGCACCAGCTGCGCGGCGGCGACCAACCCCGGCACCTTGGCCGTGGCGATCTGCTCATAGCCCTGGTGAAAGCGGGAAAACAGCGAGACGGCGACGACGCTGGTCGCCGCGGCCAGCCCGCCGATTACCGTCAATCCCGCCAGGATGCGGAACGCCACGCTCCGCCGGGGACTCCGCATGACCACCCCCTCGCCCGCCGCCAGTACCGGAGGGGGGTGCTTCGCCCGCCGCGCCATACCCCTTCCGGCGGGGCGATCATGCCACAGAAACGATGGCGGGGGATGGAGTTCTCAGGCGACGCCGGTGGACCCGAAGCCGCCGGCGCCGCGCGCGGTCTCGTCCAGCGTCCCGACTTCGATCAGCGCCGCCCGGGGGGCCGGGGCGATCACCGCCTGGGCGATGCGGTCGCCGCGGGCGACGGTGAAGGGCTCGTCCCCCAGATTGATCAGGCAGACGCCGACCGGCCCGCGATAGTCGCAGTCGACGGTGCCCGGCGTGTTCAGCACCGTGACGCCGTTCTTCACCGCCAGACCGGAGCGCGGCCGGATCTGCATTTCCCACCCCGCCGGCAGCCCGACGGCGAAGCCGGTCTGCACCAGCAGCCGCTTGCCCGGCGCCAGCACGACGGGCTCGTCCGCCGGCACCGCGGCGCGCAGGTCGAAGCCGGCGGCGCCCTCGGTGGCGTAGGAGGGCAGCGGCAGGTCGTCGTTGCCGGGCAGGCGGAGGAAGGCGACGGTGGGGAACATGGGGGATCCTGTGTTCGGGTATCGTATGGCAAGGTGTAAGGGGTAGACGCTACTTCCCGGCGAAATACCCCGCCACCGCCTCGGCCAGCCGGGTGGCGACGGCGTCCTTGGGCATGGTGGGCCAGGATTCGGTGCCGTCGGCGCGGATCAGGTGGACGGTGTTGTCGCTGCCGCCGAAGGTGCCGGTGCCGGGGGAGACGTCATTGGCGACGATCCAGTCGCAGCCCTTGCGGGCGCGCTTGGCGGTGGCGTAGGCCAGCACGTCGCCGGTTTCCGCCGCGAAGCCGACCACCAGCGCGGGGCGGCGCTCGCCGGGCCTGGACAGGGTGGCGAGGATGTCGGGGTTCTCGGTCAGCGCCAGCGCCGGCGGACCGCCGCCGTCCTTCTTCAGCTTGCGGTCGGACTCGCCCGCGACGCGCCAGTCGGCGACCGCGGCGGCGCAGACCGCGATGTCGGCGGGCAGCGCCGCCTCGCAGGCCGCCAGCATCTCGCGCGCCGTCTCGATATGGACGACGCTGCAGCCGGGCGGGTCGGGCAGGCGGGTCGGGCCGCTGACCAGCGTCACCGCCGCCCCCAGCTTCGCCAGGGCCGCGGCGATGGCGTGCCCCTGCTTCCCCGACGAGCGGTTGGCGATGTAGCGCACCGGGTCGATCGGCTCATGCGTCGGGCCGCTGGTGACGACGGCACGGCGTCCGGCCAGGGGACGGTTCGCGTCTTCCGCGAAGAGCGCGGCGATGGCGTCGATGATCTCCATCGGCTCCGCCATGCGGCCGGGGCCGTATTCGTTGCAGGCCATCACGCCCTCGTTCGGGCCGACGCGCCGCACACCGCGGCTTTCCAGCAGCGCCATGTTGGCCTGGGTCGCGGCATGCCGCCACATCCGCACATTCATGGCGGGAGCGACCAGCACCGGCTTGTCGGTGGCCAGCAGGACGGTGGCGGCCAGATCGTCGGCCATGCCGGCCGCCATCCGCGCCAGCAGGTTCGCGGTGGCCGGTGCCACCACCAGCAGGTCGGCCTCGCGTGACAGGCGGATGTGGCCCATCTCCGATTCGTCGGTCAGCGACCACAGGTCGCGGTAGACGGTATCCTCGGTCAGCGCCTGCACCGACAACGGCGTGACGAAGCGGGCGCCGGCCTCCGTCAGCACCGCGCGCACCGTCACGCCGCGTTCGCGCAGGCGGCGGATCAGGTCCAGGCTCTTGTAGGCGGCAATGCCGCCGGCGATGACCAGCAGCACGCGCTTGCCGGCCAGAACGGCGTGATCGGCCATGGCGATCCCCCTCTTCCCGACGCCCCTCGCGGACGCCCCGATGCCCGCTGCTGATAGTTCATCGCGCCTCCCCCGGCAAGCGGCGGCACCGCGGCCTATCCGGTCCGTCAGGGATATCGATCGCTTCGCGGCCTGCGCATGCGCGTGGGGGTAGGATTTTTAGGATTATCTGTTAGACAATGGGTCCAGCCCCTCCCCTGCCTCTGCGTGTCGTCCACAGCATGCCGCCCGGTTCCATACCCGTCCTGCTGATCGAAGACACGCCGTCGCTGGCCCGTGTCTACGCGGAATACCTGAAGAAGGAATCCCACGCCGTCATCTCGGTGGAGACGGGGGCCGACGCGCTGGCGCAGCTGAACGACGGCGCGCCCAAGGTGGTGCTTCTGGACCTGCAGCTGCCGGACATGAACGGGATGGAGGTGCTGAAGCGCATCGACGCCCAGGCCCTGCCCTGCGCGGTCATCGTCATCACCGCCCATGGTTCGGTGAAGGCGGCGGTGGAGGCGATGCGCTACGGCGCCTATGATTTCCTGGTGAAGCCCTTCTCCGCCGACCGGCTGGTGGTGACCGTCCGCAACGCGATGGAGCGGCTGCGGCTGGCCCAGCTGGTCGACACCTTCGAGAAGGATCTGAACCGCGCCCGCTATCACGGCTTCATCGGCTCGTCGCTGACGATGCAGGCGGTCTACCGCATCGTCGACAGCGCCGCCTCCTCGCGCGCGACCGTCTTCATCACCGGCGAGTCCGGCACCGGCAAGGAGGTCTGCGCCGAGGCGATCCACCGCCAGAGCCAGCGGGCGGCAAGGCCCTTCATCGCCATCAACTGCGGCGCCATCCCGAAGGATCTCATGGAAAGCGAGATCTTCGGCCATGTGAAGGGCAGCTTCACCGGGGCGGTTTCCGACCGCGAGGGCGCGGCGTCGCGCGCCGACGGCGGCACCCTGTTCCTGGACGAGATCTGCGAACTGGCGCCCGACCTGCAGACCAAGCTGCTGCGCTTCATCCAGACCGGCACCTTCACCCCGGTCGGCGGGTCGAAGCTGGAGAAGGTCGACCTGCGCATCGTCTGCGCCACCAACCGCGACCCCTTGCGCGAGGTGGAGGAGGGGCGGTTCCGCGAGGATCTGTACTACCGCCTGCACGTCATCCCCATCCACCTGCCGCCGCTGCGCGAGCGCGAGGACGACGTGCTGGAGATCGCCCGCCACTATCTGGCGGAATTCGCGAAGGAGGAGAAGAAGGGCTTCACCAGCTTCTCACCCCAGGCGGAACAGGCGCTGCGCCATTACCATTGGCCGGGCAACGTCCGGCAGCTGCAGAATGTCGTGCGCATCGTCGCGGTCCTGCATGACGGCGATACGGTGACGCCGCAGATGCTGCCGCCGCCGCTGGGCGCGCCGCAGCCGCCGGTCCCCGCCGCGGCCCCGGTCCCGGAGGCGGCCGGCGCCGCCCCGGCGCCGCGCCCGCATGTCCCCCCTTCCCCGGACTCCATCAAGCCCCTGTGGGAGGTGGAGAAGGACGCCATCGAGGATGCCATCGCCGCCTGCGACGGCAACATCCCGCGCGCCGCCGCCCTGCTGCAGATCAGCGCCTCGACGATCTACCGCAAACGGTTGGCCTGGCAGGCTGAAGGCAAGCTTTAACCCTTTATTTCAGCAAGGATTTCCTGCAGGTGCAAGAAATCCGCCAAGAAATGGGCTAATACCCTTCGACAAAGCGCAGTCGCCTTGGTCGTAATTCGGCCCCGGATTTTGCAATCCTTTGTCCTATGCCGTGAGACGGAATTGCCCGCAACCACAGCATGCGGCTAGCCTCCCCGCACAAAGTCTTGGTTCCGCTTGCCCGGCAGACCTCATGGCGCGGCCGATACGGGCAATTTCGAACCAAACAATTATGCAGACCCGTTTCGCAGAGACTAGGGGGAGGCCCATGACAAACGGCACCGTCAAATGGTTCAACACCACGAAAGGTTACGGCTTCATCGCGCCGGAAGCCGGATCGAAGGACGTTTTCGTGCATATCACCGCGGTCCAGCGCTCCGGCCTGCATGCCCTGTCCGAAGGCCAGCGCGTCCAGTTCGAGGTCGCCCGCGGCACCAACGGCAAGGATTCCGCGGTGAACATCAGCGTCGTCGAGTGATGCGGTTCCGTTAGGTCAAACCGGATATCCGGCGGCGCGGTAGGCCGCGACGGCATCCCCGGCCAGCCGGGCGATGTCGCTGCGAAGGCCGTCAACCGCGTCCGCCGCTCCCTTTTCCCCAAGCTCCGCAGAGAGGGGCCGCGCAGCTTCAGGCTCCGCGGAGGAGGCCCGGCAGGCCATCTCCAGCGCGCGGGCCGCGGCGCAGAGCGCGCGGGCGCCGAAGGTTCCGGCGGTGCTTTTCAGCGTGTGCGCCTCCCGCGTCAGGACCGCGAGGTCGCTTTCCGCCGTGATGCGCGCCACCCGCTCCCGCGTTTCCTCGACGAACTGCCGCAGCACGTCGGCCAGCAGGTCCGCCTCCAGATCCTGGGCCAACTGGGCCAGCACGTCGCGGTCCAGCACGTCGCCCGCCGCTTCGGGAACCGCCGCCGCGCAGGGGCCGAAGCCGGGGGCGGCGCCGGCGGACAGGGGCGCGCGCAGCCATTTCTCCACCGTCTCCAGCAGCAGCGCCCGGTCGACCGGCTTGGCGACGTGGTCGTTCATGCCGGCGTCCTGGCAGCGGACGCGGTCGGCCTCCCCGGTGTCGGCGGTCATGGCGACCACCGGCACCCGGCCGGCCGGCCCCGGCAGGCCGCGCAGCAGCCGCGTGGCGGCCAGCCCGTCCATCTCCGGCATCGACAAATCCATCAGGATCAGGTCGTAGCCGCCGGCCTGCGCCGCCATCACCGCCTCCAGCCCGTTGTTGGCGGTGTCGGCGCGGTGGCCGGCCTGGGCCAGGAGGGCGGTGACAAGCATCTGGTTGAGCGGACTGTCCTCAACCACCAGGATCCGGCGGGAAACCGGCTGGAGACCCGTGGGGACAAGCGACGGCGGCGTCCGCTGAGTCATCGGAAGGATGCTCCGCAATGAAGAAGGCGCCAGTGTAAGGGCGCGGCCTTGTCCGTGCAAAGCCCCGCTCCATGTTTGCGGACGGGCGAAATCGTGGATTGCCGTGGTCCGGCGCTTCAAATCGGCGCGTCCCACCGGTATGGTGGCGCGCTTGGCCGGCGTCCGGACCCGATGCCGCCCGCAAGACCGAGTCCTATCCCGGCTTTCCTTCGACTTCAGGCAGTGCCGCAGACGATGACCAAACTGAACACCTACCGCTCCGGTCCCGACGAGCGCGGGCATTTCGGAATCTTTGGCGGCCGTTTCGTCGCCGAGACGCTGATGCCCCTGATCCTGGAGGTCGAGAAGGCCTATCGCGAGGCGCGGGCCGATCCCGCCTTCGAAGGCGAGATGCGCCAGCAGTTGAAGCAGTATGTCGGCCGCCCCAACCCGCTCTATTACGCCGAGCGCCTGACCGAGCAGCTGGGCGGGGCCAAGATCTACTTCAAGCGCGAGGAGCTGAACCACACCGGCGCGCACAAGATCAACAACTGCATCGGCCAGATCCTGCTGGCCCGCCGCATGGGCAAGACCCGCATCATCGCCGAGACGGGCGCCGGCCAGCATGGCGTGGCGACCGCGACGGTCTGCGCGCTCTACAACATGCCCTGCGTCATCTACATGGGCGAGACCGACATCGCCCGCCAGCAGCCCAACGTCTTCCGCATGAAGCTGCTGGGGGCGGAGGTCCGCCCGGTGACGTCTGGCGGCGGCACGCTGAAGGACGCGATGAACGAGGCGCTGCGCGACTGGGTCACCAATGTCGCCGACACCTTCTACATCATCGGCACCGCCGCCGGCCCGCATCCCTACCCCGCCATGGTCCGCGACTTCCAGTCGGTGATCGGCGACGAGGTCCGCACCCAGATGCAGGAGCTGGAAGGCCGTCTGCCCGACAGCCTGGTCGCCTGCGTCGGCGGCGGGTCGAACGCCATCGGCCTGTTCCACCCCTTCCTGGACGATCCCTCGGTGCAGATGATCGGCGTCGAAGCCGCCGGCCGCGGCATCGAAAAGGGGCCGCTCGACCATGCCGCCTCGATCAACGGCGGCCGCCCCGGCGTGCTGCACGGCAACCGCACCTATCTGCTGCAGGACGAGGACGGCCAGATCCTGGAAGGCCACTCGATCTCCGCCGGCCTCGACTATCCCGGCATCGGACCGGAACACAGCTGGCTGCACGACGTGGGCCGCGTCGAATACGCCTACGCCACCGACCAGGAGGCGCTGGACGCCTTCCAGCTCTGCGCCCGCGCCGAGGGCATCATCCCGGCGCTGGAATCCGCCCACGGCCTTGCCGAGGTCATCAAGCGCGCACCGAAGCTGCCCAAGGACCACCTGATGGTGCTGTGCCTGTCGGGCCGCGGCGACAAGGACATCTTCTCCGTCGCCAAGCATCTGGGAGTGGAACTGTGAGTGCCGACATGAAGAGTGCCGATGTTGGGGCCGATGGCCGCATCGCCCGCCGTTTTGCCGCGCTGAAGGCGGAGGGACGCGCCGGTCTGGTCACCTTCATCACCGCCGGCGACCCCGATCCCGCCGTGTCGCAGGCCGTGCTGAACGGCCTGCCGGCCGCCGGCGCCGACCTGATCGAACTGGGCATGCCCTTCACCGACCCGATGGCCGACGGCCCGGCGATCCAGGCCTCCTCGCTGCGCGCGCTGAAGGCCGGGATGACGGTGCGCAAGACGCTGGAGATGGTCCGCGGCTTCCGCAAGCAGGACGCCGACACCCCGATCATCCTGATGGGCTATTACAACCCGATCTACGCCTATGGGGTGGAGCCCTTCCTGGCCGATGCGCGCGCGGCCGGGGTGGACGGCCTGATCGTCGTCGACCTGCCGCCGGAAGAGGACGAGGAGCTTTGCATTCCGGCGGTGAAGGCCGGCGTCAGCTTCGTCCGCCTGACGACGCCGACCACCGACGAGGCGCGCATGCCGACGGTGATGCGCAACACGTCGGGCTTCGTCTATTACGTGTCGATCGCCGGCATCACCGGCACCGCCAGCGCGTCGAACACCGCCGTCGACGCGGCTGTCGCCCGGTTGAAGCGCCACACCGACCTGCCGGTCGCCGTCGGCTTCGGCATCAAGACGCCGGACCAGGCCGCCGAGGTCGCCCGCGTCGCCGACGCCGCCGTGGTCGGCTCCGCCATCGTCACCCGGCTGGCCGATGGGCTGGCGGATGGCGGCGACGGGGCGGACGCGGTCAGGCCGGGCACGGTCGAGGACGTGCTGGGCTTCGTCGGCGAACTGGCCGCCGGGGTGCGCGCGGCGCGGGGCTGAGGGACGGACGGTTTACAACGACGGCAAACAGCTTTACGACACCTGCAACACGATCGCTCATGGCGACGAACGGCTGAAGAGCCCGGTGCGGCGCGGACCGGATGTCCCGCCGCCGCCGGGCTTCGGCGTACCGCCATGTCGTTGAAAGGCGTTCCATGAACTGGCTTACCAACTACGTCCGCCCCAAGATCCGCGCGCTCTATGCCCGCAAGGAAGTGCCCGACAACCTCTGGCACAAATGCCCGAGCTGCGAGGCGATGCTGTTCCACCGCGATCTGGAAGAGAACCTGCACGTCTGCCAGCACTGCGGCTTCCACATGCGGCTGGACCCGGTCAAGCGTTTGGAGTCGATGTTCGACGACGGGGCCTATGAGGGTGTCGAGCTGCCGAAGTCGGTCGCCGATCCGCTGAAGTTCCGCGACCAGAAGCGCTACACCGACCGCCTGAAGGAAGCCCAGGCCAAGACCGGCCGAACCGACGCCATCGTGGTGGGCGAGGGCCGGATCGGCGGGCACGCCGCCGTGGTCGCCGCCTTCGACTTCGGCTTCATGGGCGGGTCGATGGGCATCGCCGTCGGCGAAGGGCTGCTGACCGCCGCCCGTCTGGCCGTGGCGAAGAACGCGCCGCTGATCGTGGTTCCGGCGTCGGGCGGCGCCCGCATGCAGGAAGGCATCCTGTCGCTGATGCAGATGCCGCGCACCACCATCGCGGTGGAGATGGTCAAGGAAGCCGGCCTGCCCTACATCGTGGTGCTGACCGATCCGACCACCGGCGGCGTCACCGCCAGCTTCGCCATGCTGGGCGACATCCACATCGCCGAGAAGGGCGCGCAGATCGGCTTCGCCGGCGCCCGCGTGATCGAGAGCACGATCCGCGAGACCCTGCCGGAAGGATTCCAGCGCTCCGAATATCTGATGGAACACGGCATGGTCGACATGGTCGTCCACCGCCGCGACCTGCGCCCGACGCTGGTCCGCACCATCGGCCTGCTGATGACCCCGCGCATCGACGCGGTGGAGGCGGAGGATGTCGACCTGTCCGCCGCCCAGGCGGCCGACGGCGAACCGGCCCAGATGCCCCAGGCGGCGGCCCAGCCGACCGCCCAGGCGACGGCGGCCCAGCCCGCCGCGCAGCCGACGGCTCCGGTCCAGGCCGGCGGCGACTGACCGGCCCTTCCCGTCCATCCGACCAGAGACGATCATGACCGACGCCTCCCTTCCGCTGGCCAATCCGCCCGCCCGGCCGGCCGCGAACCGTTCCGACCCGGTGCTGGACCGGTTGAAGGGGCTTCACCCCAAGGTCATCGACCTGTCGCTGGACCGGGTGCATCGGCTGCTGGCGGCGCTGGGCCATCCTGAACGGAAGCTGCCGCCGGTGGTGCATGTCGCCGGCACCAACGGCAAGGGATCCACGATCGCCTTCCTGCGCGCGATGTTGGAGGCGGCCGGCTACCGCGTCCATGTCTACACTTCGCCGCATCTCGTGCGCTTTCACGAGCGCATCCGGCTGGGCCGGCATCAGGGTGGGCGGCTGATCGACGACGATCATCTGGCCGCCCTGCTGGAGGAGTGCGAGATCGCCAATGCCGGCAACCCGATCACCTTCTTCGAGGTGACGACGGTCGCCGCCCTCCTCGCCTTCTCCCGCGTGCCGGCCGACGTGGTCCTGCTGGAGACCGGGCTGGGTGGGCGGCTGGACGCCACCAATGTGGTGGCGAAGCCGGCGGTGACGGCGATCACCCGCATCTCCTACGACCACCGCCAGTTCCTGGGCGACTCGCTGCTGGAGATCGGCAGCGAGAAGGCCGGCATCTTCAAGCCGGGCGTCCCGGTTGTTCTGGCCCCGCAGCCGGAGGCCGACGCGCTCAGGGCGCTGAAGCTGCGCGCCAACGCCATCGGCGCCCCCATCCAGAGCTGGTCGGTGCAGGAGCGGCCGGACGGCTTCCGCTTCGAAAGCGCCAGGCGGCAGCTCGACCTGCCGATGCCGGGGCTGGCCGGCGTCCACCAGATCACCAATGCCGGCGTCGCCATCGCCTGCCTGGATCACCTGCCGCTGGCCGTGGACGACGAGGCGGTGCGCAAGGGCCTCGCCACCGTCGAATGGCCGGCGCGGCTGCAGCGCCTGACCCGAGGCCCGCTGGCCGAAAGCCTGCCGCCGGGCTGGGAGCTGTGGCTGGACGGCGGCCATAACGACTCGGCCGGTGAGGTGCTGGCCCGGCAGGCGGTCGACTGGTCGCGCGGCCAGCCCGGCACCGGCCGGTCGGAGGGCTCTCCTGCCCTGCCGCTGTTCGTGATCTACGGCATGCTGTCCAGCAAGGATCCGTTCGAGTTCCTGGGTCCGCTGGCTCCCTTCATCCATTCCCTGCGCGCAGTGGCGATCCCCGGCGAGGAAGCCAGCTTCACCGCGGAGGAATCCTGCGAAACCGCCAAACTCTGCGGCATCCGCGACCATGCGGCGGCCGACAATGTGGATGCGGCCCTGGCCGACCTCGTGGCCAATCGCCCGGGACCGGCGCGCGTGCTGATCTGCGGCTCGCTCTATCTGGCCGGAACGGTGCTGGCGGAGAACGGCTGAGATCCGTCATTGTCGGGAGGCGGGTTTCTCCAGCCACCGGACGGATGAAGCTTCCATGGCTCGAACGGGTTCGACGACCGCGATTCTGGCTGCCGTGCTCTTCGGCGTCAGCACGCCGATGGCGAAGCTGCTGGTCCATGACCTGTCGCCCTGGATGCTGGCCGGCCTGTTGTATCTCGGCTCCGGGACCGGTCTGGCGCTGGTCCGGCTGGTCCGTGGGCTGGCGGTCCCGGCGGAGCGCAGCGAACGGAGCATTCGCGGCGCCGAGTGGTTCTGGCTGCTGGGCGCCGTCCTGGCCGGGGGGATCGCCGCACCGGTGCTGCTGATGTCCGGCCTGGCGGCCACGCCGGCATCGAGCGCTTCGCTTCTGCTCAATCTGGAAGGAGTGTTCACCGCTCTTCTGGCGTGGTTCGTCTTCCGGGAAGGATTCGACCGGAGGCTCGTCGCCGGCATGATCGCCATCGTCGCGGGGGCGGTCGCGCTGTCCTGGGACGGACCGGTGGACATCGGAAGCCTTTGGGAAAGCCCTTGGACAGGTGGCTGGGCCGGCGGTTGGGGGGCCGCCGCGATCGCCGCCGCGTGCCTGATGTGGGCGCTGGACAACAACCTGACCCGCAAGGTCTCGCTGGCCGACCCCATGGACATCGCCATGATCAAGGGGCTGGTCGCCGGCTGCGTCAATGTCGGGATCGCCCTGGCCCTCGGCGACGGCATGCCCGCCGTGCCGACGATGATCGCGGCCATGCTGGTCGGGCTGCTGGGCTACGGCGTCAGCCTCGTCCTGTTCGTGTTCGCTCTGCGCCACATCGGCACCGCCAGGACCGGCGCCTATTTCTCCACCGCCCCCTTCGTCGGAGGCATCGCCTCGCTGGCGATGTTCGGGGAGCCGCTGACGGCCGGGCTGGTCGTTGCGTCGGTCCTGATGGGCATCGGTGTCTGGCTTCACCTAACCGAGGACCACGACCATGACCATGCCCATGAGGAGATCGTCCATGACCATCCGCATGTCCATGACGAGCATCACCAGCATGGTCACGACGGCCCGGTGACCGAGCCGCACAGCCACCGGCATCGTCACGGATATTTGCGGCACCGGCATCCCCATTACCCCGATGCCCACCACGTCCATACCCACTGAGGCATGGGCCGGACCATCGGTGAGGAAACGTATCGGAGGCGCGCGGGCCACCGGCTTGCCGTCGGGAGCGCTGGCGGGGCGGCCGAAATCGGCGAAATAAAAAAGCGGGCCAGATGCCGTTCCCGGCAACGCCCGCTGACAATCAGTCGATACTCTTGCCCTTCTGGAGAAGGGGGAAATGGTGGAGCCGAGGAGGATCGAACTCCCGACCTACGCATTGCGAACGCGTCGCTCTCCCAGCTGAGCTACGGCCCCACACTCACACCGTGGCGTCTTGGTTGCCCCGGCGTGGCGCGGATATTGTCCATGACGGGGGGTGCTGTCAAGCGCTTGATTCAGAAAAAATGAAGCATGGGCGCGATGGACCGGCCCACCCCCTGCGTCGGCGGTGTACCGGTCTATGCGCCGCAGGCCACCCGGCCTATCGGCGGGCCGCCGTACTGGACAGGCCTCTCCGCTTGTGCTTAGGGTGCCCGGAAAAGGTTGGCTCCCGCTTCGCAATGCGTTGCGCGCGGCCATCCCAAGGAACCGCTATGGAGCTGGGCCGGCATGATCGCGCTGTATATGCTCATCAACACCATTCTGGACCTGTTCTTCTGGATCCTCATCCTGTCGGCGATCCTCAGCTGGCTGGTGGCCTTCAATGTGGTCAACACGCGCAACCGCGCGGTCTATCTGATCGGTGACTTCCTGTACCGCATCACCGAACCGGTGCTGCGTCCGATCCGCCGCGTCCTGCCCAACATGGGCGGACTGGATCTGTCGCCGATCGTGGTTCTGCTGGCGATCTCCTTCATCCAGAACCTGATGGCCCAGTACTGGCCTCGCTTCTGACCGTGGCGGCGTCCTCTCCGCTCGAGGCGGTGGCCGACGGCCTGCGGGTGGCCCTCCGGGTGACGCCCAAGGCGTCGCGCAACGCGGTGACCGGCACGGCCGAGACGGCTGGAGGCGGGAGGGTTCTCAAGGTGGCGGTCACGGCGGTGCCGGAAAACGGCAAAGCCAACGAGGCTGTCATAAAACTGTTGTCGAAGGCATGGAAACTGCCCAAGACCAGCCTGACGGTGGTGGCCGGCGCCACCGACCGGAACAAGATACTGCATGTGGCAGGCGACCCGGCGGCTCTGCTGCCGCGGCTGTCTGTCCTGATCGACGATATGGGCACCGAGGGTGGAGAGTAGCATGGCGGACGCGAAGATCATCGACGGCAAGGCCTTTGCGGCCGGTCTGCGCGCGCGGGTGGCGGACGGTGTGGCGGCGCTGAAGGCCAGCCATGGCGTGACCCCCGGTCTGGCCGTGGTGCTGGTGGGCGAGGATCCGGCCAGCCAGGTCTATGTCCGCTCCAAGGAACGGGCCTTGGTCGAGTTGGGCATGAACAGCTTCGACCATCACGAGCCGGCCGACATGGCCGAATCCGACCTGCTGGCCCTGATCGACCGCCTGAACGCCGATTCGGCCGTGCACGGCATCCTGGTCCAGCTGCCGCTGCCCAGGCACATCGACAGCCAGAAGGTGCTGGCCCGCATCGTGCCGGAAAAGGACGCCGACGGTTTCCATGTGGTCAACGCCGGCCTGCTCGCCACCGGCCAGCCGGGCGCCATCGTGCCCTGCACGCCGCTGGGCAGCCTGCTGCTGATCCGCGACACGCTGGGCCGCGACCTGAAGGGCAAGCGCGCCCTGGTGCTCGGCCGTTCCAACATCGTCGGCAAGCCGATGGCCCAGCTTCTGCTGCAGGCCGACTGCACGGTGACCATGGCTCATTCCCGCACGGTGGATCTGCCGGAGGAATGCCGCCGCGCCGACATCCTGGTGGCGGCGGTCGGTCGGCCCGAGATGGTGCGCGGCGACTGGATCAAGCCCGGCGCCACCGTGATCGACGTCGGCATCAACCGCGTCGCGGCGGCGGAGCCCGGCAAGACCCGGCTGGTCGGCGACGTCGCCTTCGACGAGGCGGTGAAGGTCGCCGGCGCCATCACCCCGGTGCCGGGCGGCGTCGGGCCGATGACCATCGCCTGTCTGATGCTGAACACTCTGGCCGCCGCCTGCCGCGCCGCCGGCGCGCCGGTGCCGGAAGAGGCAGCCCTTTGATCACCGTCCATGCCCGTGCCGAAGACGGGCGGGTGGTGCGCCAGCCGCTGGAACTCGGCGAGGATCTGCCGGTCGGCGCGGTCTGGATCGACCTCCTGCGCCCGACGGAAGCGGAGCGTGCCCATGTCGGCGCGCTGACCGGCTTCGATCTGCCGACGCGCGAGGAGATGAAGGAGATCGAGGCCTCCAGCCAGCTCTATGTCGAGGGGGAGGGGATCTACATGACCTCTCCCATCATCTCGCGCGCGACCTCGCCCCACCCGGAGCAGGGCGAGCTGACCTTCGTTCTGACCCCGCGCCACCTCATCACCCTGCGCTACACCGAACCGCTGCCGGTCATCACCTTCGCCGCCCGCTGCGTCCGCCAGCCGGAACTGTTGGCGACGGGAGAGAGCGCGCTGTTCGGCCTGCTCGACGCGGTGATCGACCGTGTGGCCGACGTGCTGGAACTGGTCGGCGCCCGCATCGACGAGCTGTCGGCCCGCATCTTCGACGATTCGCTGGACGGCGGCGGCTTCGGCAAGGCGGCCAAGAAGCCGGACGAGTTGCAGGACGTTCTGCGCGGCATCGGCCGGGCCGGCGACCTGACCCACAAGGTGCGCGACAGCCTGGCCGGTCTCGACCGGCTGGTGGTGTTCATGTCCTCGGTCAGCGGCGGCCGGCTGAACAAGGAACAGAAGACCGCGCTGAAGACGATGACGCGCGACTTGCGGTCGCTGACCGAGCATGCCGGCTTCCTGGCGCATGAGGCGAACTTCCTGCTCGACGCCACGCTCGGCCTGATCAACATCGAACAGAACGCCATCATCAAGATCTTCTCGGTCGTCTCGGTCGCGCTGATGCCGCCGACCCTGATCGCGTCCGCCTACGGCATGAATTTCAGGCATATGCCGGAACTGGAGTGGAGTTTCGGCTATCCGATGGCCATCCTGCTGATGGTGCTGTCGGCGGTGGTCCCGCTCTGGTACTTCCGCCGGCGCGGCTGGCTATAGGTCTGGCTTCAGGTAAGGATACTCCGCCGATGACGACCATCCTGTCCGACGCCGCGCTCGACGCGCTTCTGGCACAGGATGTCCCATACGGTGACCTGACCACCGACTCGCTTGGCATCGCCGCCCGTCCGGCCCGCATGACCTTCGCCGCCCGCGGTGCCATGGTGCTGGCCGGGACGGAGGAGGCGGCCCGGCTGGTGGAGAAGGCCGGCGGCCGTGTCCTGCGCGTCGAGGCCAGCGGCACGACCGTGGAGGCCGGAGCGGTCTTCCTGGAGGCGGAGGGTCCGGCGGGATCGTTGCATCGGGCCTGGAAGGTGGCGCAGACGCTGGTCGAATACGCCTCCGGCATCGCCACCCGCGCCCGGCGCATCGTCGAGGCGGCTCCCGGCGTGACCGTCGCCTGCACCCGCAAGAACTTCCCCGGCGCCAAGGATCTCAGCGTCAAGGCGGTGCGGGCGGGCGGTGCGGTGATGCACCGGCTGGGCCTGTCGGAAACGCTGCTGGTCTTCCCCGAACACCGGGCCTTCCTGAGCGGCTCTCCGGAGGTCTGGATCGCGGCGCTGCGCCGCAAGGCTCCCGAGAAGAAGATCGTGGTCGAAGTCGGATCGGTCGAGGAGGCGGTGGCCTTCGCGAGAGCCGGCGCTGACGTCATCCAGCTGGAAAAGCTGCCGCCCGATGCCGCCCGCGCGGTGATCGAAGCGACGCGCGGCCTGACCCCGCCGCCGGTAGTGGCTCCGGCCGGCGGCGTGACCGAGGCGAACGCCGCCGCCTATGCCGCGGCCGGCTGCCGCCTGCTGATCACCTCGGCCCCCTTCTTCGGCCAGCCCGCCGACGTGAAGGTCGTTCTGGGGCCGGCGTAAAACCGCAGCCCGCGACGGCGCGTCGCAGTTCTCCGAAATACCTATGCGTGCGCCAGCGCGGCGGCGCGGACGGGATGGCCGCCAGTCCGCCATCCCCGTCGATTACGAGGAGTGAAGAGGATTCCGCAAATCCTCAAGCTCCTGTTTGACCTTTACCGGTAAGGATCGGGCCGGAGGGCGGGGGTCAGGCGCCCCTGCCCGCCAAGCCTGATATCGCCCTATCCATGCCTTTGGTCAACCGCGGGTATGGAAGCCGATCCTTACGCCGCCAGCCCGCCGCCCAGTTCGATGCGGACTTCCACCACGCCGGGTTCGTCCAGGTTCTCCTTGCGGACGAAACCCAGGGCCCGGCACATGTTCAGCATGTTGGTGTTCTCGCGCAGAACCTCGCCATAGACCTCCTTGATGCCGCGCGAGCGGGCATAGTCGAGGATCTTGTTCATCAGGATGTAGCCCAGCCCCTGGCCTTTCATGTCGGACCGCACCATCACCGCGTATTCGGCGCGGCGGTTGTCGGGATCGGCGGTGATGCGCACCACGCCGTACATGATGGTCTCGCCGGTCTGCGGGTCGGGACCGACGGCGATCAGCCCCATCTCGCGGTCGTAGTCGATCTGGGTCAGGCGCGCCGCCGCCTGATGCGACAGCCGCTTCAGCGGCGCGAAGAAGCGCAGGCGCAGATCCTCGGCCGTCTGGTTCTCCACCAGATGATGCACCAGCGGCTCGTCCTCCGGCAGGATCGGGCGGACGAAGAACTGGCGGCCGTCCTTGATGGTGATGCGGTCTTCCAAAGCCTTCGGATAGGGGCGGATCGCCAGCCGCGCCGCGCCGGCCAGGGCCGGCACGCCGACCTTGATGCGGGCGTCCAGCGCCATCACGCCGTTGGCGTCGGCCAGCAGCGGGTTGATGTCCAACTCGGCGATCTCGGGGAAATCGACCACCAGCTGGCTGACCTTGTTGAGCGTCAGCGCCACCGCGTCGAGATCGACCGCGGCGCGGGAGCGGAAGCCCTGCAGCTGCCGGTGGATGCGGGTGCGGCTCATCTGCTCGGCCGCCAGCTTCATGTTCAGCGGCGGCAGGGCCAGCGCATAATCCTCCACCACCTCCACGCCGATGCCGCCCTCGCCGAACAGCAGGACCGGGCCGAACATCTCGTTCTCGGTCATGCCGACGATCAGTTCGTAGGCGTCGGGGCTGACGGCCATCTCCTGCACGGTGAAGCCCTCGATCTTCGCCTCGGGCGCCAGTTCGGCGACGCGGGCGAGCATGGCCTCGGCCTCGGCCTTCACGTCCTCCGGGCCGGTCAGGCCCAGCGCGACGCCGCCGACGTCCGACTTGTGGGTGATGTCGTGCGACAGGATCTTCAGCGCGATCGGGCCGCCGATGACGCGGGCGGCGTTCGCCGCCTCCTCCGGCGTCCTGGCGACGCGGGTGTCGACCACCGGGATGCCGTAGGCGGCAAGTACGCGCTTGGCCTCATATTCGCTCAGCCACTCGCGCTTCTCCGCCATGGCGCGGGAGATCACCTTCTTCACGGTGATCTCGTCGGGCTGGAAATCCTCCGCCACCGACGGCGGGGTTTCCATCAGCAGTTGCTGGCTGCGGCGATAGCTCACCAGATGCATGAAGGCGCGCACGGCGTCGGACGGGCCGTTGTAGGTCGGGATGCGCGCATCGGCGAACAGCTTGCGCGCCTCCACCGCCGACTGGTCGCCGATCCAGCTGGTCAGCACCGGATGTCGGCGCGCCTTGTTGGCCTGCACCGTTTCCGTCACCGCCTGGGCGATGGCCTCGCTGTCGGTCAGGGCGGACGGGCAGTGCAGCACCAGAACCGCGTCGTTGCTGGTGTCCTGCATCAGCGCGTTCAGCGCCTCGGCATAGCGTTTGGGCGTGGCGTCGGCCCCGATGCGCAGCGGGTTGCGGAAGGGCGCCCCGCCCGGCTGGGGGGCGAGCGCCTTGGCCAGCGCCTCCTGCGTCTCCGGCGCCATGGAGGCGAGCCGGCCGCCCGCCTGGATCAGCTTGTCGGTGGCCATGACGCCCATGCCGCCGCCGTTGGTCAGGATCGCCAACCGGTCTCCGGTGATCGGCACCCCGGTGCCCAACGTGCCGGCGGCGTCGAACAGTTCGGCCAGATCGTTCACCCGCAGCACGCCGGCGCGGCGGAACACCGCGTCATAGACGGCGTCCGATACGGCCAGGGCGCCGGTGTGCGATGCCGCTGCCTCCTGTGCCTCGTCGGAGCGGCCGGCCTTGATGACGATCACCGGCTTCTGGCGCGAGGCGGAGCGGGCGGCCGACATGAATTTGCGGGCCTGGGTGATGCTCTCGATATAGAGCAGGATGGCGCGCACCGTGACGTCGGACGCCAGATAGTCCAGCAGGTCGCCGAAATCCACGTCGCCGCGGTCGCCCAGCGACACCAGATGCGAGAAGCCGATCCCGCGCGAGGTCGCCCAGTCGGCAACGGAGGTCAGCACCATCGAGCTTTGCGCCACCAGCGCCACGTCGCCCTTGCGCGGCGCCACCGGCGCGAAGCTGGCGTTCATGCCGCGGCCCGGCACCATGGCGCCCAGGCTGTTGGGGCCCAGCACCCGCATCAGATAGGGCTTTGCCGCGTCCAGCATCGCCTGGGTCTGGTCGGCGGACATGCCGTTGGTCATGACGATGGCGGCCTTGGTCCCGCGCTTGCCCAGCGCGTCGATGGTCGCCGCCACCGTGTCGGGCGCCGTGCAGATGACGCCCAAATCCGGCGTGATCGGCAGGCTGTCCACCGTCTTGTAGGTCAGCACCCCTTCCACCGCGCGCTCGGTCGCGTTGACCGGCATCACCGGCCCGTCGAATCCGGCCTGGAACAGGTTGCGGGCCACCACGGCTCCCACCGTGCCCGGCTTGCGGCTTGCGCCGATCAGGGCGATGGAGGCGGGCTTGAACAGCTTGTCGAGGTTGCGAACGGTCATGACCGGATCCGGTGCTGGGAAAAGGCGCCGGCCCCAGTCTGCCACGGGTCGCCGACGGTTTTGATGACGAACAGCGACGGACCGAACTTTCATCCCCGCCATTTGCTGCGCCGCAACATTACGGGTTGGTATGACCATTGGGCAAGGGGCGATTCGTCGCGCCTATGCAAAACCGCCCTCCCATCAGGATGCGCACTTGCGGCGGGATGCAGACCGTCGCCAAGCTGTCCGCCCACAGGATGCCAACTTGCGCAAAGGAGCCTGTCCATGAAGGTCGGAATCGTCGGAGCGGGGTTCGTCGGCAGCACCGCGGCCTTCGCCATGGTGACCACCGGTGCCGTGAACGAGGTCGTGCTGGTCGACATGAACGAGGCGCTGGCCCAGGCCCAGGCGCAGGACATCGCCCATGCCGTACCCTTCACCCATGCGGTCACCGTCCGCGCCGGCTCCTATGCCGCGCTGGAAGGGGCGGGGGTGGTCGTTCTGTCGGCCGGCGTCGCCCAGAAGCCGGGGGAAAGCCGGCTGGAGCTTCTGGAGCGCAACGCCAAGGTGTTCGGCGCCATCATTCCAGAGGTGCTGAAGGCCGCCCCCGACGCCGTGCTGATGGTCGCCAGCAACCCGGTGGACGTGATGACACAGATCGCCACGCGGATCAGCGGCCTGCCGCGCAACCGGGTCATCGGCTCCGGCACCGTTCTGGACACCGCGCGCTTCCGCGCCCTGCTGGCGGCGCAGCTGGCGGTGACGCCCCGGTCCGTCCATGCCCATGTCGTCGGCGAGCATGGCGACTCGGAGGTTCTGCTGTGGTCGAGCGCCACCGTCGCCGGCGTGCCGGTGGAGCAGGCGGCCGACCAGCTGCGCCGCAGCCTGACGGCCGAGGACCGCGCCGTCATCGACGACGGGGTGCGCCGCGCCGCCTACCGCATCATCAACGGCAAGGGCAACACCGCCTTCGGCATCGCCGGCGGCCTGGCCCGGCTGGTATCGGCCATCGGCGCCGACGAACGGATGGTGACGACCTGCGCCATGCTGACCGACGATGTCTGCGGGGTGCCCCAGGTGACGCTGTCCTTGCCGCGCGTCATCGGCGCCGGCGGCGTGCTCGACACCGTCCTGCCCAACCTGTCGGCGGAGGAGGCGGCGGCCCTGCGCCACAGCGCCGAAATCCTGAAAGAGGCCACCGACGGGGTGGAGCGCCGCATGGGCTGGAGCAGCTGAAACAGGTTCGCATACGCGAAACGGCCGGCGCCGGGATGCCGACGCCGGCCGGAAATCGCCGTCGGTATCAGACCACCGGACCCGGGATGCCCTTGTTGACTTCCTGGGCGCGGGCCAGGCCTTCCTCGATCTTCTTGGCGGCCTCGTTGGCGTCGCCCCAGCCGCGGACCTTCACCCACTTGTTCTTCTCGAGATCCTTGTAGTGCTCGAAGAAGTGGGCGATCTGCTCGATCACGATCGACGGCAGGTCGGTGTAGTTCTTCACGTCGGTGTAGAACGGGTGCAGCTTGTCGACCGGAACGGCCAGCAGCTTCTCGTCCTCGCCGGCCTCGTCCTCCATGTACAGGACACCGATGGGACGCGAACGCAGGACCGCACCCGGGACGACGCCGTGCTGGCCGACGACGCAGACGTCCACCGGATCGCCGTCACCCGACAGGGTGTGCGGGATGAAGCCGTAGTTGCAGGGATAGAACATCGCGGTGTGCAGGAAACGGTCGACGAACACCGCGCCCGATTCCTTGTCGACTTCGTACTTCACCGGCTGGCCGCCGATCGGAATCTCGATGACGACGTTCACGTCCCAGGGGGCATTCTTACCCGCGGCGAGCTTGCTCAGATCCATAGTATCGCGTTCCTTCGACTGGCGTATGCAGGGCACGTTCTTGTTTTGGCGCCGATGCCCGGTTCGGCGCCACGCGGGGCCGGAGTTTAGGCGGAACACCGATCAAGGCCAAGGAGCTTGCGTGGACTCTTGCGCAGGTGCGGCAAAGGGGCAACCCTGCCGGGCATGGCCCGCCCGTTCATCCTGCTCCTCATCCTTCTGGCTCTCCCGGCGCACCGTCCGGCATGGGCGGAGGCACCCCGACACGACGCCCCGACGCATGGCATCGCCATGCAGGGCAGTGAAACGCATGGCATCGCCATGCAGGGAAGTGAAACGCACGGCATAGCCATGCACGGCATCGCCATGCATGGGGATCTGGCATTGCCGCCGGATTTCACCGCCTTCCCCTATGTCGATCCGGCCGCGCCGAAGGGCGGGACCATCCGGCAGGCGGTGACCGGCAGCTTCGACAGTCTCCACCCGCACATCGTCAAGGGCGTGCCGGCGCTGGGGCTGGGCTATGTGTTCGAAACGCTGCTGACGCGGTCGTGGGACGAGCCCTTCTCGCTCTACGGCCTGCTGGCCGACCGGGTCGAGGTGGCCGGCGACCGCTCCGCCGTCACCTTCCACATCAATCCCGAGGCGCGCTGGCATGACGGAACGCCGGTGACCGCCGCCGACGTGCTGTTCTCCCTGGAGATGCAGCGGCGGCACGGCACGCCCAACCGCCGCCTGTTCTACGCCAAGGTCGCCGCGGCCGAGGCGCCCGACCCGCAGACCGTCCGCTTCGCCTTCGCTCCCAACCCGGATGGAACCATCGACCGCGAGATGCCGCTGCTGATGGGGCTGATGCCGATCCATTCCAAAACCTTCTGGAGCGGCCGCGACTTCGACCGCACGACGCTGGAGCCGATCACGGGCAGCGGCCCTTACCGCATCGCCACCGTCGATCCGGGCCGCCGCATCGTCTATGAGCGGGTGCGCGACTATTGGGGCCGGGATCTGCCCACCCGCGTCGGGCAGTTCAACGCCAACCGGCTGGAGTTCGACTATTACCGCGACGATTCCGTGGCGCTGGAGGCGTTCAAGGCCGGGCAGGGCGACATCCGGTACGAGAGGGATCCGGCCAAATGGGCCACAGGCTATGACGGTCCGGCACTGCGCGACGGCCGTATTGTGCGGGAGGAACTGCCGAACCGGCGGCCCGAGCCGGCGCGCGGCCTGATCTTCAACACCCGCCGGCCGATCTTCGCCGATGTGCGGGTGCGCCGGGCGCTGGGCATGGCGACCGACTTCGACTGGATCGGCCGCAGCCTGTTCCACGGGCTGCTGACCCGCACCGCCAGCTATTACCCCAACTCCGACCTCGCCGCCCGCGGCTTGCCGGAGGGGGAGGAGCTGCGGGCGCTGGAGCCGTTTCGCGACCGGTTGCCGCCGGACCTGTTCACCGACCCATTCGTCCTGCCGGATGGCGGAGGCGGCAATGGCCCGGCGGGCCTGCGCGCCAACCGGCGCGAGGCGATGCGGCTGCTGGAGCAGGCCGGCTGGCGGGTGCGCGACGGTCGGTTGACCGATGCCGCCGGGAATCGTTTCGCCTTCGAAATCCTCCTGTCCGATCCGTCGGAGGAGCGGGTGGCGCTGGAATTCGCCCGCTCTCTGGAGCCGCTGGGCATCGACGCGCGCGTCCGGACGGTGGACAGCGCCCAGTTCCAGGGCCGGATGGACCGCTTCGATTTCGACATGACAATGCGCTGGTGGGCGTCCAGCCTGTCTCCCGGAAACGAGCAGCTCTATTACTACGGGTCCGACGCGGCCGGGCAGGAGGGCAGCCGCAATCTGGCCGGCATCCGTGACCCGGTCGTCGACGCGCTGGCCCGCTCCATCGCCGCGGCCACCACGCGGGCGGAACTGGTCGGGCGGGTGCGGGCGCTGGACCGGGTGCTGCTGTGGGGACACTACATGGTCCCGCTGTTCCACAGCCCGGTGGACCGGATCGCCCGCCGGTCGACCCTGCACCGTCCGGCGGTCACGCCGCTGTATGGGCCGATGGTGGAAAGCTTTTGGGTGGAGCCTTAAAGCGAATTTGCATTCGCTTTGGATTCACATGACCTCATTCACCGGTCGGGCTTTGGCCGCATGAGCGGCCGGGGCCGCCGTCGCGGTCCAAAGCGGATTGCAATCCGCTTGAAGGCCCTCACACCGTCGCGTTGAAGTCGTCCAGCAGCGTGGCGATCCGTCCGCTGTCGCTCTGGTCCATGATGACGCGGGCGCGGCGGCTCGCCTCCATCAGGTCGAGCGAGCGGATGCGCTTCTTCACCGACGGCAGCGCCAGCGGCGCCATCGACAGCTCGCGCACGCCCAAGCCCAGCAGCAGCGCGGTGTAGCGCGGGTCGCCGGCGATCTCGCCGCAGACCGACACCGTGATGCGGGCACGCAGGGCCGCCTCGATGGTGAACTGGATCAGCCGCAGCACCGCCGGATGCAGCGGGTCGTAGAGCTTGGCGACCTGTTCGTCCGCACGGTCGATGGCCAGCGTGTACTGGGTCAGGTCGTTGGTGCCGATGGCGAAGAAATCGGCGGCATAGGCCAGCGCGTCGGCCGACAGGGCCGCCCCCGGCACCTCCACCATCACCCCCACCGGCGGCAGCGGGTCGGCGATGGCGATGCCGCGGCGCCGCAGGCGGCGGGCGACCTGCCCCATCATCTCCCGCACCTTCTGCACCTCCGCCACCGAGGCGATCATCGGCAGCAGGATGCGCAGCGGCCCGTGCGCCCCGGCGCGCAGCATGGCGGCGAGCTGGGTTTCCAGCAGCTTCGGTTCGCGCAGGCCCAGCCGGATGGCGCGCAGGCCGAGCGCCGGATTGGCCGGCTCGCCATAGCGGCCCGCCATCCAGCCGGCCAGCTTCTCGCCGCCCAGATCCATGGTGCGGGCGGTGACGGTGCGGCCGCCCATCCCCTCGATCATGGTGCGCAGCACGCCGTACTGCTCATCCTCGTCGGGCAGATGGTCGCGGTTCATGAACATGAACTCGGTCCGAAGCAGGCCGATGCCCTGGGCGCCGTGCTCCAGCGCCTGCTCCAGGTCGCGGGGCAGCTCCAGATTCGCCAGCAGCGTCACTGCGGTGCCGTCGCGGGTGACGGCGGGCAGCTTGCGCAGGCTCTTCAGCCCCTGGCGCTCGCGTTCGCGCGCGGCGCGGCGCTCGCCGTAATCCGCCAGCACGTCGGCCGGCGGGTCGATCAGCACGCGGCCCTGCAGGCCGTCGACGATCACCGTCACGCCGTTGCGCACACCCGCCAGCAGGCCGGGCGCGCCCAGCACCGCCGGCAGGCCGAGCGAGCGGGCGAGGATCGCGGTGTGCCCTTCCGCCCCGCCCAGCACGGTGGCGAAGCCGCCGACGACGGCGGGGTCGAGCAGGGCGGTGTCGGCGGGGGTCAGTTCCTCCGCCAGGATGATGCTGCCGGGGGGCAGGTTGCTGAAGGCCCGGTATTCCTGCTTCATCAGGTTGCGGGTCAACCGCCGCCCGACTTCGCGGATGTCGTCGATGCGGCCGGCCAGATAGGCGTCGTCCATGCCGGCGAAGGTCGCGGCGATGGCGGCGATCTCCGCCTGGATGGCCGCCTCGGCGTTGACGCGGTCCTGCTTGATGCGATGCTCCACCCCGCGCGTCAGGCGCGAGTTGGTGACCATCGCCAGATGGGCGTCCAGCAGGAAACCGATCTCTTCCGACGCCGAATCGGGCAGCACCAGCGCCTTGCTCTTCAGCTTCTTGATCTGGCGCCGCGCCTTGGACGCCGCCTCGTTGAAGCGGGCGACCTCCGCCTCGACGGCCTCCGGCGCGACGGTGTATTCGGGGATGGCGACGGCGCCGCTTTCCACCACATGGGCCGGGCCGATGGCGATGCCGGGAGACACCCCCAGGCCGCTCAGGGCGCGCGCCGAGCCGCTCCACGCTTCGGACGCGGGGACGCCGCCGAAACCGCCGCCGGAGCCGCCGCGATCGGGACCGGCCACGGGGCCGTTGGCCCCGCCGGTGGAGGGGCCGGTGGAGGGTAGGTCACTCTTCATCGAACTTGCGATTGATCAGGTCCAGGAGGGCGTCCATCGCCGCGGCGGCATCCCTGCCGGTCGCGCGCAATTCCACCGTGGTGCCGGGTCCGGCGGCGAGCATCATCAGCCCCATGATCGACTCGCCGGACACGACGGTCTCGCCGCGGCGCACCGAGATCTCGGCGTCGAAGGTGGCGACCAGCTTCACGAACTTGGCCGAGGCGCGGGCGTGCAGGCCCCGCTGGTTGGTGATGGTGGCGGTGCGGCGTATCTCGCCATCAGCGGGCGCCGTTTCGTCGGGGGAGCTCATCGCGGGCGGTTTCAGTCCGACAGGAGGGTGGAGGCGACGTTGATGTATTTCTGCCCGGCGTCGCGGGCGGCGATCACCGACTTGTCGAGCGGTTCGGTCTTCCGCACGCTGGCGAGCTTGATCAGCATCGGCAGGTTCACGCCGGCGATCACCTCCACCTTCGCCTTGTCCATGATGGAGATGGCGAGGTTGGACGGCGTGCCGCCGAACATGTCGGTCAGCACCACGACACCCGACCCGTCGTCGACCTCCGCCACCGAGTTCAGGATGTCCTGGCGGCGCTGCTCCATGTCGTCGTCCGGGCCGATGCACACGGCGCGCACCTGCTGCTGTTCGCCCACCACGTGGAACAGCGCGGCGATGAACTCCTCGGCCAGCCGTCCGTGGGTGACAAGAACCATACCGATCATGGGACATCCTTCAAGGTTGGGTCCTCCCCGGAGACCTGCGCGAGAACCGCTGCCGCAAGGCAAGCGCCCCCATCGCATCTGGATCGTTGGTTGGACGTATGATCGTCAAGGCGCAAATTGCATCATCCCAAGTTGCCGGTCTGGCTGCCGGTATGGCCGCCGGAAGGCCCGGCGGTGCGCAGCCCCAGCCGGTCGAGCTCGCGGTGGCTGAGGTTGACCCGCAGCCCCTGCTCCTTCAGCCAAGCGGCCAGCCGTTCGGCGATGAACACCGACCTGTGCTTGCCGCCGGTACAGCCGATGGCGATGGTCAGGTAGCTCTTTCCTTCCTGGTTGTAGCGGGGCAGCAGCGGGCGCAGCAGCTCCGTCAGGTTCTGGAAGAAGGCGGGGAAGTCGGGGTCGCTTTCCACCCGTGCCGCAACCGCCGGGTTCAGGCCGGTCAGCGGCCGAAGCTCCGGGTCGTAATGCGGGTTGGTCAGGAACCGCACGTCGAAGACCAGATCGGCTTCGCGCGGAAGGCCCTGGCGGAAGGAGAAGGAGGTCACGAACACCTGCAGGGCTGCCTGGGCGTCACGCCGGAAATGCCCCGACAGGATGCGCCGCAAATCGTGAATGGAGAGTTGCGTCGTGTCGATCGTGACGTCGGCCTCCTCCTTCAGCGGAAACAGCAGGGCACGCTCGCGCTGGATGCCGTCGGGGACCGTGCGGTCCTCCGCCAGCGGATGGCGGCGGCGCGTCTCGGTGAAGCGGCGTTGCAGCACCTCGTCGCCGCAATCGAGGAAGACCAGGCTGACATCCAGGTCGTCGCGGCCGCGCAGCTCCGCCAGCTCGTCCAGGAAGCTCTGCGCGGAAAAGTCGCGGGTCCGGCTGTCGATCACCAGCGCCAGCGGCCGGCGTTTCGGGTCGGCCTGTCGGATCAGGGCGGGGACCAGCGACAGGCGCAGATTGTCGACCGCCTCGTATCCCAGATCCTCAAGCGCCTTCAGCGCCACCGACATGCCGGCGCCCGACAGGCCGGTGACCAGCACGACGCGGCCGCGGGGCGTCGCCGGGTTGGCCGGGGCGCTGGCAACGGGATTGGACGGCACGTCGGAAAGGCTCATGGCGCGACCAGGCTGAAATGAATCCGGCCGGGCTGGACTGAACCGGGCTGGGCCGAAACGGGCTGGGCGGACAGGCCGGCGGGTACCCGCTCCAGCCCGCCGTCGCACAGGCAGGCGGCGGCAAGACGGATCTTGGCGGGGGTGGAGGCGTCGAAGGCGTACAGGCCCAGCCGGGGAAGGGTGACGCCCATCAGCGTCTCGGTCTCCGCCTCCGGCAGGCGTTCCACCCCGTCGCGCGGCACCAGATCGACGACGAGCCCGACATCGGCCGACGCGACGGACGGGACCGGCAGGATGCCGACGCCCCGCACTTCCAGCAGCCCGGCCAGCGCCGGCGGGGCGGAAGCGGTCAGCCGTCCGGAACCGGCGCGCAAGGCCACCCGGTCATCCGCGACCAGCCGGGCGCCACCGTCGATCAGTCGCAAGGCCAAATCCGATTTTCCGCGTCCGGACTCGCCGCGCAGCAACACGCCGATGTCGGAGAGCAAGACGCAGGTGCCGTGAATCGTCACCATAGTCTGGCGAAGGTGAGACGTAGCGCGGGTTCTGTCAATGGAAACGGAACGGTGGCCCCACTGGTCAGGCGGGGAAACCTGACCGGGATCCCCCATCCGCTTCCGACCGTTCTTTCGGTGCGGATCACACACTGCCGGCACTCGGGAGGAGTCGGCCGGCAAAGGGCCGCGATCCCAGGAACGCCCCGCGTCCCGGCTCCGCCCGCCCGGTTTCCGCATACGGAGCCGCTCAGTTGCCGACGGCCCCATGGGGGGCGCGACGAATGGCCTCCAGTTCCAGGGCGAGCGCGTCGCGGCGGCGGATCATCTCGTCCAGATCCTCCAACTCCGCCGCTTCCTGGCAGGCGTCGCGAAAGTCCTTTTCCCGCTGCAGCCGGACCAGCAGGATCTTGTAATTGTCGGCGATGCTGGCGAGATGGCGTTGCGCGCCCCGCAGCGCTTCCGCCAGTTGGTTGCGCTCCCGCGCGCCGTCCCGCATCAGCCGGGCCAACTCCCCCTGCTGCCGTCCGGCATCGCGGATCAGGCGGGCCAGCCGGTAGCGGCGGAGATCGACGACCTCGGCCTCTCCGGGGAGGGGCAAACGGGAATGGGCCCCCTTCTTGGACAACCGGTTCGCGAAAAACTCGGGCGGTGCTGACTCAGGCGGTACGGACTCAGGCATGGCAACCCCACATGTTTGTACCGGGGGATGGCCACCCTTCGATTGTCATTCCGATCAGATAAAACAACCAGTCCTGCATGGACCGGCCGCAGCATCAGCCGGCAAGCGAGAACGACCGTCGCCATGATCGTCCGGGAAATCGGGCTTGTCCACCCGATAGTGCCGGGGATGTATGTATTTTAGTCGAAAGTCTCACAGCAAAGGCAAGGTAACGGTGAAGTCGGCGCCCTCGACCGCTCCCTCCGATACCTGACGGTTTCGCGCGGATATCGAACCGTTATGGGCGCTGACTATTTGTTTTGCGATCGACAGTCCGAGGCCGGAATGGGTGCCGAACTTCTCGCCCGCCGGACGTTCGGTGTAGAAGCGGTCGAAGATCGCCTCTTCCTTTCCTTCGGGGATGCCCGGCCCCTGGTCGGACACCACCACCGTCACGTTGCGTCCGGTGCGCCGGGCGGACAGCCGCACGACACCGCCCGGCGGCGAGAAGGACAGGGCGTTGTCGATCAGGTTCTGGAACACCTGCGTCAACCGCCCCTCCAGCCCCGGCACCACCAGCCGCTCGCCCGCGGGAATGTCGACCACGACGCGGGGCGGCATCGGCCGGCCGTCCTCCGCGCCGTCCTTCCGAAGCGCTTCTCCACCGCCTGCAGCCACCGTCTCGTCCACGGTTTCGGCAACCGTTTGGCGCAGCTCGGCCAGCATGGTCAGCAGAAGGCCGATGTCGACCGGCTCCGGCTCCGCCCGAGACAGCTCGGCGTCGAGCCGCGAGGCGTTGGAGATGTCGCTGATCAGCCGGTCCAGCCGCTGCACGTCGTCGGCGATGATCGCCATCAGCCGGTCGCGGTGGCGCGGGTCGCTGACGCGGCCGGCGGTCTCCACCGCGCTGCGCAGCGAGGTCAGCGGGTTCTTGATCTCGTGGGCGACATCGGCGGCGAAGCGCTCGATGGCGTCCATCCGCGTCCACAGCGCGTCGGTCATCTCGCGCAGCACGCCGGACAGCTCGCCGATCTCGTCGCCGCGGCGGGTCAGGTCGGGAATCTCGGTCTGGCGGCCGTGGCTGGTGCGCAGCCTGTCGGCGGCCTGGGCCAGCCGGCGGATCGGCCGGGCGATGGTGCCGGCGAGATAGAAGGACAGGGCGACCGTCACCAGCAGCGCCACGCCGAACACCCGCAGGATGTCGAAGCGGACGGAGCGGATGGCCCGGTCGATCTCGCCGCCGCTGCGCGCCAGCAGCACCGCGCCAAGCACCTCGCGGTAGCGCTGCACCGGCACCGCCACCGTCAGCAGCAGTTCCGGGTCGCCGCCCTCGCCGTCGACGCGCCAGACGGTGGCCGCCGCCTCGCCGCCGAGCGCCCGCTCCACGTCGGGGTTCGGCCGGCCGGGCGTCTCATGGTAGGCCGGCAGCCCCTCGCGGCTGGGCACCACGTCGATTAGCCGGGTGTAGAGGTCGTTGATCGCCCGGCTGATCGGATCGCCGGCGGGCGGAGAGGGCAGCTCGCGGATCTCGATGCGCCCTTGCGAACCGACCAGCACGCGGCTGTCGGACAGCATGTGGCCGCCGATGTCGTACAGGCGGGTGCGGGTCGCCGTCGCTTCCGCCAGACGGCGGATCATCGGGCGGGCCAGTTCGGGCGCCAGTTCGAAGCGCTCGCGCCCCTCGTCGCCGTTGGGGGAGGGGGTGGTCAGGATGCGGTTCACCGCGCCCTCGCCCAGCGCGGAGGCGAAGATGCGCGCCTCGGTCACCAGCGCTTCCGTCTCCGCCTGGATCAGCCGGTCCTGGTAGCGGCCGAGATAGAGCAGCCCCGCCGCCAGCACCAGCAGCGCCAGCACGTTCACCGCCAGGATGCGCAGGGTCAGCGGCGACACGCCGCCCCGCCGCACCGGCTCCCCTTGGGAACTCCCCTGGGGCCTACCTTTGGGCCTCGCCCCGCCCGTCGCGGACACCGGCCTACTCCTTGTACCGGTAGCCGACGCCGTACAGCGTTTCGATCTGGGAGAAGTCGGGATCGACCGCCTTGAACTTCTTGCGCAGCCGCTTGATGTGGCTGTCGATGGTGCGGTCGTCGACGTAGACATGCTCGCCATAGGCCGCGTCCATCAGCTGGTCGCGGTTCTTCACATGGCCCGGCCGCTGGGCCAGCGCCCGCACCAGAAGGAACTCCGTCACCGTCAGGTCGATCGGCTGGCCCTTCCAGCTGCAGGCATGGCGGGCGCCGTCCAGCAGAAGCGGCCCGCGGGTTATCATCTGGCCGGGATCGGCATCGGCGGTCTCGCCGCGCAGGGCCTCGCGCCGCAGCAGGGCGCGGATGCGCTCGATCAGCAGGCGTTGCGAGAAGGGCTTCTTGATGTAGTCGTCGGCCCCCATGCGCAGGCCCATCAGCTCGTCCAGCTCGTCGTCCTTGCTGGTCAGGAAGATGACGGGAATGTGGCTGGTCTGACGCAGGCGTTGCAGCAACTCCATGCCGTCCATGCGCGGCATCTTGATGTCGAGCACGGCGAGATCGGGCGGGCGCTGGGTCAGGCCGCGCAGCGCCTCGGCGCCGTCGCTGTAGGTGCGCACGTCGAAACCTTCGGCCTCCAGGGCGATGGAGACGGAGGCCAGGATGTTGCGGTCGTCATCCACCAGGGCGACGGTGTGGGCCATGGTCGTAACAGCTTTCCAATCGGTCAGGATGGAACGGTGAAGCGGGGCGGGGCCTGGAATGTCAGCGGAAGCATTGGGCATAGGCCGAGTGGCGATTCCAATACTTTATGCCAGAGTCCAGGTACCAGCGGCAGTTTTCCCTTTTCCCGCAGCATTTGTATGGTCCAATATGGCGGCAATGCGGCGCCGAACAACGGTGCCGCGCGGGAGAACGCGCTCGTTTTGGAATGAGTTTTCTGAACGCCCTTTCGGCGTCCTCTTCGGCCGGCACCGCTCCGGATGCAAGGGAGGGCGCGATGCCTCCCGGCGACCGCCCGGGCGGCACGGCTCCGGCCGCCAGCGCCCGGCGCCTGATGCGCGCCTGCGACCGCGCCGCGCTGGCCACCGCCCAGCGGCCCGACGACACGCTGTCCGACAACACGCTGTCCGACCACAAGCAACCCAACTCCGGCAGCGCCGATACCGCCGGCTGGCCCTACCCGTCGCTGGTGCTGGTGGCCTCCGACCATGACGGCAGCCCGCTGCTTCTGCTTTCCACGCTGGCCGACCACACCCGCAACCTGCTGGCCGACAACCGGGTCGGACTGCTGTTCGACGGCACCGCCGGTTTGGCGCAGCCGCTGACCGGTGCGCGCCTGTCGGTCCTCGGCCGGGCGGAGCGGTCGGACGACCCCACCCACCGGGCGCGCTACCTGCGCCGCCATCCCGATACCGCCTTCTATGCCGGCTTCGCCGATTTCGCCATCTACCGCGTGACGGTGGAGCGCGTCCATCTGGTGGCCGGCTTCGGCCGCATCCACTGGCTGTCCGCCGCCGAACTGGACCTGCCCGCTTCCGCCCCGGCGCTGGCGGCGGGGGAGGCGGAGCTGCTCGACCGCCTGAACGGGGAGGGCTACGGCCCCCTGCTGGCCCCCTCCACCGACGAGGACGGCAGGGGGCAAGACGAAAGCTGGAGCTTGACCGGCCTGGACCCGGAGGGATGCGACCTGCGACGCGGGGGGTACGTCGCCCGCGTCGATTTTGAGCAGAGAATCCACGACCCGGAATCGGCTAGACTGATGCTGGATGCACTGATCCGGCCGCAGGACGGGACCGGGCCGCCCGGACAGGCAGGACACGCGACAACCGGCAAAGGGGGCGCCTGACGGACCCCGAAGCCCAAGAAGGGACGCCCGGCCAACAGGGACGCCCGGACCAATGGCAGGAAAGAGCCCGACCGCAAAAGCCAAAGACGCCGAAGGCGGAACAAGCCAAAAGGCGCAATCACAGACCGAGAGAGACGAGCAGCCAACCGTCAGCCCGAACGGCCAGCCGAGAGGTCGCTTCGACACCACCGCACACCGCACCAAGAACAAGAAGGCGGCGTGCGGGCAAGCGCAACCAGGAGAACACTTCAGTGGACCATAACGGATCGACCCGTTTCCCGTCCGGGCCCCTGGCCCCCAGACCTGTCGTCTCAGGGCCGCCCTTTGCACCGTTTCGTCGCCGCGCCTGCGCGGTGCCGCCGATCCCGGCGGGTTTCCGGCCCTGCCGCCCGTTCGGACCGGCATCCAGCTGATCGGGCCGCCGATCGGGCCGATTTTTTCCATCTGACACGACAACGGACAAAGACGGCCGGACCGGCCGCGGGCCCCCGAGGGGATGCCCGGCGCGGCGGTACCGGCCCAGCCTTCGAGAGGACGATATGACTGGCAATATGCGGACGCGGAACAAGAAGCTCCTGGCCTGGGTCGAGGAGATCGCGCTGAAATGCAAACCGGAGCGCGTTCACTGGTGCGACGGCTCGCAGGAGGAATATGACCGTCTCTGCAACGAGATGGTGGAAGCCGGCACCTTCATCCGCCTGAACGAGGCCAAGCGCCAGAACTCCTTCCTCTGCCGCTCCGATCCGGGCGACGTCGCCCGTGTCGAGGACAGCACCTACATCTGCTCCAAGACGCGCGAGGAAGCCGGTCCGACCAACAACTGGATGGACCCGGAGGAGATGAAGGCCAAGCTGGACGGCCTGTTCGAGGGCTGCATGCGCGGCCGCACCATGTATGTGGTACCGTTCAGCATGGGGCCGCTGGGCTCCGACATCTCGCACATCGGCGTGCAGATCTCCGACAGCCCCTATGTCGCCGTCAACATGCGCCTGATGACCCGCATGGGCCAGAAGGTTCTGGACATCCTGGGCGACGGCGACTTCGTCCCCTGCCTGCATTCCATCGGCGCGCCGCTGGAGCCGGGCCAGCAGGACGTGCCGTGGCCCTGCAACGCCGACAACAAGTACATCGTCCATTTCCCGGAAGAGCACCGCATCGTCTCCTACGGCTCCGGCTACGGCGGCAACGCGCTGCTCGGCAAGAAGTGCTTCGCGCTGCGCATCGCCTCCTCCATGGGCCGCGAGCAGGGCTGGCTGGCCGAGCACATGCTGATCCTGGGCGTGGAAAGCCCGACCGGCGAGAAGACCTATGTCGGCGCCGCCTTCCCGTCGGCCTGCGGCAAGACCAACTTCGCCATGCTGGTCCCGCCGAAGGAGTTCGAGGGCTGGAAGGTCCGCACCATCGGTGACGACATCGCCTGGATCAAGCCGCAGCCGGACGGCACGCTGCGCGCCATCAACCCGGAGGCCGGCTTCTTCGGCGTCGCCCCCGGCACCAGCGTGAAGTCGAACCCGAACGCGCTGAAGACGCTGGACCACAACGTCATCTTCACCAACGTCGCCCTGACCGACGACGGCGACGTCTGGTGGGAAGGCCTGACGGAGGAGCCGCCGGCCCACCTGATCGACTGGCAGGGCAAGGACTGGACGCCGGATTGCGGCCGCGCCGCCGCCCACCCGAACAGCCGCTTCACCGCCCCGGCGGCGCAGTGCCCGTCGATCGACCCGGCCTGGGAGGATCCGGCCGGCGTTCCGATCAGCGCCTTCATCTTCGGCGGCCGCCTGTCGAAGACCTTCCCGCTGGTGTTCGAGGCCTACAACTGGCGCGAAGGCGTCTATTGGGCCGCGACCATGGGCTCTGAGGCCACCGCCGCCGCCGTCGGCCAGGCCGCCATCCGCCGCGACCCGTTCGCCATGCTGCCCTTCTGCGGCTACAACATGGCCGATTACTGGAACCACTGGCTGTCGATGGAAGCCAAGGTCGAAAGCCTGCCGCGCATCTACCGCGTCAACTGGTTCCGCAAGGACGAGAACGGCAAGTTCGTCTGGCCGGGCTTCGGCGACAACATGCGCGTTTTGAAGTGGATCGTCGACCGCGTCCGCGGCCGCGCCACCGAGGTCGCGGAATCGCCCTTCGGCTACTCCCCGCGCTACCAGGATCTGAACTGGTCCGGCCTGAACTTCCCGGCCGACAAGTTCGCCCAGATCATGGACATCGACCGCAAGGAGGCCGAGGCCGAGGCGAAGGACCAGGAGGAGCTGTTCAACCGCTTCGGCGACCGCCTGCCCGACGAGATCGAGCAGCAGCGGATCGCTCTGCTGAAGCGTCTGGAGAACAGCCCGGACGTCTGGCGCATCGGCTGACCGGCCGGATCGCAATACAGGTAAGGATGGGGGCTGCCGCAAGGCGGCCCCTTTTCCTTTGGCGCCGATAAGGATAAACCGCCTGTCATCTTGAACGCGCAAGACAGCACCCGGCGGTGTCTCGGCCGAAGCAGGATTCCAGCCGCTTCAATGCGTCCTTCTCTCCGCCGACTCCATGGCGGGGCCTTTGGTCTTTCAGCGATTTAACCGGCATGCCGCAGCGGTCGGGCATAAAGTCGGCCAACCCGGTCCGCGCATTCGAGGGAGGGCGACATCATGACCGACAATCAGCTTCCGCCGGAAGACGGCGACGAGTCCGCACGACCGACCCCCGGCGCCGGCCAGGACATTGGCCAGGAAGACGCTCACCGGGAAGACGCTCACCAGCAAGACACCGGCCCACAGGCGTCCAAGCGCCATCCCTGCGCCATCAGCGGCAAGCGCCGGCCCAAGCGCGACCTGATCGCGCTGGATGCTCTGCCCCCCAACCTCGCCGACCGCATCCGGCGCGACCATCCCCATCTGGAACCGGACTCGCAGATCAGCCGGCAGGAGCTGGCGCGCTATCGCTCGCTCTATGTGGCGGAGCTGCTGCAGGCCGAACATGGCGAGTTGAGCGAACTCGACCGCGAGGTTGCCGAAAGCCTCGCCCGCCACGAGACGCTGGCCGAGAACCCGGAGGAGGAATATGACGACCGCCGCACGCTGGGCGAACGCCTGTCGGACGGGCTGGCCAGCTTCGGCGGCAGCTGGGCCTTCCTGATCTGCTTCGCCGTCTTCATGGGCGTGTGGATGGTCATCAACATCATCGAAGGCGATCTTCGGGCTTTCGATCCCTACCCCTTCATTCTGCTGAACCTGCTGCTGTCCTGCCTGGCCGCCATCCAGGCCCCGGTCATCATGATGAGCCAGAAGCGGCAGGAGGCGAAGGACAGGCTGCGCTCCGAGAACGACTACCGCGTCAACCTGAAGGCCGAATTGGAAATCCGGCACCTGCACGAGAAGATGGATTACCTGATCCAGCGCCAATGGCAGCGCCTGACCGAAATCCAGCAGCTTCAGTTGGAGATCATGCAGGAAAAGCGCCTGCGCAGGTGATCGCTTGCCGGAAAGGACGGCAGCCGCGTCAGCGCTTGCGCTTTCCGTCCAGTTCCAGCATGCCGCGCAGTGCCGCGATGGTCTTGCTGAGCGGCGTCGGATCGACCGCCTTGTCGGCGGCCTGCTTGGCAGCAGGCTCCGCCTCTTCCCCGGGAGGGGTCGCCGGCGCGACGCGGGGCGGCGGGCGCGGCTTGCCGGCACGCGGCTTCGGCGGCGGAGCGGGTGCCGGAGGTGGCGGTTCGCGCGTCACTTCCTCCTCGATCAGGCCGCGCAGGGCCTTCATCGCCTCTTCGATCTCGCGTTCCTGGGTGGAGCGGCGGGCGGCCGGCGCCGGATCCCGGTCGGGGTCCAGATCCTGGTCGGGTGCCGGATCGGCGTCGAAGCCGGCGAACGGATCGTTCCCGCTGGTGTCCTCATCCTGCCAACCGGACGCCCTGGCGGGGTTCCTGCCGGTGTCCCTGTCGGGCTCTTTGCCGACGTCCCTGTCTCCCATTGCGGGCGACTTCCGCGGCGGGGGCGGAGCGTCGTCGTCCGGGTCGTTGGCCGCATCCTCAATCATCGACCGCAGGGCGGCGAGGGTGCGGTCGAAGACCTCCTCATCCTCCGGCGGCGGGGGCGGACGCTGGGCACGCCGTTCGGCACGGTGCTGGTCGAAATCGAGCGGTTCATCGGCCGGCGGCGGTGGGGCGGAGATGGAAGGCTTGTCCGCCGGCCGGGCGGCCGGTGAAGCCGCCGGCTTTTCCGGGTCGCGGATCGCGAAGGACAGAATTTCCTCGTCCGACGGCTCCTCATCCCCATCGAAGCCGTCCGCCTCGTCGCGGTCGTCCTCCGCCCGCCAGCGGTCGGAGTCCGGATCGGTCCAATCCTCTTCGAAATCCCTGCGCACCAGGACCTTGTGGGAGAAGACCGGCGGCTCGTCCTCCGCCTGGCCGTCGATGTCCTCTGCCGTCCCCGGCTGTCCGTAGCGAGCGGCGGCTGCCGGCGGGCGGTCGTCCGGTTCGTCGTCCTCGCTCCAATGGGCCTGGGCCAGCAGGAGACGCATCGCCGCCAGCGTCTCATCCTCGTCCTCATCGGGATCGCTGAGCGGCGCCGTGTTGCGGGCGGCCTCCTTCCCTGCGGGTTCGGCCGGCGGGGCCGGATCGTCCCAACCGCCATCGACCGCTTCGCCGACATCCGGTTCTCCGACATCCGGTTCTCCGTCAACCGGTTCGACGCCGTCCGGTTCGCCGTCCCGATCGGTGTCGTCGTCGTCCGCTCTGATCGCACCCAGCCGTGCCGCCATGTCCGCCAGCGAGACCGGCTCCCACAGCGGAGCGGCGCCACCATCCCCGGGACCATCGGCCACCAGATCGGACAGCGGCAGTTCCGACAGCGGTTTGCTGCGCGCCGCGGCAGCGGGAGGCGATGGCGGGGGAGGCGGTGGGGAGGAAGGGGGAGGCGCGGACTGCGCTTCGGCCACCGGACCGCCGCCGCGCAACGAGGCGAGCAGGCCGTTCAGCGCCGCCAGCGGCGCGTCGAAGGAGGGATCTTCGTTCGCGGCCTCGAACGAGGCGGCTGGCAGGGCCGCCGGGATCGGCCGGCTTTCGATGTCGCGGGAGTCGCAGCGCGAGCAGCGGTAATGCGGCGCGATCGACAGCACCGGATAATTTGGGCCGAAACGCCGTTCCAGCATGGCACGGGGAAGCACGCCGCCATGCCCGCAGGCGCGGCAGCGCAGTTGCACGTCGGCGTCGATGTCGCGGAGGAACAGCATGCGGGCCATGCCGTACAGTATAGCGGCGGGCCTGCGGCTTTCCCATCCCATTCAGGAGACGCGACCCGCGCGACGCGCCGCTTGCCGCGATGCGGCGGCCTTGGCACAGTCGCGCCATGACGCAAGCAATCCGCGACGATCAGGTGCAATCCCCCTGCATCCGGCTCTGCACATTGGACGAGCGGGAGGTCTGCGTCGGTTGTTGCCGGACGCTGAACGACATCATGGTCTGGAGGAATCTCGATCCCGCCGGGCGCCTTGCGGTGCTGGACGCGGCGGACCGGCGTCGTGCGGCGGCGGGGACCGGGATATCGGGGCAGGCGCCGGCTGTGGCGCCCGGCCGGGTCACATCGCGCGGGTGACGGTCAGGCCCTGTTCGGACAGGCTGTCGAAGACATCCCTGAACTTCCGCAGATAGCGGGAGCGGTAGGCATCGAAATCGGCGGCGATGGCCGCCTCGGCATTCTTGGACTTCTTGAATTCGGCCACGCGGTGGGCATTCTCGGCGTGGTAGAGGGCGAAAGCGCCCTTGGTGACCAGATCGTTGCCGGACTGGTCCGCTTCCTGTTTGTCGCTGTTCATCAATCCATGTCCAGGTGGAGCCGACATCCGGCCACCATAAGCCGGATGATCGGCGGGGCGGTTGGTCCGGCCAGCTGGCTGGACCACAGATCGAAAGCCTACGCCCGCTCCGGCTTCCTCGCAATGCTGCGGCGCACCATCACGCCACCACCCCGCGCAACGCCGCCATGCGGTCACGGTCGACGCGGATGCGGTCCAGGTGCTGGGCGATCACAGCGGTGATGGGCAGGGGAAGCTCCTTCGCCATGGCTTCGTCGTAGCGGCGCAGGCATTCGGTTTCGCCGCGCTCGACCTCCGCGATGATGGCGGCGCGGTCGTGTCCCATCACGGCGGATTTCAACTCCAGGAAGAAGCGATGGGCGCCGCCCATCATGGTGCCGCCCATGTCGGGCGCCCCGCCCTGTTCGGCGACCAGACGCTGGATCTCGCGGACGATGGCGCCGCGCTGGGCGGCCAGATCGTTGAACAGGGCTTTCAGATCCTCGTCCTCGGCGCTCTCGGCGGCCTGCCGGTAGCCCTCGTGACTGTCCTCGACGATGCGGATCAGGTCATTGAGCGTATCGACGATCTGGTCTTTTTCCATGACGGCAGGTCCTCCCAAACATCCCCTTCCCAGCCACAACCCTGCCGTGGGGTCGAATGTTCCCGCACCGTACCGGGAGCTTTCGGGGTTGCACCGGCGGGGTGCGCCGGGGGGATCAGGTCGCTGCCCCGGAAACGGCGCGGGCGGCGAAGCGGCAGCCGGACAGCCCCCGGAAAGTCCCGGCGCGCCACAGGGCAAGACCATGGCCGGTCAGCGCCATCGCGTCCGACACCAGCCCGAAGGCCGATCCGGCCAGCAGATTGTGCCCCGCCCCGACCAGCGTCGCGGCGACGAAGAACAGCCGCATCCGCCCGAGCGCGCTTTGCCAGCGGCCGAGCGTCGCCAGCAGGAAGCCGGTTGCCGACAGTGCCGACATCGGCCCCTGCCAGGTCAGCGCCGCCACCGCCAGGGCTGCCGGCACGGTCAGCGCATAGAGCAACCCAAGCAGCCGCCCCGGTTGCCGTTGGCAGCTCACGGCCATCTGCACCAGCCCCAGCGCGCACATCAGCATGCCGGTCCAGGCCCCCAGCAACAGGAAGTGGAGCAAGAAAAGCGTCGATGCCGTCGCCTGCGCCAGCAGGATCGCCCGCCGGGCGTCGAGCAGCGTCGACAGTGTTCCGGCCAGCAGTCCGGCGATGCCTGTCATTGCTACGGGAGAGATGGCGGCAAAGGTGGGGAGATAATCCAGTAGAAAAGCCGTCATGGAACGCCTTCGCCTGAAGAGAATGCCGCAGCGCAGCAAAGGCGATGGACGCTAGACTTCGATGGTTAACTGATTATGAATACCGGCGTGACCGGAAACAGACCAAAAGACGACGGCACAATTGCCCCAGACAATTGGCGACAGAAACCATGTGAAGTGTGGGGAATTCTGTGGTGACTATTGTGTGTCCTCTGAAAATCTATCCGTCGATAGGGAGTTTGAAGCCGCCTTCCCCACGAAAGGGCAACGATTTCGGGTTGGAACCTGTCCATCCTCGTTGTTGGCAACGCAGCGCGACCTCGGCATTCTCGCTCTGCCACGACTGCGTTGTCATCGGCGCGGTAAGGCCGTGATCGGGGGATCATCGCAAATCAGGGGAAAGACCATGGCGCAGTATGGACGGCATCCCGCGTCGCTGGGATGGGAACCGAAGCCGAAATCGGCCAAGACCGGCGCCACGCGCCCCCAATCCGGGCGTGCGGCACGCAACGGTCCGCTCTGCTGCGCCTGCGGGCGGGCGATCCGCGCGGGCGATCCGCATTGGGCCGGCCATGGCGACCAGCGCCCCTGGCATTACGCCTGCGCCGAGCAGGCCGGCCTCACATGGTCATGGGCCTCCCGCCCGGCCTTGCCCCCTTCTCCCGCTGCGGAGATGGATTGACCGCGGCTTTGCCGTTCTCCGTGCTCACCGGAACCGCGGGGCCCGATGATCCGGCCAGCGCCTCCTCACGCCCACGCCGATAGGCCTCGCGCTCGGCCTCCAGGATGGCTTCCGCCAGCCGCCGCTCGAACTCGCGCTCCACCAGGGCGGAGAACAGGTCGATGCGGAAGCGCGCTTGCAGGGACCGGCTGAGGCGGCGTGCTCGTTCGATTGGCTGCATGGGCGTTCCCCTTCGGGCAGACGGACGATGCCGTCCAGCCTCAGGGATCGCCGCCAGTCCGGCAACCACGCCATCGGCGAACCACCAACGCAAAAGAGAGCGCCCGTCCGTACCCACCGGTACAGATCGCTCAGCCATCACGATCGAATTTTCAAAGGGGGCGTTTTCAGGCCGCAACCGATGCGGCGTTTGGAGCGGGTGAAGGGAATCGAACCCTCGTCGTAAGCTTGGGAAGCTTTCCTGCTACCTGTCCGTTACCCCTTGCCAAACTTTGGATCTTAATTTTATGTCAAACGCATAGCGTGCTTTCAATATGCTACCGATTCCTATCGAATCCCACCAGATTCCAGCCATTCCTGTCCCGAATTTGTCCCATACCGCAGCACTCTCCAGAGAAGCAAAGAACCTGACTGCGGCCGAGTGGACAATCCCTAGGATTCCTGAGGCGCTCTTTATCGGGTTCATCGGGTTCGCGCGCTTTCGGCAGTCAACCGATGGGCGGTGCGCCGATATCCTCACTGTGCAAGGGGAATGTACCATCTCCTCGGCCCTACACGGCCAATCCAACAGCGCCCAAAGTCAGTACATACCTCGCGTTGCACCTTGAAGATGTCAATGCGCACACGTCTTGTGTGTAGAATGGGATGCACTCATGTCACCAGCCACTGAGGGTGCGCATACCATGGTATGTTATCAACTTAGCTGTTTTATGCACCTTTAGGATAGTGTACACCCATAGGCGTACCCCGAATGAGGGCTTTTGCGTCTGAGGTGATCATGAAGATTCTTACCGGGCAACCAGCGACATCCGAGCAGCTCCGCATCATCAGTGAAGGGCGGCCGGGAACTGATGTAATCAGAGGTGCCGCGGGTAGCGGGAAAACGCACACGGCAATTCTGCGCCTGGAGACTCTTACTGACATCTTCAAGAACCGCCTAGATCGCAGCGGTAGCGGTCGCCCGGTTAAAGTCCTGGTTTTGACCTTCAACAGAACCTTGTGCGGTTACGTTGAGGCTTTTGCACGCCAAAGCGCCCTATCGGCCGGGCCGGTTTCAATGGAGGTTGAGACATTTGCGCGCTGGGCAATGATCCACACCGGAATGCCGCAGGTGGTCAGCCAAGGACAGCGTAACGATATCATCCGCTCCCTCGCCAGCGATATTGGCCTTCCGCACGATTTCATTTGCAGTGAGCTTGAGTATATAGCAGGGCGTTTCAAGAACAACGATCTGGAAACTTATTTGGGTGTGCGACGAGATGGACGCGGCGCAGTGCCTCGCGTAGATAGGCCTGTGCGCGAAAAGCTCATAGCGGTCCTAAAAGAGTACAAAAAGCAATTGGCCCTCTCTTCAGTGTGTGACTGGGAAGATTTGTCCGCAGCTATGCTTAGTGTTGACGGCCTTAACTACGATATTATTATCGTCGATGAGGCACAAGACTTTTCAGCGAATCAGATCAGGGCAATCACCCATCATCTCGCTCCTGTTAATTTCTTCACTCTTATCCTAGATACGGCTCAGCGTCTCTACCCACGAGGGTACAATTGGAATGAGGTAGGGCTTGGGAGCAATGTGCGCTACCATAAGCTGCGTGAGAATCACCGGAATACCACCGAAATTGCCGCGTTCGCAGCGGGTATTCTGAACGGAATCCAGATCGATGACGATGGCGCTCTACCTGATCTATCCGCAGCAAAACGTACCGGTACAAAGCCTACGGTGGTAACCGGGCTGTACTCTAAGCAAGTTGATTACGCAATTAACTTCATAAAAAACAACGTTGACCTCTCAAAGGAGAGTGTAGCGTTTTTGCAGCCGAGAGACGGTCAGTTTTTTGACTTCCTAAAAGGTCGTCTCGCTCAGGCTGGGATTTCGTACGAAGCGATTACTCGAAAGCGTGAGTGGCCTGATGAAAGCGTAAATGTTGTTCTGAGCACAATGCATTCAGCTAAAGGTCTGGAATTTGAACACGTCTTCATTCTTGGTCTCAGTGCATTGGTTACGCCACATGGTGAGGATCAGGAAGATGATCAGCTCTTAACGCTGCGTCGCCTTCTTGCTATGGCCGTTGCGCGCGCCCGAATTTCGGTACATGTAGGTTACAAGCCCGGCGAAGAGTCTGATCTCATACAGTTCTTTGTTCCCGGAACCTTTCAGCAAATGGTGGTGTGATTGTGACCAGCCAGACCAACACGAAGCTGTCAGTCGCTGACATTGTTGAGAGCAGGAACATCACGGAGGTGGTGCATTTCACCTCTAACTTCGGACTCGTAGGGTGCCTGAATTCTGGAAATCTGCTATCGCGCCGGCAGCTACCGCAGGAGCAGACGCTAAAGCATGTTCTAGAGCAAACCAGCCCTGTTATTTTTGAGGATCAGGATTGGTTTGATAAAAAGAAGGACTGGGTTGATTATGTGAACATGTCACTTTCCGAGATCAACTCAAGTTACTTCCGATTTGCTAATGAGAAGTGGCACCCAACAGGGGACCGGTACTGGATTATCATGTCTTTTGATCCGAAAATTTTGACACATGATGATGTGCATTTTTCGACCACTAATAACGTTTACGATATGACGGTGAGAACGCCCGGCGCAGACGGCTTGGAGGCTCTGTTCGCTCCTACTGTCCGACGCAAGAGTTCGAGCCCCAACTGGGTGGCTCGCCGGTCCGCATCCACCCCCTCCTCTCTAACGACCTGTGAGCAAGCTGAAGTGCTTTACCCTCGGGCCGTTTCCATGGAGTATCTGCGCACCGTCTATGTGCAGTGCGACGATCATGCGGACTGGGCAAAAATGGTTTTGAATCGCTACAAGCGGCAGGGTGTACCAATCATTGCCGGACCAGCAAAGTTCCAAGGGCGGCCCTCCCGTTAGATGTGGGGAAAACGGTGGATTTCGAGAGACATAAGGCTGCTGTAGTTAACTCGGCGCTCTGGGCTGCTGCGGGTGATGCGGTGGGCTGGATCAGTGAGCTTACAGATCGCGAGGGAGTCATGCGTCGGATCGGTGAGCCGACGGTTCGCTCTCCTGTCAAGTGGCGCCGTAAGGTGTTCTCACGCGGACCTGTCGTTGACCTTCCGGCAGGAACCTACTCCGACGATACGCAGCTGCGTCTTTCGGTTTGCCGAGCAACAAGGGCAACTGGTCAGTTCGATGTGGAGGCTTTCGCAAAGATCGAGTTGCCGGTCTGGCTTTCGTACTCGTTGGGGGCAGGGCGGGGCGCTACTGCCGCGGCTACAAATCTCAGCAAACCTTCGGCCAATTGGTTCTCTAATTATTTCGAAAGCGGTGAGCGGGGCTATTTCACTGGAGGCGGTAATGGGGCTGCCATGCGGATACAACCCCATGTCTGGAAGCACCCTCCCCAAGAACGTTCGAAGTTCCTGCGCGACGTGCTGAAGGATGCGTTGGTTACGCATGGTCATGCTCACGGGTTTTGTGGAGCTGTCTTCCATGCTCTGTGTGTGAATTATGCGCTATCTGAGGGAAGGGCTCCTAATCCTGACTTTTGGATATATGCGGTTCGTGCATTCAGTGAGATCGAAGTCATTGTAAACTCGGAAAGGCAGCTCAGGAATATTTGGCTTCCGACTTGGCAGGAGCGAAGCCGCGTTAGCTTGAGCGACGCGTTGGCTGCTACCATCAAGGAAGCGGTCACTGCTATAGAGCAATTTAGTCGCCATAAGGTTGGTGCGCCGGAGGATGATTACGTCAGGTTTGTGCACGCACTTGACCTGCAGAACGAGAAAGTTAAAGGATCAGGACTCCTAACAGCAATTGCAGCAGCTGCGCTTGCGTGGCTGTTCCGCAATGAAAGCGTTGAAGCTGCACTGTTAACTGCTGCAAACGCCATACACACCGATACGGATACTATTGCGACCATGGCAGGCGCTATAATGGGTGCTGCGCGGCCTGATGATAAGCCCAAATGGATTATTCAGGATAAAGAGTATATTGTAGATGAAGCGACCCGAATGGCAAAGGTTGCTGCTGGATATGAGGCTGATAGCTTTTCTTATCCAGACCTCCTTCACTGGAGCCCGCCCGAGACTCAGGCCGACGCTGTCGTCCGTGTGGAGAATGACTTGGCACTGCGTGGCCTCGGCCGCCTAACTCCCATCGGTAACGAAGTTGAACAGGGCGCTTTCCTGTGGCAGTGGATGAGGATTGACTTCGGACAGACAGTGTTGGCAAAGAGAAGGTCGGGAGCGGTACCCGTCGGGGTACGGAATTGGCTGCCTGTTGAGAGTATTCGTCAATCCAGAGCAGTAGCGCCAAGTGCCCCGGAGAGCAATAACAATGCCCAACAAAGCTTGAACATTACCCAGGCAAGCCTACCCTTTGCCTCAAAGTCAGCTGCCGATTCCGTGGTGAATGTGCGTCAAGCTTCCACTGATGCAGAGAATTACAAAAAAAGGTCTGACCGCAGACCAGTTGGGTCCATCGATGAGTTGACCCAGGAAGCCATAAAAAGCGGATTCGATCCTTATGTCGTTGGAACGAACATGATGAGGATAATCAGATCGCGCGGGTCAGTTGAGGATGCTATTGCCTTCGCGGCGATAATAGCAAAGGCAGTTATTAGTCGAGACAAGCGGTAGGGTGAAAAAGAGATTTTCTATCGATTGATCTCTTCTTCTGATCCATGTATGCCGTCGAACGGCAAGCGGTTTAGGAACTCTTGCTCTATTCGGTGTAGGATTTTTTGAGTGGCGATGACGCAGCGCGTTGTTCTCCTTGTCACTGACGTGGACCGTGCTGCTCATCCATAACGAGGCGCGCTCGGGCGTGGTTGCCCACCGCGCGACACCCACGATCATCTGCGGTGGCCTTTGATGGTCGCCGGGGTGGTGAAAGTGACGGGATTATGACCTCCCCCCCACCAACCTATATGATTGTTTTCCTGACTGACTCGGAAAAATCATCACTCTCGTCACCCCTGCAGAATCAGGTGGGAATCCGGTTGAGGGCGTTGGTTGGGACGTTTTGATATGGGTGGGATAATGGATCTATGCAGGTGAAGGGGTGCCCACCACCACCACCCCAACTGGTTCGGGCGATCAAGGAAAGCAACAGAAGGGGGAGGCGCTGGCCCAGCCCTAGCCACCCCCCTCAGGAAAGTCATGGTCCGTGAACGTGGTGGACTGCTTGCCCACCTCACTCCAATGCAGGCTTGAAGGTGACCCCCCGGACCACCACGCCCGTGTTGTTGCGACCAACGGTGTAGCCCAAGCTAGTCAGGTCCTGCTTGAAGCTCTTGAACTGCTTGCGGAACGTGATGCCGTTCTGCTGCGCCCAGCGGTCGTAGTCGTCGTAAATGTCGCGCAGCGGCGTGGCGACGCGTGGCGTCTCGATAAGGCGTTCAGCAACGTAGCCTTTCAACGGGTTGGCCGCTTCCAACCACTCGTCAGTCGCAGCGCGAACGTCGTCCGGGATATTGAAACGCCCACGCTTTCGCAAATGCTCCAGCCCCTCCAGCGCACGCCGCAGCACGCCAGAAAGCTCGTTGGCGATGATGCGGGTGAACAGGGTGCGGTCAAGATCGACCCCTTCCCTGAATGCGTGGTCGAAGGGGATAACCTGAATACGGCGTCGCAAGCCGTGACTGATGTCGGCGACGGATGGCGGGTTATTGAACAGGAGGATCGGGATGACCCGCGAGCGAAAGGTGAACGGGTCTTTGCCCTTCCGCTCGCCCGTAAGCTGCTTTTCCTCGGATAGCTTCTTCAGCATGCCGTCGGGCAGCCGCGTTCCGGCGCGCACATCATCATCAACAAGCAGCAGCTTACCCGGCAGGCTGCCAACGAGAAAACGGTTGCGCTCCAGGTCGTCGATGCGGCCGCTGTAAATGGCCTCTTCCCCAACCAACGCCTGAACCACCTGCATCAGCGCCGTTTTTCCGTTGGAACCGGAACCGCGCAGCATAAGGATCAAGGGGATATCGCGTTTGGGCTGGATGAGATAACCAACCAACTCGTTCCAGTGCCGCACCATCGCCTTGGGGTTCTTCGCGTCGGAAAAGATACGCTCCACCGCCGCATCGTACTCAGGACATGCGGCGTCCGCGGCGTATTCCACGTCGAGGCAGGTGATCAGGTTGCTCTTGGGGCGGTGTGACCGCACCTTAACGCCGCCCCTGGGCGTAATCCATAGCTCGGCATTCCGGCAATTTACGATGGCCCGCATGGGACGGTTAAAGCCGAAGCGGTCTCCATCCTCTGCGGTCGTTGCCTGCATGAGATCGATGGTGCTGGAAACAAGGCGCGACAACGAACGCCGCACCTTGACCGGGAGCTTTTGCGCCACCTTGAGTACCAGCTTCTTCAACGCCGCGATCTTCAGCGGCCGGAAATGGGTTCCGGTATACGCCCAGAACTGTCCATCCTCGGCGAAGGCAAGGCGCTTCCCGTCGTCGAAGTGCTCGGCCAGCACCATGGTCATCAGCAGGTGCGCCGGATCGCCATCACCATCAATCAATTCGTCACGGTACCGGGTTACGCTGGCAACGATGGCTGCCACTTCATCCTTCGGCAGCGGCGGATTGCAACGGGCCTCATTCTCTAGTTCCAGTGCTGTTCGAATGGTATCCGGCGAGAGGCCCGTGCGGTGCAGCGTGCCCGCAAGCCGGGTCAAGGCATCGTTGCGCTGTCCTTCACGAATGGAGGTCGTCTGTCCATCGGCTTCACGGGGGGTGGACTTGCGCTCCTTAGTTTTCATCACCGGCATGGGCTTCGCGCCATTCGCCAACCCCGCAGACAAATGCGTCAACCAAGGCTTGGGCATGTCGGTCAACGTGCCCGAATCTGGATCGGCGTCGGGCAGCCACTCGTACTTGCCACCACGGGCGTGGCTGCTGGGGGGGACAATCGCGTAGGCATTGTCCGAGATGACATCAATTCCCGAACCAAGCAGCTTGCCCCGGTTGTCCTTCTTGATGATGAGCGCCGGGTGGCGGACCCAGATGTGAAAACCTCCACCGCCTGTTTGGTAGCGCAGTGACGTGGGGAGCGCCCCCAGTTCACGCTCCAGGCGTTCGAAGGTCTTGCCACCATCGTTGCGCGGGTCAATGTCGAGGATCAGCAGACCACTCGCCTCCCCCGGTGCGACAGCCAAATTTACGGCGCCATAGCTCTCCAAGGCAGCCTTGAGGCGCCTGCGCAGCTCCTTCATGCTCGTCGTCGCCTTCGCCGTGCCACCCCTGGAAACCGGATGCTTACCGGGCTTGGCGCAGTCGGCGTTGCCACAGCCACAGCGATGATCCGCGGTGATGCCGTGCACGAGCAGCATCGGAATGTTCAGCTTGGCGAGGGGCTTTGCGTGCCGCATGATGTGCTTGTAGCGGCGGCGCTGTGTACGATTGGTCGGAGTGAGCGTCTTCATGGCTCAGCCCTCCGACGTCGAGGTGCGGAGGCGCGCAGCCTCGTAGGCCAGGATGTCTTCCAACCGGTAGCGAACCGCGCGACCGATCTTCACGAAGGGGCAGCCGACACCCTTCAAGCGATCCGCCTGCAACTTCTTTTCGGTGACCGCCCAGCGACGGGCCAGCTGAGACTCGGTGAGATGCGCCTCAATGTGATTCGCAGAGGACACAACACGCGGGGAGAGCTCCCCGTTGTGCGGTCGAGTGTGCAACGAAGACAAGATGCTCTCCTAGATAAATCTTCAGAGGGCTATCTATTAAGCTCATAGGTCATGTAATGTAAAACACATCAACTGGACAAACTGATCACGGGATCGGCAGGGCTATATAATTACAAAGAGGATTATGAGTTGCGAATGCCTGAAAAATCTATTTAAGCATTACCCTAGAAGATGTTGTTATTTATTTTTTTCTTCTGATAGACGATCAAAAATCTCAGCAACTCTCTTTTCTATCCAACTCTCCGACGACATGAAATCCTTGTTTTTCTTAGACCACTCCATCATTTCCATCTGAAGCTCCTTCCTTGTACTTGGCAGGTCTCTGCTCTTGTATCTTGCTAAGATTTCAAGCCAAAAATACTCTGAACCTGTAATAGGCCTCCGACCTCCAGCATGCTTTTTCTTAAGCTCTGGGCGAGTTGACTCCATATATGTTTGAAGCTCTTTTTCCGAAATGTAGGCTCCGAACTCCGTGGTTCTCGCCGACTCTAGAGCCTGCACGCGGCTGATCAGCATGTCGTGTAGAGCCATGGGGGATTCTGCCTTTGCCGCCCAGTTTGTGAGTTTCTGCGGCAGGGCTCGAAGATCAGCCTCAGATATAGAGCCATCTCTCAGCTTTTTGCTAACTGCGGCTAAAGTTTTAAGAAGCGCATCAGCCTCACGCGATGCGAGCCATGCTCCGGGAATCATATGTTCCCGGCCCCGCCAGCGCCCATCGTTCTTAAAAGATACCTTGAAGTCCTTATCGTGGATAGACTGCCAGTACGCTCTTGGAACATCGTAGTCCGAAGCTTGACCACTAGGAAATCGGCAGAAGGCTAACAAATCGCCATCTCTAAGAGCGTTGAGAAGTCGGAGCTGGTCCCCAACTTTATTCTCTCGCAACATAACAGCGGCTCTTCTGATTGATACAAAACCATTTACCTCATTCTTCTTTTCTTTATTTTTGCGATCTTTTACCATTCTGGCACCGCGCGAATTTTGGCGACATATTTAGGTTGGCATTGATGTAACCGAAATAAAGAGGTGCTTTGCTAGCCCTCAGTTGCGCATACCGCGTGCGGTCTATTGGAGTACGCCGATCAGCAGCTTAGACACGTTCCTGCGGGGACGCTTTCGGCGGGCTTGGCCCCAGCGGACCATCTAGCCAGCTCAAATTACCCGAGCCGCATTGCCAGCTTTCCAGCGCGCAGATGAGCGTATCGCTTCAGCATCTCCATTGTCTTGTGCCCAGTGATCGCCGCAATCTCGATGTCACGAAGGTCCGTTTGCTCAAAGAGGCGGCTGGTCGCCTCGTGGCGGAGATCGTGGAAGTGAAGGTTGGTCATTTCAGCAGCGCAGCACGCTTTGGTGAAGGCATGAGATACGGCCCTGCCGGTCTGGATTTCAAAAATCGGTCCGCTGGCGCTCTTTGGTAAGCCCTCAAGAACCTGCACGGCAGCAGATGAGAGTGGCACGGTACGGGTTTCGCCGTTTTTGGTGTCGCGCAGCAGGATGGTACGGTTCGTCAGATTGACGTGCTGCCATGTGAGCCCGACCAGTTCTCCTTGACGCATGGCTGTGGCTAGCGCCAGCCGCACCATAGCACCAAGCCATCTGCTTTCGGAGCTGTCGCACGCAGCCAGCAGTTGGATCTGCTCGTCGTCTGTGAGCCGACGATCCCGCCCGCGGGGCAGGTTGGGCTTCTTGATCCTGCTCACCGGGTTCTGGAGTGTTTCCAAGCCCCACTCGGTTCCCGCGACTGTGTAGACATGCGAGAGGAGGTTCAAGTGGTGGACGACCGTCTGGGGGCCGACCTCCTTTAGTTTCTCATCACGCCACGCCGCCAAGTCGGCCCCCCGGATGGAGGACAAGGGTTTCCGGGCGAGCGGCGTACGCTGCCAAGCCCGAATGACTCCGGTGTTCTGCTTAATGCCCTTCTTGCGAGGGACGATCTCGACGAGGTACCGCTCCAGCGCCTCGTTCAACAAGGTCCGGTCTGCCTCGACGCGGCCGTGCTGGAAGCGCCCGGCATCAATCTCGGATTCGATCTGCCTTGCCCAGGCTTCCGCACGAGCCTTGGTTTCGAAGGTGGCGCTTGTGGCGATTGTCTTGCGGCGGACCTTCACCTGCCATTGGCGGTCGCCGCGCTTGGTAATTGTTGCCATTCCAGCCTCGCTTCGCGGACGAACTCCGCCCCGAGTGTCCCATATCTGTCCCAGATAGGATGCTCGGCAACGCTGGCAACGGCTAAATTGCTGAAAAGCTTGGAGCGGGTGAAGGGAATCGAACCCTCGTCGTAAGCTTGGGAAGCTTCTGCTCTACCATTGAGCTACACCCGCGCGCCCGCTGTTTATAGGCGAGCGGCGCGGCGGATACAAGAGCGTAATCAAGCACTCCCGCGCACGGGATCGCTGATCGCCGGAGCGGAGGCTGGAGTGGAAGGGGCCGTTGCCTGCGGCGGGGTTTCCTGGGTCCGCACCGGCGCGTCGGGACGGCCGGAAATGGCGCGGGCGACGCCGTCGCCGACCACACGCTGGCAATGGTCCGCCAGAGCCTTGCGGCTGGAAAAGCCGTCGATGGTCACCGGCGGGTGGAACTCCACCTCGATCGTCATGCCGCCGAGGCGAAAGGCCTGCCACAGGTGCGGCACCAGATCCATGTCGCCGTACCACGCATAGAAGGGGCGGAAGGCGAAGCCCATCGGGATGCCGTCAAGCCGGGTGGCGGCAATGCTGACCGGCTGGACCGTCAGCGGGCGGCCGTCGATGCGGCGGGCGGCGACGGCGAACAGCGCGGTCTTGAAGGGAAGGGTGCGGTTGCCGTCGCTGGAGGTTCCCTCCGGGAACAGGATCAGGCTGTCGCCGGCATCCAGGCGGCCGCCGATGTCGTCGCGCTGCTTGTCGACCGAGGCGCGCGCCTTGCGCTCCACGAAAACCGTGCGCTGAAGCCGGGCGAGCAGGCCGAAGAAGGGCCAGGTTCCGACCTCCGTCTTGGCGATGAAGGAACCGGGGATCAGCGACCCCAGCACCGAGATGTCCAGGTAGGAGGAATGGTTGGACACGAACAGCACCGGCCCGCCGGAAACCTGTTCACCGCGCACCACCACGTCCAGCCCCATCAGCCGGGTGCAGACGCGGTGATAGAAGCGCGGCAGGGTGCGGCACAGTCGCCATCCCCGCGCCACGGCCAGTGCCTGGACCGGGATCAGCAGCAGGGTCCACAGCAGGTACAGGCTCAGGCGCAGGGCCCCGCGACCGGACGATCCCAGGGCGCGCGCGGTTCGGGTCATGGTCGCCTCAGCTGCCCTGGCTGTCGCGGCTGCGACGCTCGTAATGCTTGAAATACTTGTCGGTGATCAGGTCGGTCTTCACCACGATGCAGACGTCGGTGGTGTTGAACTGATGGTCGATGACCGCACCGTCGCCGATGAACCCGCCCAGGCGCAGATAGCCTTTGATCAGCGGCGGCAGGATACCCAGCGCCCGCCGGGGATCGATGCGGTCCTTCGGCATGCGGTCCAGCGCAACATGGCGTTCCGGCAGGGCCGTCGCCCGCAGCTCCGGCGGGGCGAGGTGGTGGTGGTACAGGTAGGACAGCGGCTCCGCCAAGGCATCGGGGTCGGTACCGGGCAGGCTGGCGCAGCCGAACATCAGGGCGATGTCATGCTGGAAGACATAGGCGGCGATGCCCTGCCACAGCAGCTGCATGCTTCCGCGGCTGCGGTAGCCGGCGTCGACGCAGGAGCGGCCCAGCTCCAGCACCTCGCCGGGATAGCTGGCGAGCCGGCCGATGTCGTACTCGTCGCTGGAATAGAAACGCCCGACCTTCTCGGCGGCGGGCCGGCGGATCAGGCGGTAGGTGCCGACCACCATGTCCGGCCCGTTGCCGCGCGCATGGTCGATGACCAGCAGATGGTCGGCCACATCATCGTAATCGTCGAAGTCGCGGCCCTGGGCCTGCATGGCGGGGGAGGGGATCGCCGCCATCTCCTCATAGAAGACGCGGTAGCGCAGCGCCTGCGCCCAATCGATCTCCTCGGTCGAACGGGCCAGCCGCACCTCCAGCGTGCCCAGGCGGATGCCGTCCATGAGCCTACCGGAGCCCGCCGCATCGGAACCGGCGGCGCCCGGTTTGGACGCATCGCCCCGCTCCGGGCTGGTCCGGGTCATGTCCGGCTGGTCCAAGCTTGCATCAGCCATGTCGACGGTCCGCTGCGATGGTTCGGGACGATGAGCAGCGCCGGCTGTCTCCGCGGGGGGCCGGGCGGCCATGTCGGGACGAACAGCGTCGCATGCATGGCAAGGGATAACACGATCAGGCGGTTCCCGGTCAACCGACATCGTATCGCGCAGCCGGCCGGCCGCGACCGGCATCCACAGTCCTGCAGGCGAGCGTCGGGACTATCGTCGGGACGATGGTTTGGGATGACCGTCGGTTTGGGGTGACCGTCGCTTTGCGGGCCAGCGCCTGGCCAAGTCGGTTTTCAGGCGAGGCGGCTGTCAGGCCAAGCGGTGTCAGGTGACCGCGGGCGGGGCGACCGCGAAAGGGCGGGAGCGGCGGCCCGGGACGTAAGGCGCACCGGAAGCGTATCGGCCCGGAGAGGATGGGCCAGAGCGGGGGCGCCGTGATCGGCGTCCACCCGCCCTGCGGAAACCTCGATCCTCAGGCGCCGCGGCGGGCGCGGGTACCGAGGCCGATCTGCTTGGCCAGCGAGCTGCGCTGGCGCGCGTAGTTCGGCGCAACCATCGGGTAGTCGGCCGGCAGACCCCAACGGTCGCGGTATTCTTCTGGGGTCATATTGTACGCCGTCTTCAGGTGGCGCTTCAGCATCTTCAGCTTTTTGCCGTCTTCCAGGCACACAATATAGTCCGGCGTGACCGACTTCTTGATCGGCACCGCAGGCTGCGGCCGCTCCTCCGTCACCACCGGTTCGGTGCCGACGTTGGCCAGCGACTTGTAGACCTGCTCGATCAGGGTCGGAAGATCGGTCAGTGCGACTGTATTGTTGGAGACATGCGCCGCCACGATCTCCGTGGTCAGAGACAACAGCGCGTTGGAAGGGGACCCGTTGCTCATGTAAGCTTGCTCCGCGGCATTCGTACCTCACCATATAAAGAGGTTTTCTGCGACGTGCAATATCCATCCTTTGGAACAAAGAGGAATCGGTGACCCAAAAAATCTCCACAGACTTGTTTCTCGACATCACCTCGCAGGTTTGTCCGTTAACCTTCGTCAAGACCAAGTTGATGGTGGAGCGGATGGACGCGGGGCAAACCCTCGAAGTCCGGCTGAATGCAGGCGAACCCTTGGAAAATGTTCCACGATCCTTGTTGGAGTTGGGTCACAGCATTCTGTCTGTCCACCCCGAACGATTGGACGAACCGCAGGGTGTTCACCGCCTGATCGTACGGAAAAATTAACCCCTATGCTCCGTCAAGATTGCAGCGCAAAACAAGCGCCGCGACCCGTCCGTCAGGTCGTTTGTAGTATCCGGGACGGCGTCCGACGGAAAAGAAGCCGCAAGCCTTGTATAGAGTCCATGCCGCTTGGTTGTCTTCGGCGACCTCGAGAAACAGCGCGGTCGCTCCCAGGTCGCGGCACCCGGCAAGCGCCGCCTCGACCAGCAGGCGGCCGACGCCGCCCCGCCGGGCCTGCGGCAGCACGCCGATGGCCAGGATCTCCGCATCCTCCGCCGCGACGCGGGCCATGACGAAGCCGACCGGCTGGTCCTGCCCGTCCAGTGCGATGACGGCGAAACCGGCAGGCGGGGCGGTCAGGGTGGCGACCGACGCCTCGTCCCACGGATCCTCGGGGAAGCAGGCCTGCTGCAGGGCGGCGACCACCCCGGACTCCAGCGGGCCGGCAGGGTGAAGACGGACGTCGGACACGGTCACGACCGATGTCCCGGCGCGGCCTTGGCGCCGGCCGCCTTGGACGCGGCGGCCGCCTTCGGCAGGGTGACGTCGGGGGGGCGCAGATAGAAGGGTTCGGCCGGCAGGCCGGTCGGGCGGACGGCCCCCAGCGCCGCCACCACCGCGGCGTCCGGCAGCCCGTCGCCCGCCGCCACCTCCAGCCCGGCACGGTCGGCCAGCAGCGGGACCAGCGCCGCCGCCGCATCGCCGGCCAGCAGCAACGGCCCGGACGGGCACAGCGCGTCGAGCCAGCCGGGGATCGCCGCCGGGTCCGGCATTGCCGGCTCCCCCACCGGCGCCAGGGCGGGATCATAGAGCTGCAGGAAGGGTTCCGCCCGCCTGCTGTCGACGGCGACCAGCAGGGGGCGCCCGGCGCGCTCCTCCTCCGGCACGCCATGGGCGATGGCGTCGAAGCTGGTGATGCCGATCACCGGAAGATCCCGTGCGACGGCGATCCCGCGGGCGGCGGCCAGCGCGATGCGCAGACCGGTGAAAGCCCCCGGCCCGACGGTGACAGCGATGCGGTCGAGCTCGTCGAACGCGGCGCCGGCCTCCGCCAGCACCTCCTGCGCCAGCGGCACCAGCACCTCGGCCTGTCCGCGCGCCATCGGGGCGCTGCGCCGCACGGTCACGCGCGGCGCAGCATTCGGGGCGCCCGCCAAGCCGACGTCGCCTTCCCACAACGCGGCCGAACAGCCGGACGTCGCCGTATCCAGACCCAGAACCTTCATCGCCCCACCTTCCTCAACCGCCGGCATGTCGGGTTTGCCGACATGCCGGCCCGTCTTCATACGAGCCTGCCTTCACCATGGATTGCCGTCCCGGCACAATCCCGTACAACCCGCCGGCCGAGGCATGGCAGATCCGCGACCATGGCAGGCGGCGCCAGCGCCATGCTAGAGGTTGCGCCTCTCCCAATACGCCGACGATTGCCCTTTCCATGCTGACCGAAATCGCGCCCCCGGCCTTCGACATCGACCTGGAGCTTCTCTACGCCACCGCCGACAACCTGTCGGGCGTGCCGATCTACCGGTCGGCGGTGTGCCTGCTGCACCCCGACGCGGCCCGCCGGCTGACCGACGCCATCCGGCTGGCGCGCGGCATCGGCTGCCGGCTGCGGGTGTACGATGCCTTCCGCCCGACAGAGGCGCAATGGCGGCTTTGGCAGGCCTTTCCCGACCCGACCTACATCGCCGATCCCCGGCTGGGCTCCAACCACAGCCGCGGCGTGGCGATCGACCTGACGCTCGCCGATGCCGCCGGCGTGCCGCTGGACATGGGCACCGGCTTCGACGAGATGACGGAGCGGTCGCACCATGGCCGCAGCGACCTGACCGCGAAGCAGCAGCGCAACCGCGCCAAGCTGCTGGGCGTAATGGTCGCCGCGGGCTGGGAGCACTACCCGTCCGAATGGTGGCATTACCAGCTGCCGGATGCGGAGAGCTACCCCCTGCTGACCGACGCCGCCGCCGGCGGGCGGCTGATGTAGGATCGGCCGGTCCAAGCAGGATTGCCCAGGCCGGCACCCCCCAGGCTGAGCGACAGGCCGGGCCGTTGTGGCCCGATACGGGCAAGCCTGCTTAGGCTGCGGGCGCCATCCCGGCGGCGCGGTTTCACGGCGTGTAGCGCCGATCACGCGTTCCATTGTTGCACGCGCGCACCGCATCGCCGTCCTCAGCGGCAAAGCGGCGGTCGGCGCTTGTTCGTATGGCGAAGACTATGGCACACCCTTTGCGTCGGGACGGAGGTCGTCCCGGCCAGCCTCTTCCGCAGGGCGCCATGCCGTTCCGTCGTGCCGTCAAGGTTCTCGCCGCCGCCGCGCTGTCCGTCTGGACCGCGCTCGTGCCGGCGTCGCGGCCCGCCATGGCCGATTCCGCCTCCGCGCCGGGCGCCAGCGCCGTCGTCTTCGCCTATGACCGCTTCGGCGAGGACCAGAACCCCTCGATCAGCATCCGCATCGACCAGTTCGAATCGCATCTGGACGAGCTGACGGACGGCGACTACCGCGTCCTGCCGCTGCCGAGGATCCTGGACGCCCTGCGCACCGGCAAGCCGCTGCCCGACCGCACGGTCGCCATCACCATCGACGAGGCCAGCCGCTCCGCCTTCACCGAGGCCTGGCCGCGGCTGAAGGCGGCCAACCTGCCCTTCACGCTGTTCGTCGCGACCGACGCGGTGGACCGCGGCTCCCCCACCCACATGACCTGGGGCGAAATCCGGCAGCTGGCGGCGGCCGGCGTCACCATCGGCGCGCTCGGCACCTCCACCCAGTCGATGCTGGCGCGCAGCCCGGACCAGCAGGCGGCCGATCTGCGCCGGATGTCCGACCGCTTCCAGGCGGAGCTGGGACGGCGCCCGACGATCTTCTCCTACCCGCAGGGGGAATATTCGCTGGCGGTGCGGCAGCTGGTGATGGACCAGGGCTTCGCCGCCGCCTTCGGCCAGCAGTCGGGCGTGCTGCACGCCCAGGCCGATCCCTGGAGCCTGCCGCGCTTCGTCATGAACGAGACCTATGGCAGCGCCGACCGGTTCGAGCTGGCGGCCAATGCCCTGCCGCTGCCGGTGTCGGACCTGACGCCCGACGACCCGCTGGTCACCGTCAACCCGCCACCGCTGGGCTTCACCATCGCCGATGGGGTGGGGGACAGTTCAAAGCTGGCCTGCTTCGCCACCGGTCAGGGCCGCACCGCTCTGGAACGCATCGCGGAGGATCGGGTGGAGGTCCGGATCCGGGATCCCTTCCCGCCGGGCCGCGCCCGCGTCAACTGCACCTTGCCGACCGCCGACGGCCGCTGGCGCTGGCTGGGCGTGCAGTTCCTGATCCCGGAATGACGGGCTAGAGCATCGCGCCTGAAATCTGAATCGACAGTTGCGCTTGGGCCGTTGACGTGATTCACCGTTGTTGGAGGTGGATCATGGGGCGCAGCTATTCGTCGGACCTTCGGGTTCGGATTTACGGAGAGGTCGAGAAAGGCGGTTCGCGTCGGGCGGCGGCGCGCCGGTTCGATGTGAGCGCGAGCACGGGCGTGCGGCTTGCTCAGCGCATGGCGGCAACGGGCTCGCTGGACCCGGCCCGGCAGGGGCGCCCACCGGGCGGTGGCAAGCTGGCCCCGCATGCCGAACTTCTGATCGGCTGGGTGGAGAAGCAAGGCGACATCACCATGCCCGAACTGGCGGCCAAGCTGAAGGCCGAGCGCGGGGTCACGGTCCACCCCGCCTCGCTGTCGCGCTTCCTGCTCGCCCGCGGCTTCACTGTCAAAAAAAACGGTGCTGGCGAGCGAGGCCGGTCGCGCTGACGTTGCTGAGGACCGCCGGAGTTGGCGCAGCCACCGTCAGCCCCGGATGCGCGAGGAGCCGGATCGGCTGGTGTTTCTCGACGAGACCGCAACCACCACGAAGATGACCCGACTGCGCGGACGGGCCAAGCGCGGCCAGCGGTTCAAGGCCACGGCGCCGTTTGGCCATTGGGGCACCCAGACCTTCATCGCTGCCCTGCGCTGCGACGGGCTGACCGCCCCGTGGATCATCAAGGGCGCGATGAACCGGACGCTCTTCGAGACCTATGTCGAGACACAACTCGCCCCGACCCTGCGGCCGGGCGATGTCGTCATCCTCGACAACCTATCCAGCCATAAGAGTGAAAAGGCCAAGGCCATCCTCAAGGAACGTGGCGCTTGGTTCCTCTTCCTGCCGCCCTACAGTCCCGACCTCAACCCTATCGAAATGGCGTTCGCCAAGCTCAAAGCTCATCTCCGCCGCATCGGCGCCCGTACCATCGAGGAGTTGTGGAGGGCTGTCGGCTCTATCTGCGACCTCTACACACCAGACGAATGCTGGAACTACCTCAAACATGCAGGATATGCGTCAGATTAAACGCTCGAAACTCTAAGCATTTCCCCGCGAGTTTTTATTCAAGCCCAAGGTTTCCGATAGGGCATTGGCGGCACGACCTGTGACGCCTATGGTGCCGGCCTGGCGCGCCGTCGCGGCGTGCGCGGCAAACCCGGGAGGGAGCGATGGCGCAAGGCCCCCAGATGCAGAACGGACAAGTGACGGCCGGACCGGGCTCCGACATCGGCTGGTCCGATACGGTGCGGTTCCGCCTTCCGCCGGGCTGGGCTGTCGATGTGGAAGAGCATGAGGGCCAGCCGGTCGGCACCTTCCGGCCGCCGCCGCCGGCCGCCGGCGTGCTGCGGCTGGTGACCGACCGGGTGACGCCTCGGCCGGAGTCCGGCGGCGTGGCCGGCACCCTGCGGGAGATGGCCCTGCGCTTCGTCAGGCCGCAGGATCCGCGGGCCGGCGACCGGACGGTGGAAAGCCGGGCCGACGGCGCGGTGATCGCCCAGGCAATGATGCGGACGGAAGAAGACGGCCGGGCCGAGACCCATTACCTGTGGCTGGTCGGCGCCGAACGCGCGCAAACGGCGGGAACCGCCGGGGGAGCGGTGGCCGCGGTCGCGATGTTCAGCTTCGCGCTTCCCGCGCTGATGGATGGCGACGACTCCTGCGCCGAGATGCTGGGCCGGATCGACGACGCCATCCGCAATGCGGAAATACTGTAGAGCCTGACGGCTGCCGTGCCCGGAACGCCGGTCAGCAGTGGCCGGCGCCGGTGGCCATCAGCGCCTTCAGGCGGATCGACTTCGGATCATGCGCAACCGCCGCCTCTTCCGCAGCCAGGGCGGCGAGGCTGATGAAGCGCGCGAGGTCTTCCAGATCGCAGCGCGTCGCGTCGCTCATCAGACTGTCCAGGCATGACTTGATCGCCAGGGCCACATCGCGTCGTTCGTCCATCATCGCGCTTCCCTTTCACACCTGTGTGACCAGCTTTGCATGGAACCGCGTGCAGTGGTGGCCGCGACGAAAACGCTGCCGGCCCGACCCTTGGCGGTCATCCCCTATGGCGCAAAGGAGATAGCATATTCCCTTTGTCGTTTCACTAATAGATTTTCCGGTTCATGAATAAACACAGCAACCGCGAATTGATTAGAAGCAGCTTTGCACGCCGTTGCTTGTTAATGAAAGGTTAACTTCAGAGGGTGCTTCGTAGCCGAACCATTATTCACTTGTAACACTCGTGACGAGTTGAATCAGATGTGACGAATATCGGGATATTCATCTTTTCTGATTTGAATACACCGGTATTCTATTGCCGCGGGATGCGGATCGGCAACGCCTGCGGGAAGGACGGGACCGCAACGTTTTCCCCGCTTTTGCATGCCGAAAGCCGCGCCACCCTGTTGCAGCCAGAAACGGCTCCGCCTATATCTCCGCCAGCACGGGACGGACCCCACGGATCAGACCTCCATGGGCCAGACTCTCAAGCGCTCCACCGACGTTTCACCGACCCAATGGGGATCGCGGCGGTGCCGGACCAGACGGGCCGCCACGTATCTGCCGAACGAAAGAGGCTGAACATGAGCAAAGTGATTGGTATCGACCTCGGCACCACGAACTCGTGCGTCGCCGTGATGGAAGGCGGCAGCGCCAAGGTGATCGAGAACGCCGAGGGCGCGCGGACCACGCCGTCCATGGTCGCCTTCAGCCAGGGCGGCGAGCGGCTGATCGGCCAGCCCGCCAAGCGTCAGGCGGTCACCAATCCGGAAAACACCCTCTTCGCGATCAAGCGTCTGATCGGCCGCCGCTTCGACGATCCGCTGACGAAGAAGGACCAGGGTCTGGTTCCCTACCGCATCATCTCCGGCGACAACGGCGACGCCTGGGTCGAGGCGCACGGCAAGAAGTACAGCCCCAGCCAGATCAGCGCCTTCATCCTCACCAAGATGAAGGAGACCGCCGAGAACTATCTGGGCGAGAAGGTCACGCAGGCGGTCATCACCGTCCCGGCCTACTTCAACGACAGCCAGCGCCAGGCCACCAAGGACGCCGGCAAGATCGCCGGCCTGGAAGTGCTGCGCATCATCAACGAGCCGACGGCCGCCGCTCTGGCCTACGGCATGGAGAAGAAGGGCACCGGCACCGTCGCGGTCTATGACCTGGGCGGCGGCACCTTCGACATCTCCGTGCTGGAGATCGGCGACGGCGTGTTCGAGGTGAAGTCGACCAACGGCGACACCTTCCTGGGCGGCGAGGACTTCGACAGCCGGGTCATCGAGTATCTGGCCGACGAGTTCAACAAGGAGCAGGGCATCGACCTGCGCAAGGACAAGCTCGCGCTGCAGCGCCTGAAGGAAGCTGCGGAGAAGGCGAAGATCGAGCTGTCGTCCACCACGCAGACCGAAGTCAACCTGCCCTTCATCACCGCCGACCAGACCGGCCCGAAGCACCTGAACATCAAGCTGACCCGCGCCAAGCTGGAAGCCCTGGTGGACGATCTGGTGCAGCGCACGATCGAGCCCTGCAAGTCCGCCCTGAAGGACGCGGGCCTGAAGGCCAGCGAGATCGACGAGGTGATCCTGGTCGGCGGCATGACCCGCATGCCCAAGGTCATCGACGCGGTGAAGCAGTTCTTCGGCCGTGAGCCGCACCGCGGCGTGAACCCGGACGAGGTGGTCGCCATCGGCGCCGCCATCCAGGGCGGCGTGCTGAAGGGCGAGGTCAAGGACGTCCTGCTGCTCGACGTCACACCGCTGAGCCTGGGCATCGAGACGCTGGGCGGCGTCTTCACCCGTCTGATCGACCGCAACACCACGGTCCCGACGAAGAAGAGCCAGACCTTCTCGACCGCCGAGGACAACCAGAACGCCGTCACCATCCGCGTCTTCCAGGGCGAGCGCGAGATGGCGCAGGACAACAAGATGCTGGGCCAGTTCGATCTGGTCGGCATCCCGCCGGCCCCGCGCGGCGTGCCGCAGATCGAGGTGACCTTCGACATCGACGCCAACGGCATCGTCAGCGTCACGGCGAAGGACAAGGCGACCGGCAAGGAGCAGCAGATCCGCATCCAGGCCTCGGGCGGCCTGTCGGACGCCGACATCCAGAAGATGGTGAAGGACGCGGAGGCCCATGCCGACGCCGACAAGAAGCGCCGTGAGCTGGTCGACGCCCGCAACCATGCCGACGCCCTGATCCACACCACCGAGCGGACCATCAAGGAGAACGGCGACAAGATCCCGGACTCCGACAAGACCGCCGCGGAAGCTGCCGTCGCCGAGCTGAAGTCGGTGCTGGAGAGCGAGGATCTGGACGGCATCAAGGCGAAGACCGAGGCGCTTGCCCAGGTTTCCATGAAGCTGGGCGAGGCGATGTACAAGGCCGGCCAGGGCGAGGCGCCGGGTGCGGGCGGCGAGGCGCCGGGCGCCCAGCCGAACGAGCCGGGCGTCGTCGATGCCGACTTTGAAGAGGTCCAGGACGACAAGAAGAAGTCGGCGTAACCCGGCGCAAGCTTCTTTTTGATACGGATGTGACGCGAGCATCGATGGCCCGCCGCCTTTCCCCGGCGGCGGGCCATCGGTATGCTGGGGTCAGGCTCCGGCATGACGCGGACAGTTTGGACCAGAACGACTCAAAGGCGGTCGGCCCCAATGGCGAAACAGGATTATTACGAGCTGCTCGGTGTGGCGAAGAGCGCCAGCGCGGATGAGCTGAAAAAGGCTTATCGCAAGATGGCGATGCAGTACCACCCGGATCGCAACCAGGGCGACAAGGACGCCGAGCAGAAGTTCAAGGAAATCAACGAGGCGTACGACGTCCTGAAGGACGATCAGAAACGCGCGGCCTACGACCGGTTCGGCCACGCGGCCTTCGAGAACGGCCGTGGTCCGGGCGCGGGCGCCGGGGCCGGCGGCTTCAACTTCGACTTCGGCGGCGGCGGCGGCTTCGCCGACATCTTCGACGAGATGTTCGGGGAGTTCATGGGCGGGCGCCGCGGCGGCGGCGGCGCGTCCGGCCGCGGCCAGGATCTGCGCTACAATCTGGAAATCGGGCTGGAGGAGGCCTTCAAGGGCACTCAGACCACCATCCGCGTGCCGACCACCGTGCAGTGCGACGGCTGCAACGGCTCCGGTGCGGCGGCGGGAACCCAGCCGATCACCTGCCCGACCTGTCAGGGCCACGGCAAGGTGCGGGCGCAGCAGGGCTTCTTCACCATCGAGCGGACCTGCCCCGGTTGCCATGGCGCCGGCAAGGTCATCAAGGACGCCTGCAAGACCTGCGGCGGCTCCGGCCGTCTGCGCAAGGAAAAGACCCTGCAGGTCAACATCCCCGCCGGCGTCGAGGACGGCACCCGCATCCGTCTGGCGGGCGAGGGGGAGGCGGGCTTGCGCGGGGCGCCGGCCGGCGACCTCTACATCTTCCTGGCGATCGGCCCGCACCCGATCTTCCAGCGCGACGGCGCCAACATCCACTGCCGGGTGCCGATCCCGATGACCACGGCGGCGCTCGGCGGTTCGGTGGAGGTTCCGACCATCGACGGTACCCGCACCAAGGTGACGGTGCCGCCGGGCACCCAGTCCGGCCACCAGTTCCGCATCAAGGGCAAGGGCATGTCGGTGCTGCGCAGCGCCCAACGCGGCGACATGTACATCCAGGCGGTGGTTGAGACCCCGGTGAACCTGACCAAGCGCCAGCAGGAACTGCTGCGCGAGTTCGAGGGCGCCGCCAAGGAAGGGTCGAATCCGCAGTCGGAAGGCTTCTTCGCCAAGGTGAAGGAGCTTTGGGAAGACCTGAAGGACTGAGCTGCCTTTCCGGCCTCCGGGGCGGGCGTGGTGAACGAACGTTATGGACGGGCGTTATGATCGGGCGGCGTGTCGGTGACACGCCGCCCGATACTTTTTGTCGCATGGCCCGAGCTTTCGGATGGCTGAAATGCCATTTTCAAGCGAAAGCCGTTGAAGGGATGGGCATGCCCGTGTAATCACCCTTCATGGCTAATTCTTCGGCGATATGCTCGGCTCAAGCCGGGGGCAGGCGGTTGCATGCGGGTTGATAAGTTCCCCGCCGCCCTGTTCGACGCGTTCGTCCGGGGCGACGAACTGCCCACCCTGATCCATCCGGGCGACCACACGCCCATCCTGCAGCGGCGGCGCGCCGCGATGATCCAGTCGCGCGTGCGGATGGTGGCGCTGATCTTCGGCATCCTGACGCCGCTGTGGATCGCCATCGACGTGACGGTCTTCGAATGGTCGCTGGCGATCTGGCTGATCGTCCTGCGCCTGACCGCCAGCGCCGCCTTCCTGGCGCTCGCCTTCGACCGCCGGACATGCGACGACATGAACTGCGCCTGGCGGCGGCTGGCGGCGCTGCTGGCGATCCCGACGCTGTTCTTCGCCATTTCGCACCCACTGCTCTGCGACCAGGGCGTCGACGATCTGCGCATCGCGGTCAGCGCCGGCTACGGCTATCTGCCCTTCGTGATGGTGGCGGGTCTCAGCGTTTTTCCGCTGACCGCGCTCGAAGGCGCGCTGTTCGCCGCGCCGATGTTGGGCGCCCATCTGGCCGCCGGCTTCTACGGGTCGCTGGTGATGCCGTTCCCCTCCTACATCAGCGCGCTGTGGCTGCTGCTGCTGATCGCGGTGGTGGCGACGCTGGCGGCGATCAGCCAGCTGCACTTCATGGTCGCCCTGCTGGCGCAGGCGGCGCACGACGCGCTGACAGGCGCCTTTTCCCGCCGCATCGGCGAGGAGTTGCTGAAGCTCCAGGTCGCCAATGCCGAGCGGACGTCGCAGCCGCTGACGGTGATCTTCGTCGACCTGGATGATTTCAAGGCGGTCAACGACCGTTTTGGACATGAGGAGGGCGACCGGGTTCTGCGCCATGCCGCCAACACCATCCGCAGCCTGCTGCGCCAGTCCGATGCGCTGGTCCGCTGGGGCGGGGAGGAATTCCTGATCCTCATGCCCGACACCCGGATCGACGGTGCGATGATCGCGGTGGAGCGGATGCGCCGCGCCGGGTTCGGCAAGCGGCCGGACGGCATCCTGCAGACCGCCAGCATCGGCATCGCCGAGCAGTCCACCGACCGCCCCGCCGATTGGGAAGCCCTGGTGGAGCTGGCCGACCAGCGCATGTACCGCGCCAAGCAGGACGGCAAGAACCGGGTGATCGGACCGGGCGAGGGCACCGGCCCGGACTCCGACTCCCAGCCCTGGGATGAAATCCTCGCCTAAAGCGAATTTGCATTCGCTTTGAATTTATAGACCTCATTCGCCGGTCGGACTTCGGCCGCATGAGCGGCCGGGACCGCAGTCGCGGTCCAAAGCGGATCGCGATCCGCTTTAAGCGGCGGCGAGCGGATACTCCCGCAAGGCCTCATACACCGCGCCGCCGTTGCCGAGATGGCTGCGGTAGAGCGTGAAATGCTCCACGGCCATCGGGCCGGCGCGGAACAGGCCGCGGTCGGACAGGAAGCGGCCGATGCGGTCAGGCGGCGCGTCCTTCAGCCGGGCCAGCGTGACGTGGGGGGAGAATTTCCGCTCCTCCGCCGGCAGGCCGCAGCGGACGAGCGCGGATTCGACCTTGGCCTGCAGATGGGCCAGGGCCTCGCTGCGCTCCACCCCCGCCCATAGAACCCGCGCCCGGCGCGCGCTGCCGTAGACGCCGACCCCATCCAGAACAAGCGGGAAGGCGGGCGCCCGGACCTCCGCCAGCGCGGCGTCGATGTCCATCGCCTGATCCTCCGGCACCTCGCCGATGAAGCGCAGGGTGAGGTGCAGGTTCTCCGGCTCGGTCCAGCGCGCGCCGGGCACCCCGCCGGCCAGCCCGGCCAGCCTTTGGCGAACGTCCTCCGTCAGGTCGAGGGCGACGAACAGGCGGAGCATGGGGCACCTCCGGAGTTGCTGCAACGGCTGCGGATCGCCCCCTCCCTAACCCTCTCCCGCAATCGGAGCGGCTTTCGGCCGGTCAATGGCGGGGAGGGGCGGGAAGGGGGCGGGAAGGGGCGGGAAGGGGCGGGAAGAAGCAACCGCGGCTGACGTTATGCCAACAGCTTACGGGCACGGATCCGGCATGCGGTTGTGCACGGCATCGATCTCCGCCATCACCTCCGGCGACAGGGTGACGTCGATGGAGTCGATGTTGGAGATCAGCGTCTCCATCGTCGTCGCCCCGATCAGCGACGAGGTGACGAAGGGTTGCTGCAACGTGAAGGCGATGGCCATCTGGTTGGGCGCCAGACCATGGCGGCGGGCAATGTCCAGATAGGCCTCCGTCGCGGCGTCGGCGTTGACCGTGTTGTAGCGCGACGGCCGGTGGTCGAGCGCGCGGCGGCTGCCCGGCGGGATGGCGCCGTTCAGATACTTGCCGGTCAGCGTGCCGGCGGCCAGCGGCGAATAGGCCAGCAGTCCGACATCCTCGCGCAGCGCCACCTCCGACAAACCGTTCTCGAAGGTCCGGTTCAGCAGGTTGTAGGCGTTCTGGATCGAGGCGACGCGCGGCAGCCCGGCGATTTCGGCGGCGCGCAGCCAGCGCATCACGCCCCACGGGCTCTCGTTCGACAGGCCGATATGGCGGATCTTGCCGGCCTGCACCAGTTCGGCCAGCGCCGCCAGCGTCTCCTCGATCGGCACGCCGTCCTGCTGCGGCTTGTGCTGGTAGTTGCGGACGCCGAAGCGGTTGGTCACGCGGTCGGGCCAGTGGATCTGGTAGAGGTCGATGTAGTCGGTCTTCAGCCGCGACAGGCTGGCCTCGACCGCCGCGAAGAGGTTGGCGCGGTCCAGCCGCGACTTGCCCTCGCGCACCCAGCCGAACCCGCCGCCCGGCGCACCGATGATCTTGCTGGCGAGGATCACCTTGTCACGCCGGCCGCGCGACTGGAACCAGCTGCCGATCACCTCCTCCGTCTTGCCGTAGGTGTCGGCGGTGGGCGGGATCGCGTACATCTCCGCCGTGTCCCAGAAATTGATGCCGCGGTCGAGCGCCGCGTCCATCTGGGCATGGCCTTCGGCCTCGGTGTTCTGGCGGCCCCAGGTCATGGAGCCCAGGCCGATGGCGCTGACCGACAGGCCGGTTCGGCCGAGCGGACGATACTGCATCCGGAACGTTCCTTATTCGAAATGATCTTTACAGAAAGAGCGTCAACACGCCGGTGTAGCCATAGAGGCGGTTGTGCGACACCTCGCCCGACGCGAAGAAGCCCGTCAGCGGGATGTCGCCGAAGGTTTCGCGGATCATCGCCAGCTCCGCATCGGCGGTGCCGAACAGGCTGGGACCACGCGCGATGCAGCTGACATACACCGCCCCCTTCGGCGTCGCCTTCACCCGTTTCTTGAGGCTGTCCAGCATCCGGCGCATGTCGGCGGCGGCGGTTTCGGGATCGCGGCGGGTGAACACCACCGGCTGTCCGGTCGTCACCCGTTCGGCGATGGAGATCCAGCCGGCACGTGGATCGATCGCGACCAGGTCGCGGACCAGATAGTCCTGGGTGTCGGATCCGACGATGGGCAGCCCGGCGCAGATCAGCCCGGACACCTGCCGCAGATCGGCGGCGAGCTCCGGGCCGATGTCCTCCTTGAAGACCTCCAGCGCCGGGCGGCCGTCGATCTCCAGGATGACGTTCTCGTCGCTGGCGGTGACGGTGCGGGTCGGCCCTATGGGGCGGCAGCCCTGGGTCAGGGCGGTGGCGACCGGGAGGTTGGGCGCGAACAGCACCCCCGACACGCCGCCCTTGGTGACCGGATCGCCGTCCTCGGCCCCGGCGGCGATCTGCGGGAACTCCCCGCGCGAGGCGGTCAGTCCGCCGACCAGGAAGACGCCGGCCTCCTCCGACAGGCGGGACACCAGCCCGGCCATGTCGGCATGGTGGGGATCGACATGGACCAGCGCCAGCGCCGCGCCATGCTTGTCCAGCCAGCCGCCGGCGCTGTGGCGCAGCGGCTCCAGCCCGTTGGTCAGGGTGGGGAACAGGCGGAAGCTGTCTTCCGGCAGGCGGGCGGCCATGATCGCCAGCCCGGGCTCGTTGAACAGGGCTTCGCCGTTCGCCATCACGCCGATGCCGGCGGTGCCGACCCAATGGCGGATGCCGGTGACGCCGCGCAGCAGGGTGACGATGCTGGTCGCATGTTCCGCCAGCCCGTCGGTCAGGTAGAGGAAGCCCAGGTTGCAGCCGGCGACCGGCCCCAGCCGGTCCCCCAGCTTTTCCAGGCAGGCCTTGACCGCCGGTCCCCACTCCGCCCCGGCGGCGCAGGCGGCGTGAAAGCGGATGTCGCTGTCCAGGGTCACGGACATGATGGGTCAGCCTCCGGGCTTTTCGGTCGTCTTCTGGATTTGCGGCAGACTGTCGAGCAGCGCGGTGACGGAGGGCAGGATGCGCTCCACGATCGTCGCCACGCCCTTGGCGTTGGGATGCAGCCCGTCCTGCTGGATCAGCGACCGTTCCAGCGCCACCCCGTCGAGGAAGAAGGGGTAGAGCGGCAGATCATAGGTCTTCGCAAGGTCGGGATAGATGGCGTTGAACTTGTCGGTATAGGGCTTTCCCAGGCTGGGGGAGGCGTACATGCCGGCCAGCAGCGTCGGGATCCTGCGCTCCTTCAACGCCTTCAGGATGGCGTCGAGGTTGTCCTTCGCCTGGGCGGGATCGAGCCCGCGCAGCATGTCGTTGGCGCCCAGCTCGACGATGGCGGCGTCCGGCTTGTCGGCCAGCGCCCAGTCCAGCCGCGCCCGGCCGCCGGCGGTGGTGTCGCCCGACACGCCGGCATTGATGACGGTGACGTTGTAGCCCCTCTCCGTCAGCGCCTTTTCCAGCTGGCGGGTGAAGCCCTCCGGTTCCGGCAGGCCGTAGCCGGCGGTCAGGCTGTCGCCCAGCGCCAGCAGCTTCACCGGCTGCGCGGCATCGGCGCGGGTCGGTACGCTCATCGATATCCCCGACGCAAAAACGAAGGCGAGCGCAGCACCGATGGCGCCAATGTTGAAAGCCCGGCGGGTCGAGCCATATGGCGATGGTCCGTTCCGCTTGTGCGAGAGTCGCATGTCCAAGGTTCAATCCTCTGCAACGTCGTCCACTTCCATCGCCCGACCGCTCCATGATCCCATTGTGGAACTCGACGACGTCCACTTGAGATTGGACAGCGGTGCCGGACCCGTCAACATCCTGCGGGGCGTGAATCTCCAGGTGGCGGCCGGAGAGCGGGTCGGCGTCGTCGGCCCCAGCGGCTCCGGCAAATCGACCATGATGATGGTGATGGCCGGTCTGGAACGCCCCAGCAGCGGCACCGTCCGTGTCGCCGGGCAGGAGTTGAACCGGCTGGACGAGGACGGGCTGGCGCGCTTCCGCCGCCACCATGTGGGGATCGTCTTCCAGGCTTTCCATCTGGTGCCGACGATGACGGCGCTGGAGAATGTCGCCATCCCGCTGGAATTCGCCGGGGTCGCCGACGCCTTCGACCGCGCCCGCATCGGGCTGGAGCAGGTGGGCCTCGGCCACCGCATCCACCATTATCCCGGCCAGCTTTCGGGCGGCGAGCAGCAGCGCACGGCGCTGGCCCGCGCCTTCGTGACCGAGCCGTCGCTGCTTCTGGCCGACGAGCCGACCGGCAACCTCGACATCGACACCGGCGCCACCATCGTGAAGCTCCTGTTCGATCTGGCCGAGCGCCGCGGCACGACGCTGGTCCTGATCACCCACGACCCCGGCCTCGCCGCCCGCTGCGACCGCACGGTCCGGCTGGCCGACGGCCGCATCGCCGACGACGGGCAGGCGGCGCGGCACGCAAAACTGCAGGCGGCGGGGGAGTGAGGGGGATGGAAAGGACGAGAAAGCGGGGGAGCGTCACGGGATGACCAATCTCGGCCTCGCCCTCCGCCTTGCCCGGCGGGAGCTGCGCACCGGCCTGAAGGGCTTCTGGGTCTTCCTCGCCTGTCTGGCGCTCGGCGTCGCCGCCATCGCCGCGGTGCAGTCGGTGTCGAGCGGGCTGCTCGACGGGCTGGCCAATGACGGGCGCTCCATCCTCGGCGGCGACGTCGCGGTGCGGCAGCTCTACAGCCCCCCGGTCGACGAGCAGATGGCGGCACTGACCACCGCCGGCCGGGTGTCGACCTCCGCCGAGATGCGGGCGATGGCCCGTGCCGACGACGATGTCCGTTCCTCCCTGGTCGAACTGAAGGCGGTCGACGACGTCTATCCGCTCTACGGAACGGTGACGCTGGTGGGCGGCGGCGACCTGCGCGATGCGTTGGCGCAGAAGGACGGCCGCTGGGGCGCGGTGATCGAGGCCAGCCTCGTCGACCGGCTCGGCGTGAAGATCGGCGACACCATCCATGTCGGCGAGGGCGCCTATCGCGTCGCCGCCGTGCTGGACCGCGAGCCGGACCGCGCCTCCTCCAACGCCTTCTCGCTGGGGCCGCGGCTGATGGTGGCGCTGCCGTCGCTGCAGGGCACCGGGTTGCTGCAACCCGGCAGTCTCACCTGGTGGAGCGCCAAGGTGGCGCTGCCGCCCGAAACCGACCTGAAGGCGTGGCAGGAGAGCCTGCGCGCCCGCTTCCCCGACGCGCCATGGCGGATGCGCGACTACACCAACGCCTCGCCGCAGATCGAGCGCTTCATCGACCGCATGACGCTGTTCCTGACGCTGGTCGGGCTGACCGCCCTGCTGGTCGGCGGCGTCGGCGTGGGCAACGCGGTGCGCAGCCATCTGGATTCGCGCGCCCGCACCATCGCCATGATGAAGTGCATCGGCGCGCCGGGCGCCCTGGTGTTCCAGCTCTATCTGGCGCAGATCCTGGCGCTGGCCCTGCTGGGCATCGTCATCGGGCTGGCGCTGGGCGCGGTGGCGCCGCTGGCGCTGGGCCGTCTGCTCGACGGCGTGCTGCCGGTGTCGGCGCAGATCGGCGTCTATCCGGGCGCCCTGGCGCTGGCCGCCCTCTATGGCGTGCTGACGGCGCTGACCTTCTCGCTCTGGCCGCTCGGCCGGGCGCGCGAGGTGCCGGCGGGCGCGCTGTTCCGCGACGTGATCGCCCCGGCCGCCGGCCGGCCGCGCACGCCCTATACGGTGGCGATGATCGCGTCGGCGGTGGCGCTGGCCGGGCTGGCGGTGCTGACGGCGCACAACAAGGTCTTCGCCCTGTGGTTCGTCGGCGGCTCCATCGCCACCTTCATCGCCTTCCGCGCCGCGGCGGCGCTGGTGACCTGGGGCGCGGCCCGGGTCGGCCGTGTCCGTCGGCCGGGGCTGCGGCTGGCGCTCGCCAACCTGCACCGGCCGGGCAACCCGACGGCGGCGGTGGTTCTGTCGCTGGGACTAGGCCTGACGGTGCTGGTCGCCATCGCGCTGATCCAGGGCAACTTCTCCCGCCGGGTGTCGGAGACGATCCCGCAGGACGCTCCCAGCTTCTTCTTCGTCGACATCCAGCGCGACCAGTTCGATCCCTTGCGCGACCTCGTCACCGGCATCCCCGGCACCAGCGCCTTCGAGGCGGTGCCGAGCCTGCGCGGCCGGATCGAGCGGGTGAACGGACAGGACGCCGACAAGGCGCTGGTCAACCCGGAACAGGCCTGGATCCTGGCCGGCGACCGCGGCATCACCTATTCGGCGACGCTGCCCAGGCATTCCACAGTCACCGCCGGCAGCTGGTGGCCGACCGATTATGCCGGGCCGCCGCTGATCTCCATCCACCAGAGCGTCGCCGAGGCCTTCGGCATCGGTCCCGGCGCGACCCTGTCCATCAACATCCTGGGCCGCAGCATCGAGGCGACGGTCGCCAACGTCCGCGCCGCCGATTTCAGCAGCATGGCGATCAACTTCACCATGGTCTTCGCCCCCGGCACGCTGGAAGGCGCGCCGCAGACCTGGGTCGCCACCGTCCGCGCCACACCGGATGCCGAGACGCAGGTGCAGCGCGCCGTGCTGCAGCGCTTCCCCAACATCACCATGGTGCGGGTGCAGGACGCGCTCGACACGGTGTCGGAGATGCTGGGCCATATCGGCACGGCGGTGCGCATCGTCGCCGGCATCACGCTGGCCGCCGGCACGCTGGTGCTGGCCGGCGCGGTCGCCGCCGGCCACCGCCGCCGGGTCTACGACGCGGTGGTGCTGAAGGTGCTGGGGGCGACGCGCGGCGACGTTCTGCGCGCCTTCCTGTTGGAATACGGGTTGCTGGGGCTGCTGACCGCGGTCATCGCCGGCGGCATCGGCACGCTGACCGCCTGGGCGGTGCTGCGCTTCCTGATGCGGTGGGAGTGGAGCTTCCTGCCCTCCGCAGTGATCACCACGGCCTTGCTCAGCACCGCGATCACGCTCGCGTTCGGGTTCTATGGTACTTGGCGGGCATTGGGCCAGCCTTCCGCGCCATTGCTTCGGAACGAATGACCCACACGGCAGATGGCCATAGCAAAAACGAAACGTGAAAGCTTTTTCATCTTGGAGAGCCGCTGCCGATTCCTATTGAACCGAATTGCGGACTCGCCAATATGTCACCCCGACGGGATCACCCTATTCCACCGAGGAAACCAACATGGCAGACCCGACCTATAACCGCTTCGCGACCGTGGGCCGCGCGACAGATCGGGGATACTTCGACGAAGGCCTGCGGCAGCACATGCTGCGCGTGTACAACTACATGGGCGCCGGCCTGATTCTGACGGGTCTGGTCGCCGCACTCGTGTCGTCCAGCCCGGCCATGATGGCGGCGATCTTCGGAACGCCGCTGAAGTGGGTGGTGATGCTGGCCCCGCTGGCGTTCGTGATGGTGCTGTCCTTCGGCATCCAGCGCCTGTCCTTCGCATCCGCCCAGCTCGTCTTCTGGGCCTATTGCGGCGCGATGGGCCTGTCGATGTCGGCGATCTTCCTGGTCTTCACCGGCGCCTCCATCGCTCTGACCTTCTTCGTCACCGCCGCGACCTTCCTGGCGATGAGCCTGTACGGCTACACCACGAAGGCCGACCTGTCGAAGATGGGCTCGTTCCTGATGATGGGCGTCATCGGCCTGGTCATCGCCGGCCTGGCGAACATCTTCTTCCAGTCGCCGGCCCTGCACTTCGCGATCTCCGCCATCGGCGTGCTGATCTTCACCGGCCTGACCGCCTACGACACCCAGGCGATCAAGGAAAGCTACGCCGAGGGCTACGATCACGAGAGCACCGGCAAGCTGGCCCTGATGGGCGCCCTGACGCTGTACCTGGACTTCATCAACCTGTTCCAGTTCCTGCTGCAGTTCCTGGGTCAGCGCAACAACGACTGATCCCGAGACGCCTGATCGGACAAGCATCAACCGCCCGGAAGCACCCGCTTCCGGGCGGTTTTCTTTTGCGTCCGTTCAGGACTCCACCGTCACCGCGTCGCCGAGCCTGAGGCCGAGCGTGCTGTCGGCCCGCCCGCGGTTGACGGCGATCTCCGCCAGCCCGTTGGAGTTCCCGTACCACAGCGGCTCCCCCGGCCCGACCGCGCCGAAGGTGCGGGCATGGACGATGCGGGTGCCGGCGGCGCTCAGCACCGCATCGGCGGGCAGGGTGGATGCCCGCATGCCCGTCATGGCGTTGCCGTAGACATCGACATAGACGATGCGCGCCAGTTCGTCGGGCCAGCCGGGACGGTCGATGGCGGCACGGGGGAGCGGGCTGCGCTCAACCGGCCGGCCGGTGGCGAGGCTGGCGGCGACGGGGGCGAACAGGTCGCGGCCGTGGAAGCTGGCGGACAGCCGGTCCGGGATCCAGTCGATGGTCCAGGCGTTCAGCGACGTCGCTCGGCGGGCGAGCAGGGCGAACAGGCCGTTGTCGGGACCGACGAACCAGCGCCCGTCGGCCTCCACCATCACCGGCCGCCGGTCGGTGCCGACACCGGGATCGACGACGCAGAGAAAGACGCTTCCGGCAGGAAAGGCCGGGGCGTAGGCGGCCAGCAGATAGGCCGACAGCTGCGGATCGAAGGCGGGGGCGTCGGCGAACAGGTCGATGACGGAGATGCCGGGCGCCTGCTGCGCCAGCACCGCCTTCATCTGGCCGGTATAGGGGCCGGAAAGGCCGAAGTCGGTGAAGAGCAGGATCATCGCGTGTTGCCGCCTCCGCAGTGTTGCCCCCTCCTTAACACTCCCCGCCCTTGGGCCGGCTGTTGGCCGGTCCGATTGCGGTGGAGGGATAGGGAGGGGGCGGTCGAAGCAACACCCTCACACCGACTTCGTATCCAGCGCATACCCCGCCGACCGTACGGTGCGGATCAGGTCCAGCTCTTCGTCTTCGTTCATCGCCTTGCGCAGGCGGCGGATGTGTACGTCGACCGTACGCGGCTCCACGTACACGTCGTGGCCCCACACCAGATCGAGCAGCTGTTCGCGGGAGAAGACGCGGCCGGGATGCTGCATGAAGTGGCGCAGCAGGCGGAATTCGGTCGGCCCCAGATGTACGTCCCGGCCGTTGCGGCGTACGCGGTGGGCGGCCAGATCCATCGTCACGTCGGCGAAGGTCAGCACCTCGTCGGTCATGCCGGGAGAGGCGCGGCGCAGCACCGCGCGCATGCGGGCCACCAGTTCGGTCGGGGAGAAGGGCTTGGTGATGTAGTCGTCCGCGCCGGAATTCAGGCCGCGCACCCGGTCCCCTTCCTCGCCGCGGGCGGTCAGCATGATGATCGGAATGTCGCGGGTCTTGGCGTTGCGGCGCAGCTGGCGGCAGACCTCCAGCCCGCTCATCAGCGGCAGCATCCAGTCGAGCAGCACGATGTGCGGCGTCTGTTCGCCGGCGGCCAACAGGGCCTCCTCGCCGTCGCTGGCGGTGGCGACGCGGAAGCCTTCCTTTTCCAGGTTGTACCTCAACAGCGTCAGGATGTCGGCCTCGTCCTCGACGACCAGGACGAGCGGCTTGAGGGCCGCGTTCATGGAGGCTCCGTTCACAGCGCGCGTCTCGACGTTAACCGGCATGGGACAGCCTTTTCAACAAAGAGGGAAGGGGGCGCAAGCGTGATGCACAGGGTTCAGCCGTAGCGGCCGGTGATGTAGCCCTGGGTGCGTTCGTCGCGTGGGTTGGTGAAGATCTCGCCGGTGTCGTCGCACTCCACCATCTCGCCCAGATGGAAAAAGGCGGTGCGCTGGGACACGCGGGCGGCCTGCTGCATGTTGTGGGTGACGATGACGATGGTGTAGTTGGCCCGCAGCTCGTCGATCAGCTCCTCGATATGGGCGGTCGCGATGGAGTCGAGCGCGGAACAGGGCTCGTCCATCAGGATCACCTCGGGGCTGACGGCGATGGCGCGGGCGATGCACAGCCGCTGCTGTTGGCCGCCGGACAGGCTGGTGCCGGGCTCGCGCAGGCGGTCCTTCACCTCGCCCCACAGGCCGGCGCGCTTGAGGGAGGTCTGCACCACCTCGTCCAGCTCGTCCCGGCCGGAAGCCAGGCCGTGGATGCGCGGGCCGTAGGCGATGTTGTCGTAGATCGACTTCGGAAAGGGGTTCGGCTTCTGGAACACCATGCCGACGCGGGCGCGCAGCTGCACCGCGTCCACGGTCTTGCCGTAGACATCCTCGCCGTCCAGCGCGATCCGTCCCTCGATCCGGCAGCCCTCGATGGTGTCGTTCATCCGGTTCAGGCAGCGCAGGAAGGTCGACTTGCCGCAGCCGGACGGGCCGATCAGCGCCAGCACCCGGTTTTCGTGGATGTCGAGATCGATGCCCTTCAGCGCCTGCTTGGCGCCATAGAACACCTTCACCCCGCGGGCGGTCATCTTGCTGGGCAGGGCGGCGCCGGGCCGCTGGCCCGGATGTTGGTCGGGGCGCCGGTCGCCGCGAGGCCGCAGCTTCAGCTGGCCCGGAATACCGCTCTTGATGCCGCTCGGGATGCTCATGGCGCTCACCACCGTCTCTCGAAAATCTTGCGCAGGATCACGGCCGTCCCGTTCAGCAGGATCAGGATGCCGAGCAGGATCAGGATCGCCGCCGAAGTGCGTTCGGTGAAGGCGCGCTCGGGGCTGTCGGCCCACATGTAGATCTGAACGGGCAGCACCGTGGCGCTGTCGGTCAGCCCCTGGGGCACGTCGACGATGAAGGCGACCATGCCGATCATCAGCAGCGGCGCCGTCTCGCCCAGCGCGCGGACCATGCCGATGATGGTGCCGGTCAGGATGCCGGGCATCGCCAGCGGCAGCACATGGTGCAGCACCGTCTGCAGCGGCGAGGCGCCGATGCCCAGCGCCGCCTCGCGGATCGACGACGGCACCGCCTTCAGAGCGGCGCGGGACGCGATGATGATGACCGGCAGCGTCATCAGCGCCATCACCAGCCCGCCGACCAGCGGGGCGGAGCGCGGCATGCCGAAGAAGCCGAGGAACACGGCGAGGCCCAGCAGGCCGAATATGATCGACGGCACCGCGGCGAGGTTGTTGATGTTCACCTCGATCAGGTCGGTCCAGCGGTTCCTGGGCGCGAATTCCTCCAGATAGACCGCGGCGGCGATGCCCACCGGCACCGACAGCCCCATGGTCACCAGGAGCGTCAGCAGCGAGCCGACGACGGCGCCGCCGATGCCGGCCTGTTCCGGCTCGCGGCTGTCGCCGGCCGTGAACAGGGTGGTGTTGAAGCCCTGCGCCAGCGCGCCGGAGGCCAGCAGCGCGTCGGCGGCGGCGATCTTGGCGTCGCTGAGGCCGCGTTCGCTCTCCGGCAGGTCGCGGCGGTAGCGGCCCTTCACCAACTGGTCGATCTGGTCGTCGGCGCGCACCCAGACGGTCAGCGTGGTGCCGGCCAGCGCCGGATCCCTGGCGACCATCGCCTCCAGCTCGTAGGGCGCGCCCGACGACAGCAGGTCGTTCAGCACGCGGCGGCCGGCGCGGTCGCTCACCTCCGGGAACTGCGCATACAGCGCCCGGCGCAGCATGGGCATGTAGTTGCGCTCGGCCACCTCCGCCGGGTCCAGCGTCACCTCCAGCCGGATGCGCGTTTCCCAGAATGCGGTGCTGCCCTTGGCGACGATGGAGCCCAGCAGCACCACCAGCATCATCGCCGCCAGCGCCACCGCCGCCGCCCCGGCCAGCCGGAAGCGGCGCTCGGCGGCGTGACGGGCGCGCAGGCGGCGGGCGAAGGCCTCGCTCCTGACGCGCGGCTTCGCCGGAGCGGCGGGGGAGGACTCAGGTGAGGGCGTCACGGCCGCCGCGTCCCGCTCGACGAGGTCAGTCATATTTTTCCCGATAGGTCCGGACCACCCGCAGGGCGACCATGTTGAGGCAGAGCGTGACGAGGAACAGCACGAGGCCGAGGCCGAAGGCCGACAGCGTCTTCGGGCTGTCGAACTCCTGGTCGCCGACCAGCAGCGTGGCGATCTGGGTGGTGACGGTGGTCACCGCCTGCAGCGGGTTGGCGGTCATATTGGCGGTCAGGCCGGACGCCATGGTGACGATCATCGTCTCGCCGATGGCGCGGCTGACCGCCAGCATCACCGCGGCGACGATGCCCGGCAGCGCCGCCGGCAGGACCACCTGCTTGATCGTCTCCGACTTGGTGGCGCCGAGGCCGTAGGAGCCGTCGCGCAAGCCCTGCGGCACCGCGTTGATGACGTCGTCCGACAGGGAACTGACGAAGGGGATGATCATCACCCCCATGACGATGCCGGCGGCCAGCGCCGATTCCGAACTGACGTCCAGCCCCAGCACCTCGCCCACCGAGCGCACGAAGGGCGCCATGGTCAGTGCCGCGAAGTAGCCGTAGACCACGGTCGGGATGCCGGCCAGGATCTCCAGCGCCGGCTTCAGCCAGGTGCGCACGCCGCGCCCGGCATATTCCGACATGTAGATCGCCGCCATCAGCCCGACCGGCACCGCCACCAGCATGGCGATGACGGTGATGAGAAGCGTGCCGGCGAACAGCGGGATCGCCCCGAAGGAACCGCTGGAGCCGACCTGATCGGCCCGCATCGCCATCTGCGGGCTCCAATGGGTGCCGAACAGGAAGTCGACCGGCGAAACGACGGTGAAGAAGCGCAGCGCCTCGAACAGCAGCGACAGGACGATGCCGACCGTGGTCAGGATGGCGACCATCGAGCAGACGATCAGCGCCGCCCGCACCACCCGCTCCACCACCGGGCGGGCGCGCAGGTCCGGCCCGATGCGGTGGCGGCCCCAGGCGAGGCCGGCGACCGCCAGGCTGGCGCCGACGGCCAGCAGGCTCCAGTCGGCAAGCTCGCGCAAGGCCGCATAGCGGCGGGCCGCATCCTGCACCAGGGGGTCGGGCTCCCGCCCGGTGGCGATGCCGCGGGCGAGGTTGAGGATGTCGGCCTTCAGCAGGGCGACCGACTGGCCGTCGCCGGTGGTCAGCCGTTCCGGCAGGGCGGACAGCACCAGCTGCATGGCGAGCCAGCCTTCCGACGCGGTCCAGGCCACGAACAGCAGCAGCGCCGGCAGCCCGGCCCACAGGGCCACATAGACGCCGTGGTAGGAGGGGACCGAATGCAGCTCCGCCACCCGCCCGCCGACGGACGCCGCCGCGCGCGACCGGCCGGTCATGAAGCCGATCACGGTTAGCAGGGCCAGGATCAGGGCGAGAAGGGTCAGCTGCATTCGGAATGCCCGGAGGGAGACAGGATGGTCAGAACCGCAGCGGCGTCAGGCCGACCGCCTGGATGCGGGCGGTATCGCGCAGCCCCTTCGGCTCCGGGATCAGGCCCTTGTCGACCAGATAGCCGTCCTCTCCCACCGCGCGTTCGGAGGTGTATTCGCCGATGAATTCTCGGATCCCCGGAATGACGCCGGCATGGGCGGTCTTGACGTAGATGTAGAGCGGACGCGCCAGCTCATACCTGCCGGCCGCCACCGTCTCCGCCGTCAGCTCCACCCCGTTCATCGGCGCCGCGCGCAGGGTGTCGCGGTTCTGGTCGAGATAGCTGTAGCCGAACACGCCGAAGGCATTGGGGTTGGCGGTCAGCTTCTGGACGATCAGGTTGTCGTTCTCGCCGGCCTCGACATAGGCGCCGTCCTCGCGGATCGTCATGCAGGCACGCTCGCGCGCCTTCTCGTCGGGAACCGCCCCGGCGACCTCGGCCACCTTGTTGCAGCCCTCCAGCATCGCCAGTTCGTTGAAGGTGTCGCGGGTACCGGAGGTGGGGGGCGGGCCCAGCACCTCGATCGCCGCCTGGGGCAGCGACGGGTCGATGTCCGACCACAGCTTGTACGGGTTGGCGACCAGGGCGCCGTTCACCGGCACCTCCTTGGCCAGCGCCTTCCACAGCACGACGGTCGACAGCGACACCGGCGCCGCCTTCTTGGACGAGGCCAGCGCGATGCCGTCATAGCCGATCTTCAGCTCGGTGATCGTGGTGACGCCGTTGGCGGCGCACTGGTCGACCTCCGACTTCTTGATGCGGCGCGACGCGTTGACGACGTCGGGATGGGCCGGGCCGACGCCGGCGCAGAACAGCTTCAACCCGCCGCCGGTGCCGGTGGACTCGACCACCGGCGTCTTGAACTTGCCGGTCTTGCCGAAGGCTTCGGCCACCGCGGTGGTGAAGGGGAAGACGGTGGAAGAGCCGACCGCGCGGATCTGGTCGCGCGACTGCGCAGAAGCTGGGGCGGCGGTAAGGATAGCACCCAATCCCAGGCCCAAGGCGGTCACGGCGTAGACATGCATCCGGGTGGTCACGGGTGCCCTCCTTGGGGAAACGGAGACTGGTCCATCGGAATGGCGCGGACCATAGACCCGGAGGGAGACCGCATGATTGCGTTTTTATGACACTTTCATGACACGGTCACGGAGTACCGCGCCATGCCTATACCACGCCAAATCCTCTCTCTCCCTGAGGGGAAAGGGGAGTTTGGAGGGAGGAAGAGGCAGCCTCTCCCGCCGCGGGCAGATAGACGGTGAAGGCGCTGCCCACCCCGACCTCGCTTTCGATGGTCAGACGGCCGCGGTGGCGGTTCAGGATGTGCTTGACGATGGCGAGCCCCAGCCCGGTGCCGCCCATGGCGCGGGACCGCGCGGCGTCGACGCGGTAGAAGCGTTCGGTCAGGCGGGGCAGGTGGGTGCGGGCGATGCCGTCGCCATGGTCGCGCACCGACACCGACACCATGGATGTGCCGCCCCGCACCGCGCGCTTGTCCTTCGCCGTGGCCCCGGCGGGCGTTGGCAGCCCCGCAAAACCAACCGCCGCGCCGTCGGCCAGCGCCACGGTGACGATCACGTCGGTGGCCTCGCGTGTGTATTTGATCGCGTTGCTGACCAGATTCTGGAAGACCTGGGTCAGCTGGTCCTCGTCGCCGACGACATAGGGCAGGGCTTCCGGCGCTTCCAGCCGCAGGCGGATGCGGCGCTGGGCCGCCTTCAGTTCCAGCGCGGCGATGACGTTCTCCAATTCCTCCACCACATCGACCCGGCCGCTGGGCGGCATATGCTCGTCCAACTCGATGCGGGAGAGGGACAGCAGATCGTTGACCAGCCGGGTCATGCGGCTGGCCTGGTCGTGCATGATCGACAGGAAGCGGTCCTGCGCCTCGGGATCGTCGCGCGCAGGACCGCGCAGCGTTTCGATGAAGCCCAGCAGCGATGACAGCGGCGTGCGCAGTTCGTGGCTGGCGTTGGCGATGAAGTCGGCGCGCATCTGCTCCGACCGGCGGGCGGCGGTGACGTCGTGCAGGGTCAGGATCGCCATGCGGGCGACGGTGTGCGGACGCGGCGCCGGATCCTCCTTGATCTCTCCGTCCAGCAGGGAAGGGTCGGGTTCCGGCACCAGCCGCTGGAAGGGCTTCACCTGCGCCTCGAAGCTGCGCTCCACCGGGACCGGCAGCGTGAATTCGATGATGCGCGACGCACCGCCGCGCAGGACCGAATCCACCGCCTCCAGCACCGCCGGGGTGCGCAGGGAGGAGGCGAGGTCGCGGTCCACCACCTTGTCGCCGAACAACTCCCGCGCGGACTGGTTGGCCCGTACCACCTGCCGCTCCGCATCCATCAGCAGCAGCGGGGCGGGCAGGGCGTCGATCACCGCTTCATTCGCCTCCAGCTGCATCCGCACGCGTTCCGCCCGGCGCAGGCCGACCCGGTGCAGCCGGCCGACGGTCGCGGTCAGCGCCTTCAGGGCGGGCGGCGTGCCGGCCGGGGCCAGCGGCTCGTCGGCTTCCGCCAGCCGCGCGGCGTAATCGGTCACCGCATCGGCATCGCGCCGGTGGCTGCGCAGGACCAGCACCGCGCCGGTCAGCGCCAGCGCCGCCGCCGCCAGAGCCAACCCGCCATGCAGCGCCCCGACATGCACCGCCCAGGCCAGCACGACCAGCAGGGGCGCCAGCATCAACAGGATCGCGGTCAGCAACGGGGTGGGCGGCGACGCCTTCGGGCGCATGGGAACGGCACCGGATCTGAGGGTGGCGGGACAGGCAACGTGACGTTCAGCCCTTCTACACCATCGTCACGCATGCGGCGCGGCGGTCATAAAAGATTCATGGCCGGAGCTATGGCCGCAGCCACGCGGTCCTTCGTTGACTCCAATATAATGGAACTTCATTCTATGATCATGGAGAACACGAAAACCGACATCGTCGGCCGCCTTGCCACCCGCCTGCGCGCCTTGCGGGCGGAGCAGGGATTGACCCTCGACGGACTGGCGGAACGGGCGGGGGTCAGCCGCTCGATGATTTCACTGGTGGAGCGGGGGGAGAGCAGCCCGACCGCCTCCGTCCTGGACCGGCTCGCCGCCGGATTGGGCGTGACGCTGGCCGCCTTGTTCGCGCAGGCCGAGCGGCAGGACGCCTCTCCGGTCGCCCGACGTTCCGACCAGATCGCCTGGACCGACCCCGCCACCGGCTACCGCCGCCGCAACCTGTCGCCGCCGGGCTTCCCGTCGCCCATCGAATTGGTGGAGGTGGAGTTGCCGCCGGGCGCCCGCGTCTTCTACGACAGCGGCAACCGCGCCGCGACGGTGGAGCAGCAGATCTATCTTCTGGACGGCGCCATGGACCTGACGGTGGGGGAGGCGACGCACCGGCTGTCCGCCGGCGACTGCCTCGCCATGCGGCTGGACCGGCCGACCGGCTTCCACAATCCGACCGACCGGACGGCCCGCTATATCGTGGCGCTGACCACCGACGGGCGCCCTGTCTTAAACACCGTTAAACGCTGAAGGAGCACGCCATGGACAGCACTTGCGTCGGTTCCGGCCGCGAGAACGGAGCGAGCGGGACAGCCGTCGAGTTTACCGCCAGGATTGCCGCCATCACGGTCCGCATGCTGTCGGCCGCCGATGCCCGTGCCGCCGTGCCGGAGTTGACCGACGTGCTGCTCGATTGCGTGGCGGGCGGTGCTTCCGTCAGCTTCATGGCATCGCTCGATCGGGCCACCGCCGAAGGCTTCTGGCGCAACGTGGCGCTGGAGGTGGAGCAAGGCAGCCGCATCCTGCTGGTGGCCGAGGACGGGGAGGGCGTGCTGGGCACCGTCCAGCTGGTCGTCGCCCAGCCGCCGAACCAGCCGCACCGGGCCGACCTGTCCAAGATGCTGGTCCACCGCCGCGCCCGCCGCCGCGGTGTCGGCGCCGCCCTGATGAAGGCCGCCGAGGACGCCGCCCGCGCCGCCGGCAAGACCCTGCTGGTGCTGGACACCGCCTCCCCCGATGCCGAACGCCTGTACGCACGCGCCGGCTGGGTGAAGGTCGGCGTCATCCCTAATTACGCCCTGTGGCCGCAGGGCGGGTTCTGCGACACCACGTACTTCTACAAGGCGTTGGAGTGATGAATGAATCTCCTTCTCCCGTTGGGGAGAAGAAGATTCCAGAAGGGACGTCTTACCTCACCAGGGCAGCGAGTCATGCGCCGCCAGGGCAGCGGCGGTGACGATGTCGTTGACCGAAGCGCCCATGGTGACGATCTGCGCCGGCTTGTCCAAACCGATCAGCAACGGGCCGATCATCTGACCGCCGGCCATCTTGTTCAGCAGCTTGGCCGAGATGTTGGCCGAATGCAGGCCGGGCATGATCAGCACGTTGGCCGGGCCGGACAGCCGCGAGAACGGATACACCCGCTTCATCAGCTGGTAATCCAGCGCCACGTCGGCCGACATCTCGCCGTCATACTCGAAATCGACCCGGCGGCTGTCGAGGATCGACAGGGCTTCGCGCAACGGGTCGGTGTTCGGGTGCGGCGTCTGGCCGAAGTTGGAGAAGGACAGCAGCGCCACCCGCGGTTCATGCCCCATCTGCCGGGCCTTGGCCGCGGCGCCGACGGCGATGTCGGCCAGCGTCTTGCCGTCGGGACGGACATGGACGGTGGTGTCGGCGATGAAGACGGTGCGGTTGCGGGTGATGAACAGGTGCAGACCGAACACCGGCTCGTTCGCCTTCGGGTCGATGACCCGGCGGAGTTCCTCGTACGCGACGCCGAAGCTGCGGGTCAGGCCGGTCACCATGGCGTGGGCGTCGCCCTGGGCCACCATGCAGGCGGCGAAGACGTTGCGGTCCTGGTTGACCATCCGCTGGCAATCGCGCAGCAGCGCGCCCTTGCGCTGCAGGCGGCGGTAGAGATGGTCGGCATAGCGGCGGTTGGCGTCCGACAGGCGGGCATTGTGGATTTCGAACTGGACGTTGGGCTGGCCCATCGCCGTCAGCTGTTCCCTGATCACCTCCTCGCGGCCGATCAACACCGGCGTGCCATAGCCGTGGGCGCGGAAGGCCATGGCGGCGCGGATCGTCCGTTCCTCCTCGCCCTCGGCGAAGACGACGCGGCGCGGGTTGGTCCGCACCTTCTCCAAGATCAGTTCCAGGCTGTCCGCCGTCGGGTCCAGACGGGTGCGCAGGGAATGCTTGTAGCTGGTCAGGTCCAGGATCGGCTTGCGCGCCACGCCGCTTTCCATGGCGGCCTGGGCGACGGCGGCCGGGACGGTGACGATCAGGCGCGGGTCGAAGGGCACCGGAATGATGTAGTCCGGTCCATAGCGCAGCCGGCGCCCGGAATAGGCGGCGTCGACCTCGTCCGGCACGTCCTCGCGCGCCAGCGCCGCCAGCGCCTTCGCCGCGGCGACCTTCATCGCCTCGTTGATGGTGGTGGCACGGACATCCAGCGCGCCGCGGAACAGGTAAGGGAAGCCCAGGACGTTGTTGACCTGGTTCGGGTAGTCGGAACGGCCGGTCGCCACGATGGCATCCGCGCGCACCGCCTTCACCTCCTCCGGCGTGATTTCCGGGTCGGGGTTGGCCAGCGCGAAGATGATCGGCTTGGCCGCCATCGACTTCACCATCTCCGGCGTCATCGCCCCTTTGGCCGACAGGCCGACGAACACGTCGGACCCGGCCACCGCCTCTTCCAGCGTGCGCTTGTCGGTATCGACCGCGAAGGACGACTTCCACTGGTTCATGCCGTTGGTGCGGCCGCGATAGACCACGCCCTTGGTGTCGCACAGGATGATGTTTTCACGTGAAACACCCATCGTGCAGAACAGCTCGGCGCAGGCGATGCCCGCCGCCCCGGCGCCGTTCACCACCATCTTCACGTCTTCGATCTTGCGCCCGGTGATGTCGCAGGCGTTGATCAGCCCGGCGGCGGCGATGATCGCGGTGCCGTGCTGGTCGTCATGGAAGACCGGGATGTCCAGCAGTTCGCGCAGCCGTTCCTCGATGATGAAGCAGTCGGGCGCCTTGATGTCTTCCAGGTTGATGCCGCCGAAGCTGGGGCCGAGGAAGCGCACGCAGTTGACGAACTCGTCCACGTCGCGGGTGTCGACCTCCAGGTCGATGCCGTCGACGTCGGCGAAGCGCTTGAACAGCACCGCCTTGCCTTCCATCACCGGCTTGCCGGCCAGAGCGCCGAGGTCGCCCAGCCCCAGCACCGCCGTGCCGTTGGAGATGATGGCGACGATGTTGCCCTTGGCCGTGTAGTCGTAGGCGAGGGACGGATCCTCGGCGATGCGCAGGCAGGGGACCGCCACGCCGGGCGAATAGGCCAGCGCCAGATCGCGTTGGGTGGTCAGCGGCTTGGTCGGGGTGATTTCCAGCTTGCCGGGCCGGCCGCTGGAATGCAGCAGCAGGGCCTCTTCGTCGGTGACGCGCTTGGTATCGGACATGGATGTCGTGTTCCTCAACGGAGTGTGCAGCCCGTCGGTCGTCGTTGATGCCTTTTTGTGCGGTGCGCTGCCGACGGTGGGGCAGCGATGGTATACGCCGAACGCGCAACTCGCCAAGCCTCGATCGCCTCCATTTTGTACGAATCATGCATTTTCCTGCTGATTAACGACATATTCAGTTTGTTTGTCCTCCCATCAGATTCCGGTTCTTCCACTGCAGGGCAGCGCTCGCGCATCGGTGCTGGACGGCGGGAAAGACGCCATGCTGGACGGGACCGGGCAGAGCCGTTAGCTTGCCGCCGGATCAAAAACGACCTTCGGAATGATGCCCATGCGCCCCTCCGGCCGCGCCTTCGACCAACTGCGCACCGTCTCCCTCGAAACCGGCTTCAGCCGCTATGCCGAGGGCTCCTGCATGGTACGCTTCGGCAACACCCATGTGCTGTGCACGGCCAGCGTCGACGAAACGGTGCCGCGTTTCCTGAAGAACACCGGGCTCGGCTGGGTCACCGCCGAATACGGCATGCTGCCGCGCTCCACCCACAGCCGCACCGACCGCGAGGCGGCCAAGGGCAAGCAGTCCGGCCGCACCCAGGAAATCCAGCGCCTGATCGGCCGCGCCCTGCGCGCCGTCACCGACCGTTCGGCGATGGGCGAGAAGCAGATCAAGATCGACTGCGACGTCATCCAGGCCGACGGCGGCACCCGCACCGCCGCCATCACCGGCAGCTATGTCGCCCTGCATCTGGCCTTCCAGCACCTGATGCAGATCGGCGCGCTGAAGACCATGCCGCTGACCGATCAGGTCGCCGCCGTGTCCTGCGGCCTGTACCAGGGCAACGCCGTGCTCGACCTCGACTATGACGAGGACTCCAAGGCGCAGGCCGATGCCAACTTCGTCCTGACCGGCAAGGCCGGCATCGTCGAAATCCAGGGCACCGCCGAGGAAACCCCGTTCTCCGAGCCGCAGTTCATGGAGCTGCTGGCGCTCGCCCGCAAGGGCGTGAACGAACTGGTGGCGTTGCAGAAGCAGGTTCTCGGCATCAAGTAAGGCCGCATCAGCCAGAGGTTATGACCATGTCCGCTCCCCGCCGCTTCACCGGCGACACCCTCGTCATCGCCAGCCACAACAAGGGCAAGGTGCGCGAGATCGCCGACCTGCTCGGCCCCTATGTCGCCACCTTCACCTCGGCCGGGGAGCTGGGCCTGCCCGAACCGGAAGAGACCGGAACCACCTTCATCGCCAATGCGGAGCTGAAGGCCAAGGCCGCGGCCGCCGCCGGCCATGTCGCGCTCGCCGACGACAGCGGGCTGGTGGTGCCGGCGCTGAACGGCGATCCCGGCATCTATTCCGCCCGCTGGGCCGGCCCGGCCAAGGACTTCGCCATGGCGATGCGGAAGGTCGAGGACGGTCTTGCCGGCAGCACCGACCGCAGCGCCTATTTCGTCTGCGCGCTGTCGCTCGCCTGGCCGGACGGCCATGTCGAGACGGTGGAGGGCCGCTGCTACGGCACGCTGGTCTGGCCGCCGCGCGGTCCGCATGGCTTCGGCTATGACCCGATGTTCCTGCCGGACGGCCACGGCCTGACCTTCGGCGAGATGGACCCGTTCAAGAAGCACGAGATGAGCCACCGCGCCGACGCCTTCCGCCAGTTGGTGGAGCGGTGCTTCCGGTGAGTGCGTCCGATCCTGGTTTCGCCGTCTACGTCCATTGGCCCTTCTGCAAGTCGAAGTGCCCGTACTGCGATTTCAACAGCCATGTCCGCGAGCGCGTCGATCATGACCGCTGGCGGGCCGGGCTGCTGCGCGAACTGGATCATTACGCCGACCTGACGGCCGGGCGCACCGTCACCTCGATCTTCTTCGGCGGCGGCACCCCGTCGCTGATGGAACCGGCGACGGTCGGCGCCATCATCGACCGCGTCGCGGAACGCTGGCAAATCGCCAAGGGGCTGGAAGTGACGCTGGAGGCCAATCCGACCTCCGTCGAGGCCGACAAATTCCGCGCCTTCCGCACCGCCGGGATCAACCGCGTTTCCCTCGGCATTCAGGCGCTGGACGACGCCAGCCTGAAATTCCTCGGCCGTCAGCATAACGCGGCGGAGGCCACCGGCGCCATCGAACTGGCCGCGCGGACCTTCGACCGCTTTTCCTTCGACCTGATCTATGCCCGTCCCGGTCAGACGGTGGCGGCCTGGCAGGCGGAGTTGGCGCGGGCGCTGGATTACGCCGTCGGCCATCTCTCGGTCTATCAGCTGACGATCGAGGAGGGGACGGCCTTCTACCCGCTGCACGCCCGTGGCGATCTGGTGCTGCCCGACGAGGAGTTGGCCGGCGATCTCTACGAGGCGACGCAGAGCCAGCTGGCGGCGGCGGGGCTGCCGGCCTACGAGATTTCCAACCACGCCCGTCCGGGCGAGGAAAGCCGTCACAACCTGACTTATTGGCGCTATGGCGATTATGTCGGCATCGGTCCCGGCGCACATGGCCGGCTGACGCTGGACGGCGACAAGTTCGCGACCCGCGCCCACCGTGCCCCGGAAATCTGGCTGGAACGGGTGGAACGCGACGGCCATGGCGCCGCCGTTCCCAGCCCGATCGACCGCGATGCCCGCGGCACCGAGTTGCTGATGATGGGGCTGCGCCTCCGCGAGGGGGTGCGGCTCGCCCGGCTGACGGAGGAAACCGGACGGACGCTGGACGATTTCGTCGAGCCGGCGGCGTTGTCCCGCCTGATCGAAGGCGGTTTCCTTACCCGCGACGCGGATCGGGTCTCTGCGACATCGGAAGGGCTACAGCGACTGAACGCGGTACTCAGCGCGATTTTAGCGTAAGATTTCCCCGGTTCCGAACCGGGAAAGGGCAGGGGATGCGCATCAGTCTGATTGTGGCCGCTGCGATGAACGACGTGATCGGCCGCGATGGCCGGTTGCCCTGGCATCTTCCCGGCGATCTGCGCCGGTTCAAGCAGCTGACCCTGGGCAAGCCGGTGCTGATGGGCCGCAAAACCTGGGAGTCTCTGCCGCTGCGCCCGCTTCCCGGCCGCGACAACCTCGTCGTCAGCCGTCGGGCAGCGGTCGGCGAGCGGGATGGCGCCCGCTGGTTCTCCGGGTTGGGAGCCGCCATATCCTGGGCCCAGGAATCCGGTGCGGCGGAACTCTGCGTCATCGGCGGCGCCGCGCTGTTCCGCGAGACCCTGCCCATCGCCGATCTCCTGCACCTGACCCGCGTGGAGAGCGCGGTGCACGGCGACACGGTGATGCCGCCCATCGGTGCGGAATGGGCCGAGGTGTGGTCGAGCGCGCCGATGGAAGAGAATGGGCTGTTCTACCGCTACATCGATCTGGAGAGGGTACGGGGGTAGGGGGGAAGTGCCCCCCACCCCCATTAAACCGGCGGTCCCCTTCGACCGCTGGACTTACTCTTCCCCACCCAGACGGTGCAGAACGTCGTCCAGCTGGTCGAGCGTCTGGTAGTGGATGGTGATCGTGCCGCGCTGACCCTGGGGATTGATCGCGACCTTCAACCCGATGCGGGCGGAGATCTCCTCCTCCAGATTGATCAGGTCGACATCCTTCATCGCCGGGGCGGCGCCGGTTCCATCATTCGCGCCCTTGCCCTTCCTGGCCTTGGGCTGGTCGCCCCGCATCAGGTCTTCGGTCTGGCGGACATTCAGGCCGCGCGTGATCACCTCGCGGGCGACCGCGGCCGGATCCGGGGCGGTCAGCAGGGCGCGGGCGTGGCCGGCGGTCAGCGCGCCTTCCTGCACCATCGACTTGACCGGGTCGGGCAGAGCCAGCAGGCGCATCATGTTGGCGACATGGCTGCGGCTCTTGCCGACGGCGCGGGCCAGATCCTCCTGCGTGTGCTCGAACTCCTCCATCAAGCGGCGGTAGCCTTCCGCCTCTTCGAGAGGGGTCAGATCCTGGCGCTGGATGTTCTCGATCAGCGCGATTTCCAGCGCCTCGCGGTCGCTGAGATCGCGGATGATGACCGGCACCTCGTGCAGGCCGGCGACCTGCGCCGCGCGCCAGCGGCGTTCGCCGGCGATCAGCTCGTAGGAATTCGCATCCTCGGAGTCGCGGCGGACCAGCAGCGGCTGCAGGATGCCCTTGTCGCGGATGGACTCGACGAGGCCGCTGATCGCCTCCTCGTCGAACTTCCGCCGCGGCTGGTATTTGCCCGGATGGACGAACTCGATCGGCACCTGCTTGGACTGCCGCACCTTGTCGAGCGCCGAATAATCCTCGGTAGCCTCGCCGAACAGGGCGGAAAGGCCGCGGCCCAGGCTGGCGCGGCGGGCGCCACCTTGTTTGGTGTCGTCGATCATGCGGTCAGTCTCTTCTCACGGCGCAGCACCTCGCCCGCCAGATGGATGTAAGCCTGGGATCCGGGGCAGCGCATGTCGTAGATCAGCACCGGCTTGCCGTGCGACGGCGCCTCGGAAACCTTGACGTTGCGCGGGATCACGGTGTCGTACACCTTCTCCCCGAAGAAGCCGCGAACGTCCGCCGCCACCATGTCCGACAGGTTGTTGCGCTTGTCGAACATGGTCAGCACGACGCCGTGGATGTCGAGGTTCGGGTTGAAGGCGCGCTTCACCCGCTCGATGGTGCGGACCAGATGGCTGAGACCCTCCAGGGCGTAGAACTCGCACTGCAGGGGGACCATCACGGCATGCGAGGCGACCAGGGCGTTCAGGGTCAGCAGACCCAGCGCCGGCGGGCAGTCGATCAGGACGTAGTCGTATTCCAGCGCGCTGTTGGCGACCGCCTCGCGCAGGCGGAACTCGCGCCGTTCGGCGCCGACCAGCTCGATTTCCGCACCCGACAGGTCCACCGACGAGGTGATGATCGACAGGTTCGGCACCGAGGACGGGGTGGCGGCATCCTCCAGCGACACGTCGTCGAACAGCACGTCATAGATGCCGATGCGCCGGTCGGAGCGTGGAATGCCGAGGCCGGTGGACGCATTGCCCTGCGGGTCGAGGTCGATCACCAGCACCCGCTTGCCGATGACGGCGAGCGCGGTGGCGAGGTTGATCGTCGTCGTGGTCTTGCCCACGCCGCCCTTCTGGTTGGCAATCGCAACCACACGGGCAAGGGGACGGGTGACGGCGGACATGGCAGCCTCTCGGGGGTCCGGTTGGCGGGAGGAGGGCGGAGGAACAACAGTGTCAGGCACGGTCTTCACGCACGCTCAAGATGACTCACACGCAGGATGGTTCCGCTCGGATCGGTGCGGCTGTCGAAGCGCTCGGCACGCATTGTCCAGTATCGGGTGGCGGCGGTCAATTCGTCGTCCAGGGCCGCGCCCTTGAGGAACAGACACTTGCCGCGCGATCCGATGAAAGGATGAGCCCAGCCGAAGAGGTCGGCCAGCGGCGCCAACGCTCGGGCGGTGACGACATCGGCCTCGATCCCGGTGACGGTTTCGATCCGCTTGGTGTGGACGGTGACCGGCGCTTCGCAGACGCGGGCGACCTCGCGCAGAAAAGCGCATTTGCGCACGTCGCTCTCGATCAGATGCACCTGCGGCACACCGAGGATGGCGAGCACCAGGCCGGGGAAGCCGGCACCGCTGCCGAGATCGACCAGCACCCGCGTGTCCTCCGGCAGCAGCGGATAAAGTTGGGCGGAGTCGAGAAAGTGACGCTTCCAGGCATCGGGCAGGGTGGAAGGACCGACCAGATTGATCTTCGGCTGCCACTTGCGCAACAGCGCCTCGTAGGCGATCAGGCGGTCGAGTGTTTCACGTGAAACGCCGGTGGCTTCCTGAAACGCAACGGAGTCGAACCTGCTCATTCCGCCGCCACCCCGGACGCAATCCCGTCGCGACGCTTCACATGACGGAGCAGGGCGACGAGGGCCGCCGGGGTCATTCCGGGAATGCGGGCCGCCGCACCCAAGGTCGCCGGGCGCGACTGGCGCAGCTTCTGGCGGATTTCAGCGGACAGGCTGCCGATGCCGTCGACATCCAGATCGTCGGGGAGCGCGAGGGACTCGTCCTTGCGGAAGGCGCGGATATCCGCCTCCTGCCGGCCGAGATAACCGGCGTATTTGCCGTCGATCTCCAGCTGCTCGGCGATTTCCGGCGCGATCTCGCCCAGCTCCGGCCACAGGCGGGTCAGCGCCGCGAGGTCGATGTCGGGATACCGCAACAGGTCGGCGGCGGAGCGGCGCACGCCGTCCTGATTGACCGCGACGCCCTGGCGGGCCAACTCGGCCGGGGTTGCCTGCAGCGCGGCGACCAGGGCACGGCCGGCGGACAGGGCGGCACTTTTGGCGGCGAAGACATCGCGGCGCTCCGACCCGACGCAGCCGATGGCGACGCCCTTGTCGGTCAGCCGCTGGTCGGCGTTGTCGGCGCGCAGCAGCAGCCGGTATTCGGCGCGCGAGGTGAACATGCGGTAGGGTTCGTTGGTGCCCCGGCCGATCAGATCGTCGATCAGCACGCCGATATAGGCGTCGGCACGGTCGAGGACGAAGCCCTCGCGGTTGCCGCTCGCCGCCAGCGCGGCGTTGATGCCGGCCATCAGGCCCTGGGCCGCCGCTTCCTCATAACCGGTGGTGCCGTTGATCTGGCCCGCCAGGAACAGACGCGGCGCCCGGCGTGTCTCCAGCGTCGGCTTCAGCTCGCGCGGGTCGACATAGTCGTATTCGATGGCGTAGCCGGGGCGGATCATCACGACCTTCTCCAGACCCGGCATGCTGGCGAGGATGCCGAGCTGCACGTCGCGGGGCAGGGAGGTGGAGATGCCGTTCGGATAAACGGTGGGATCGTCCAGCCCTTCCGGCTCGAGGAAGATCTGGTGCTTCTCCTTCTCGGCGAAGCGGACGACCTTGTCCTCGATGGACGGGCAATAGCGCGGACCGGTGCCGGTGATCTGCCCGGAATACATCGGGGCGCGATGCAGGTTGGCGCGGATCAGCGCATGGGCCTCCGCGGTCGTCCAGGTGATCGCGCAGTCGATCTGCGGCGTGTCGATCCGCTCCGTCATGTAGGAGAAGGGCGGGGGCGGAGTGTCGCCCGGCTGCTTCTCCAGCGCATCCCAATCGATGGTGCGGCCGTCGAGGCGCGGCGGCGTGCCGGTCTTCAACCGGCCGAGCGGGAAGCCCAGCCGGGCCAGCGTGTCGGACAAGCCGATGGAGGGCTCCTCGCCGACACGGCCGGCCGGCGTGCGCTCCTCGCCGATGTGGATCAGGCCGCGCAGGAAGGTGCCGGTGGTCAGCACCACGGCGCCGGCACGGATGGACTCGCCGGCGCCGGTGACGACACCGGTGATCCGCTGATCGGCATCGACGATCAGGTCCTCCGCACCGCCGGCTTCGATGAACAGGTTCTCCTGCTCGGCCAGCAGCGACTGCATCGCCCGACGATAGAGCTTACGGTCGGCCTGGGCGCGCGGGCCGCGGACGGCGGGGCCCTTGCTGCGGTTCAGGATGCGGAACTGGATGCCGCCGCGGTCGATGGCCTTGGCCATAACGCCGTCCAGCGCATCGATCTCCCGCACCAGATGGCCCTTGGCCAAACCGCCGATGGCGGGGTTGCAGGACATCTCGCCGATGGTTTCGACCTTGTGGGTCAGCAGGAGCGTGCGCGCACCCATGCGCGCTGCCGCCGCAGCCGCCTCACAGCCGGCGTGACCGCCGCCGACAACGATGACATCATAGCTTCGCATGTGCGGGACCATAGCCGAACGGACGCGGGGATCCAAGAGGCGGAGCGGGATATCGTGGGGTGGGTTATGGGCAATCGCGTCACCACCCCACCGCTGTTTCACGTGAAACACGCCCTCACTTGCCGATACAGAAGTCCCGGAAGATCACGTCCAGCAAGTCTTCCACATCCACCCGGCCGGTGATGCGGCCAAGCGCCCGGCTGGCGAGCCGAACATCCTCCGCCGCCAGTTCGGGCAACGGTGCGTGCAGCGCCCGCAGAAGCGACTCCCGGCACTCCGTCAACGCCGCGCGGTGGCGCGCCCTGGTCAGGGAGGGAGCGCTGCCGATGGCGAGCCGATCCGCACTGTAGGCCGTCAGCTTCTCTTCCAGTTCCTTCAACCCGGACCCGGTGTGGGCGGAAACCAGGATCGGGGACAGATCCGGCCGCAGATCGCCGGCGGTCGCGAGGTCGGTCTTGTTGAACACCACCACGGTGTCGCGGTCGATCAGGCCCAGCGTCGCCGGATCGAGGTCGGGCAGGGTGGTGGCGTCGAACACCGCCACCTTCACGTCGGCGCGCGACGCCCGGTCGCGGGCGCGGCGGATGCCTTCCTCCTCCACCTCGTCGGCGGCGGCCTCCCGCAAGCCGGCGGTGTCGGCCAGCACGACCGGATAGCCGCCGAGGTCGAGATGCACCTCGATGATGTCGCGGGTGGTGCCGGCGCGGGCGGACACGATGGCGGCGTCGCGGCGGGCGAGGGCATTCAGCAGGCTGGACTTGCCGGCGTTGGGCGCACCGACGATGGCGATGTGCAGCCCTTCGCGCAGCCGTTCGCCCCGGCCGCCGTCGTCGAGATGCGCGGCGATCTCGCCGGCCAGCCCGGCGATCACCGGACGGACGGCGTCGGCGACGCCGCCGGGCAGATCGTCCTCGGCAAAATCGATGTCCGCCTCGATATGGGCCAACGCGCGGGTCAGCCGCTCGCGCCAGCCGTCATAGAGCCGGCCGAGCGCACCCTCCATCTGCCGCAAGGCCTGACGGCGCTGGGCATTGGTCTCGGCATCGATGAGATCGGCGACCGCCTCGGCCTCCGTCAGGTCGAGCTTGCCGTTCTCGAAGGCGCGGCGGGTGAACTCGCCCGGTTCGGCCAGCCGCAAGCCCGGCAGGGTGGCGAGCGCCTCGATCACGCCGGTGACGACCGCGCGGCCGCCATGCAGGTGCAACTCCACCACATCCTCGCCGGTGAAGCTGGCGGGTCCGGTGAAGCGCAGCACGAGAGCGTCGTCGAGCATGTCGCCGGTCCTCGGGTCGCGCAGCTTGGTCAGCACGGCACGGCGTGGCGCGGGCAGGGGCCGGCCGGTCAGCGCGGCGAGGGCGGATCCGGCTTCGGGCCCGGAAATGCGAACCACCGCCACACCGGATCGGCCGGGGGCGGTGGCGAGCGCAAAGATGGTGGTGAACATCGGAGTGGATCAGCCGCGCTGCTCTGGCCGCAGCTCCCGCTGCTCCGTCGTCAGCATCAGCCGCTCGACACGGCGGCCTTCGATCAGATGGGTCTGCAGGATTTCCTCGACGTCGGCGGTGCTGTGATAGGTGTACCAGACGCCTTCCGGGTAGATCACCAGCGTCGGACCCAGTTCGCAGCGATCGAGGCAACCGGCGGAATTGATCCGCACCTTGCCGTCGAGGCCGAGTTCGCGGGCACGGGCCTTCATATAGTCGCGCAGCTTCTCCGAGCCGTGGGCGGCGCAGGACCCCCGCCTGTGCCCTTCGGGGCGGCGGTTGGTGCAGCTGAAAACATGGGCTTCGAAATACGGCTTCGGATCGGTCACTTTCTTCCTTCCTGTCCCAGCGCCGAAGCCATCTGGGACCAAAACATCTTCTGCATCTGCTCCATGCCCTGGATGCCGGCGGGAAGCCAGGTCTTCAGCATGGTCTCCGGGTCCATGGCCTGGAGGTTCGCGCGCATCCGCTCCTGAATCTCGTGCATCATGGCATCCTGCATCGGCTTCACGTCGGGCAGGCCGAGGAAATGCCGGGCCTCGTCCGGGGTGCAGTCGATGTCGACGGTGATTTTCATGGGACCCCCTCCAGACCCGGATCGGATGCCTGACCCACACTTCCAAGGATCCGGCAACGGTCCAGGCATTGGCCGTGTTGATTTTGGGGTTGAGCGCCGCGGCGGCTCATGCCCCACTATACAGATAGGATGCACTGGCGCAACGCCACCCCGGCGCCACCTATTGTTTCACGACACACCAACAGATCGGACACCGCCATGCCCGCCACTCCGTTGGGCGCGAACCTGCTAGGCCGGGAGACCAGCCCCTATCTGCTGCAGCACAAGGACAACCCGGTGCATTGGATGCCCTGGGGACCGGAGGCTTTCGCCCGCGCGAAGGCGGAGAACAAGCCGGTGCTGCTGTCGATCGGCTATGCCGCCTGCCACTGGTGCCACGTGATGGCGCATGAGAGCTTCGAGAATCCCGAGATCGCCGGGCTGATGAACGAGCTGTTCGTCAACATCAAGGTGGACCGGGAGGAGCGGCCGGACCTCGACACCATCTATCAGTCGGCGCTTGCGCTGCTGGGGCAGCAGGGCGGCTGGCCGCTGACCATGTTCCTGACGCCGGATGCCGAACCCTTCTGGGGCGGCACCTATTTCCCGCCGGCGCCGCGCTATGGGCGCGCCGGCTTCCCCGATGTGCTGCGCGGCATCGCCGGCACCTATGCCCGGGAACCGGACAAGGTCGGCAAGAATGTCGACGCGCTGAAATCGGCGCTCGCGGGAATGGGGGAGAACCGATCGGCCGGCGCCGTCGATGCCGGGGTGCTGGATCAGGTGGCCCAGCGGCTGCTGCGCGAGGTCGATCCGATCCATGGCGGCATCGGCACGGCACCGAAATTCCCGCAGGTGCCGTTGTTCGAGCTGCTGTGGCGCGCCTGGCGGCGCACCGGGCGCGAACCGTTCCGCGAGGCGGTGACCCACACGCTGGCCAACATGGCGCAGGGCGGCATCTACGACCATCTCGGCGGCGGCTTCGCCCGCTATTCGGTGGATGAACGCTGGCTGGTGCCGCATTTCGAGAAGATGCTCTACGACAATGCGGAGCTGCTCGACCTGATGACGCTGGTCTGGCAGGAGACGCGCGATCCGCTGCTGCAGGCCCGCATCCGCGAGACGGTCGGCTGGCTGCTGCGCGAGATGATCGCCGACGGCGGCGGCTTCGCCGCGACGCTGGACGCCGACAGCGAAGGCGAGGAGGGACTCTTCTATATATGGAAGGAGGAGGAGGTCGACCGGCTGCTGGCCCCGGTATTGGGCGCCGACGGGCTGGCGACGTTTAAGCGCGTTTACGAGGTGCTTCCCCAGGGCAATTGGGAGGGCGTCACCATCCTGAACCGGCTGGGCAGCCTGACCCTGGCCGACGACGCCACCGAGGCGACGCTCGCGAAGGGGCGGGAGATCCTGCTGCGGGCGCGGGCCAAGCGGGTGCGGCCGGGCTGGGACGACAAGGTGCTGGCCGACTGGAACGGCCTGATGATCGCGGCGCTGACCCACGCCTCCCTGGCGCTGGACGAGCCGGAATGGCTGGACGCCGCCGGCCGCGCCTTCGCCTTCGTCCGCGACCGGATGGACAGCGCCGGGCGGCTCTGCCACAGCTGGCGGCACGGGCAGGGCAAGCACACGGGCATGCTGGACGACTATGCCCATATGGCGCGCGCCGCACTGGCGCTGCACGAGGCGACCGGCGATCCGGCGGCGCTCGATCAGGCCAGGATTTGGGTGGCGACGCTCGACGCCCATTTCTGGGACGGCGCCAACGGCGGCTATTTCTTCACCGCCGACGATGCGGAAGGGCTGATCGTCCGCACCAAGACCGCCTACGACAACGCCACCCCCAGCGGCAACGGCACCATGCTGGCGGTGCTGACCACCCTGTTCCAGCGCACCGGCGAGGATGCGTATCGCGAGCGGGCGGAAGCGCTCGCCGCCGCCTTCTCCGGCGAGTTGACCCGCAACTTCTTCCCGTTGACCACCTTCCTGAACTCCGTTGAACTGATGACGGCGCCGCTGCAGATCGTCATCGTCGGCCCGCCCAAGGCGGCGGAGACGGAGGCGCTGCGCCGGACGGTGCTGGACCGCTCGCTGCCCGACCGCATCCTGACCGTGCTGGCACCGGGGGCGGATCTGCCGGCCAATCATCCGGCCCAGGGCAAGGGGATGCGGGACGGCACCGCCACCGCCTATGTCTGCCGCGGCATGACCTGTTCGGCTCCGGTGACGGCGCCGGCGGATCTGGCCGCCCTTCTGGAAACGAAAAGCTGATCCGGCACCGATCTCCGGGGAGGACTCCATGGCGCATCTTTCCATCGACAGCCCGCTCGGTCCCCTGATGCTGTCCGGGGACGGATCCGCCCTGACATCCGTCGGCTGGGGCCGCTTCGACCAAAACGAACCGGATGCGGTGCTGGCCGAGGCGGCGCGCCAATTGGAGGCCTATTTCGCCGGCCGGCTCCAGCGCTTCGACCTGCCGTTGAAGCCGGCAGGCACCCCGTTCCGGCGGAGCGTCTGGGACGCCATGCTGGCGATCCCCTACGGCGGCACCGCGACCTATGGCGGGATGGCGAAGATGCTGGGCAGCGCGCCGCGCGCGGTCGGCGGAGCCTGCGGCGCCAACCCGATCCCCATCGTCATCCCCTGCCACCGGGTGCTCGCCAGCGGCGGCGCCCCCGGCGGCTATTCCGGCCATGGCGGGCTCGACACCAAGGCGTGGCTGCTGGCGCTGGAACGCCGGCATGCCGGCCCGGCGTCTCCCGGCAGGGGGCAGGGCAACGGCGCGGCGGCGGAGCAGTTCGCGCTGCTGTAAGGCTCACACGAAACCCAACGATCAACGATAAGGGAAACCAAACCACCATGGTTCATGCGATCCGCATCCACGAGCACGGCGGCCCGGAGGTTCTGCGTTGGGACGAGATCGAGGTGGGAGAGCCCGGCCCCGGTCAGGTGCGCATCCGCCAGACCGCGGTCGGGCTGAACTATATCGACACCTATCACCGCTCCGGCGCCTACAAGCTGCCGGATCTGCCGGCGGTGATCGGCATGGCCGGCACCGGTGTGGTCGAGGCGCTGGGGCCGAACGTCACCACGCTGAAGGTCGGCGACCGGGTCGGCTACGCCATGTCCATCGGCGCCTATGCCGAGAGCCGGTTGATCGCCGCCGACCGGCTGGTGCCGCTGCCGAGCTGGCTCGACGATCAGGCGACGGCCGCCACGCTGCTGCAGGGGCTGACCGCGCAGTATCTGCTGCGCAGCACCTATGTGGTGCAGCCGGGCGACACCATCCTGGTGCAGGCCGCGGCCGGCGGGGTGGGACTTCTGCTGTGTTCCTGGGCGCGGCATCTCGGCGCCACGGTGATCGGCACCGTCGGGTCGGCGGAGAAGGCCGAACTGGCGAAGGCCCATGGCTGCCACCACACCATCGACTACACCCGCGAGAATTTCGTCAACCGGGTGAAGGACCTGACGGACGGGCAGGGGGTGCCGGTGGTCTATGACGGCGTCGGCAGGACGACCTTCCTGGACGGGCTGGATTGTCTGCGTCCACGCGGGCTGATGGTGCTGTTCGGTGCCGCGTCCGGCGCGCCCGCGCCGCTGGATCTGGGGCTGCTGGCGTCGAAGGGATCGCTGTATGTGACGCGGCCGACGCTGGCCACCTACACCGCCAAGCGGGAGGATTTGATGGCGTCCGCCGCGGATCTGTTCGACGCCGTGAAGAATGGCGGGGTGACGTTCACGGTGAACCAGCGTTTCGCGCTGAAGGACACGGCGGAAGCGCATCGGGCGCTGGAAGCGCGCGAGACCACGGGGTCGACGGTGCTGGTGCCGTAAGACTGTTGGCTGATGATTGCCCTCACCTCAATCCTCCCCCGCTGAGAGGGGGAGGTCGGGGGGAGGTCTAACGTCACCCCCTTATTCCACCGCCCAGAGCGGGTTCTTCATCTTCTTCAGCATCTCCGCATGCGCCGCGGCTTCCTCTTCGCTGACGGCGAAGACGCGGGCTTCGCGGAAGGGGCGGTCGATGCGGACCGGGCCGGCGGATCCGCCCTTCGATGCCGGGCCGCCGGCGAAGGACAGGCCGGTCTGACGGCCGCCCAGCAGCTCCAGATAGACCTCGGCCAGCAGTTGGGCGTCGAGCAAGGCGCCGTGCAGGGTGCGGTTGGAGTTGTCGACGCCGAAGCGTTTGCACAGTGCATCCAGGGTGGCGGGTGAGCCGGGGAACTTCTGCCGGGCCATCAGCAGCGTGTCGATGGCGCGGTCCTTCGGCATCACCGGATAGCCGGCGATCTTCAGCTCCCAGTTCAGGAAGTGCATGTCGAAGGCCGCGTTGTGGATCACCAGCGGAGAATCGCCGATGAAGGCGACGAAATCGGCGGCGACGTCGTTGAACAGCGGCTTGTCAGCGAGGAACTCGGTGCTCAGCCCATGGACGGCGAAGGCTTCCGGCGGCATGTCGCGCTCGGGATTGAGGTAGACGTGGAAGCGTTCGCCGGTGGCGAGATGGTTGACCAGCTCAATGCAGCCGATCTCGACCAGCCGATGGCCTTCCTCCGGCTTGAAGCCCGTGGTTTCGGTGTCGAGAACGATTTCACGCATGATGGATCTGCCCTGGTTGATAGCCGCGCGGCGGCCAGTGCCTGCCCGGACGACGCGCCACGTCGCGCACAATGCCCCGAAGCGCCCGCCGCGTCACCAGCCGACCGGCGCCCGTAGGCACGACATAGTCGGCGCGGCGCCGCTTCTCCGCATCCGGCATCTGCCGGGCGAGGATACCGGCGAACTTCTCCGCCGTCATGCCCGGCCGGGCGAGCACGCGGGCGCGCTGAACGGCGAAGGGAGCGGAGACGACGATGGTGGCATCGACCCGGCGCTCGCCATGGGTCTCGAACAGCAGCGGGATGTCCAGCACGGCGATCTTCGCGCCACGGCGTGCCGCGCGGGCGAGGAAATCCCGCTGTGCCGCCTGGACCATCGGATGCAGGATGGCCTCCAGCCGCTTCAGCGCCTCCGGGTCGCGGAACACCGCGGCCCCCAGAGCGGGCCGGCTGACCGCCCCGTCGATCACCACGCCGGGGAAGGCGGCATCGATGACCGGCACCGCTCGCCCGCCGCGGCCGAGCAGCCGATGCACCACCGCGTCGGAATCGCAGACCGGCGCGCCCATCGCCTGCAGCATGCGGGCGGCGGTGCTCTTGCCCATGCCGATGGAGCCGGTCAGGCCCAACACGATCATGGCCCGGCCCTCAACCTTCCAGCACGAAGCGGGTCAGTTCCGCCGTCACCTGCGGTTCGACGCCGAACCATGCCTTGAAGCCGGGGCGCGCCTGGTGCAGCAGCATGCCGACACCGCCGGCCACCGGATTGCCGCGCGCCCTGGCCTCGGCCAGCAGCGGGGTTTCCAGCGGCACATAGACGATGTCGTTGACGACCGCCGAGACGGGCAGGGCGCTCAAGGGCAGGTCCAGCGCCGGCTGCCCGGTCATGCCCTGGGTGGTGGTGTTGACCAGCAGCGCGGCACCGTCGAGCGCCGTTTCACGTGAGAGCCAATCGACCACGGACACACCGCCATCCAGCCCGACCGCAGCCAGATCCGCAGCCAACTCCTCGGCGCGGGCGCGGGTGCGGTTGACCAGACGGACCTCCGGCGTGCCGGCGTCGAGCAGGGCCACCACCACGGCGCGCGCGGCCCCACCGGCCCCGACCACGGTCGCCGGCCCGCTCTCCGCCGTCCATTCCGGCTGCTCGGCGCGCAAATTCTCCAGGAAGCCGAAGCCGTCCGTGTTGCCCCCTTCCAGCGCGCCGTCCTCCGCCACCACGATGGTGTTGACCGCACCCATGCGCCGCGCGGCTTCATCCAACCGATCGACGGTACGAAAGGCGATCTCCTTCAGCGGGACGGTGACGTTGCAACCGCGAAAGCCCAGCGCGGGCAGGGCGCGGATTGCCTGTTCAGCGCGCTCCGGCGCCACCGCCAGCGGCACATAGGCGCCGTCGATCCCATATTGCCACAGCCAGAACCCATGCAGCCGGGGGGACCGCGAATGGCTGATCGGCCAGCCCATCACCCCGGCGATCTTCGCCTTGCCGCTGAGCGCCCCGTCCTTATGCGCCCCATCCTTATGCAACTGAACCGCCGTCATTCCCTGCCCACTCCATGCACGCGCAGAAATCCGAGCAGCGGCAGCAACGGCAGCCCGAGGATGGTGAAGAAGTCGCCTTCGACCCGCTGGAACAGCTGCGCCCCCAACCCTTCCAGCTGATAGGCCCCGACCGAGTGCAGCACGTCGTCGCCGACGCGGTCCAGATAGTCGTCGAGGAAGGATTCGGAGAAGTTGCGCATGGTCAGGCGGGCGCTGTCGACCTTATGCCAGATCCGCTCGCCATCGCGCACCACCACGGCACAGCTGACCAGCCGATGGGTCTTGCCGCGCAGGTCGAGCAGCTGCGCACGCGCCGCCGCCCGGTCGGCCGGCTTGTCGAACCAGCGGCCTTCGCATTCCAGCATCTGGTCGGCGCCGATCACCAGCGCGCCCGGATGGCGGCGGGTGATGCGCTGCGCCTTCAACTCGGCCAGGGCCTCGGCGACGGCCTCGGCCGGCACGCCCTCGGCGCGGCCGGCGGCCTTCACCTCGTCCTCGTCGACCAGCGGCTTGTCGAGGACGGCGCTGACCCCGGCCTGCTCCAGCATCGCCGCCCGCGTGCGCGAACCGGATGCCAGCACCAGCAGGGGCGAACTCACGACTTCTTCCCCTCGGGGCCGAAATTACCGCTCTGGCGCCGGGCCAGCAGCATCATGATCTCGGCGGCCGTCTCCTCGATGGAACGGCGGGAAACGTCGATCACCGGCCAGCCGCGCCGGCTGAACAGGCGCCGCGCCTCCTGAACCTCGGAGCGCACCAACTCGGGATCGGCATAGCTGGAGCCTTCGCCCTGGTTGAGCAGCTTCAACCGGTTGCGGCGGATCTGCACCAGCCGGTCGGGATCCTTGGTCAGCCCGACGATCAGCGGCCGGGTCAGCAGATCGACCTCCGCGGGCAGGGGGCTGCCGGGCACCAGCGGGATGTTGGCCGCCTTGATGCCGCGGTTGGCCAGATAGATGCAGGTCGGCGTCTTGGAACTGCGGGACACGCCGATCAGCACCACGTCGGCCTCGTGCAGATCCCAGTTCGATTGGCCGTCGTCATGCGACAGGGCGAAATCGACCGCATCGATCCGGCTGAAATACTCGGCGTCCAGAACGTGCTGGCGGCCGGGCTGGCGCTGCGATTCCACGCCTAGGAAGGCGGCGAGCGCGTTGATCAGCGGATCGAGCACGGGAATGCAGGGCACCTGCATCTCGCGGCAGAAATCCTGCAGGCGGCGGCGCAGCGTCTCGTCGACCAGCGTGAACATCACCAGCCCGTGATTGTCCCGGATCCCCTCCAGGACGAGGTCGAGCTGGCGGTCGGTCCGCACCAGATTCCAGAAATGCTCGATCGGCCGAACGTCGTCGAACTGGATGACGCAGGCGCGCGCCACGCTGTTGATGGTCTCGCCCGTCGCATCGGACACGAGATGTAGGTGGAACTCTTTCATCGGTCCCCAACATTCTGTGGAGAACCCGGCCCAGATCTGTGGACAACCGGATCCGCCTGCGTTTCGTCCCGACCGGGGGACTCCTCCTCCCCGATACGGCCAAGGGGAGGACAACTCCACCGACCGCTTCGGAAGCTGGGAAGATCCGGCCCCGCCCGCGTTGTTATCCACGGGACTCCCGTTCGTCCAGCTATAGCATTTCCGCCGTTTCCCGGGGTAGTGCTCCGAATCGTCCACAGATCCGCGCACATGTCGGCACATGCCCCCGGATCTGTGGATAGATTCGTGTGGCTCGGGGATCACCGTTATCCACAGCCATCCACCTCATCCTCTTCCTTTCTCCCTTTAAAAAATATAGTGAAGAAGAGGGGATAAGCCCGTCCGAGAATCCGCGTCCGATTCCGAGTTGGAATCGCGGAATCCAGATTCGCATTCAGGGGAACGCATCGCCTTGTCCGATTCCAGCACCGCCGTCCAGAATCCGAACCCGAACTCCCCGTTGAAGCCGATGCTCGCCGCCCTGGCGGGTGAGGTGCGGACCCGTCCGCCCTTCTGGCTGATGCGTCAGGCCGGGCGCTATCTGCCGGAGTACCGGGAACTGCGGGCCAAGGCGGGCAGCTTCCTCGACCTCTGCTACAATCCCGACTTCGCGGTCGAGGTGACCTTGCAGCCGCTGCGCCGCTACGGCATGGACGCGGCGATTCTGTTCTCCGACATCCTGGTGGTGCCTCATGCCCTGGGCCAGCCGCTGGCCTATCTGGAAGGGGAGGGGCCGAAGCTGGATCCGGTCCGCAATGTCGAGGACCTGAAGCGCCTGTCGCGCGACCGCTTCCACGAGACGCTGGCGCCGGTCTACGAGACGGTGCGCCGGCTCTCCACCGCGATCCCCCGGGATACGACGCTGATCGGCTTTGCGGGGGCTCCCTGGACCATCGCCTGCTACATGGTGGAAGGGGCGGGCTCCAAGGAGTATGCGCACGTCAAGCGCTGGGCCTACGGCGACCCGGCGGGATTCGCCCAACTGATCGACCTGATCGTCGAGGTCACCGCCGACTATCTCTGCCGCCAGATCGAGGCGGGGGCGGAAACGGTGCAGCTGTTCGACAGCTGGGCCGGCGTCCTGCCGGTGGGCGAGTTCCGCCGCTGGGTGATCGAGCCGACGCGGCGGATCGTCGCACTGGTGAAGGCCAAGCACCCGAACACGCCGATCATCGGCTTCCCGCGCGGGGCCGGCCACGCCTATGAGGATTATGTCGCCGACGCCGGCGTCGATGCCGTCGGGCTCGACACCACCGTCTCGCCGGTGTGGGCGGCGCGCAATCTGCAGACCCGGCTGCCGGTGCAGGGAAACCTCGACCCGATCATGCTCGCCACCGGCGGCAAGGCGATGGAGACGGCGACCCGCTGCATCCTGGAGGCGTTGGCCGACCGGCCCTTCGTGTTCAACCTGGGCCATGGCGTGATCCAGTCCACCCCGCCCGACCATGTGGCGGCGCTGACCCGGATCCTGCGCGACTGGCCGGAGCGCGGCTGACCGCTTTCCGGGCAACGGGACCAAAGGGCCGAAAAAGCGACGGCGGGGGTCTGGACAGAGGGACGGCGACGCTCCAGTTTAGCGGGCATCATGAGCCAGCAACCTTCCCAGACTTCCGCCCCGCACACCGTTCCCGGCGGCCGGCCGCGCCGCGTGGCCGTCGTGCTGTTCAACCTCGGCGGTCCCGATGCGCCGGAGGCTATACGGCCCTTCCTGTTCAACCTGTTCTCGGATCCGGCCATCATCCGGCTGCCGAACCCGTTCCGCTTCATGGTCGCCAGCCTGATCAGCGGACGGCGGGCGAAGCCGGCGGCGGAAATCTATGCCCAGCTCGGCGGCAAGTCGCCGCTGCTGGAGAACACGGAGGCCCAGGCCGCGGCGCTGGAGGCGGCGCTCGGGCCGAAGCCAGTGGCGGATCCGGGGCCGGAACTGGAGCCGGAGCTGGGGGCAGATCCGGGGCTGGATCCGGCCGCGGATGGGGCGGAGACCAAGGTCTTCATCGCCATGCGCTACTGGCATCCGATGAGTGCCGAGACGGCGGCCCGGGTGAAGGAGTACGACCCGGATCTGGTCGTTCTGCTGCCGCTCTATCCGCAATTCTCCACCACCACCACGGCCTCCAGCACCAAGGTCTGGCATGAGGCGGCGAAGACCGTCGGGCTGACCGCGCCGACCAAGCTGCTGTGCTGCTACCCGACCGAGGCCGGCTTCATCGACGCCTCGGCGGACCTGATCCGCCCGCTGTACGAGGCCGCCAAGGCCCACGGCACGCCGCGCGTCCTGTTCTCCGCCCACGGCCTGCCGAAGAAGGTGGTGACCTCCGGCGACCCCTATCAGTGGCAGTGCGAGCGTACGGCCGAATCCATCGCCGCGGCGCTGGGCATCGAACATCTGGACTGGGTGAACTGCTACCAGAGCCGCGTCGGTCCGATGGAATGGATCGGCCCCAGCACCGACGCCGAGATCCGCCGCGCCGGGCAGGACGGCGTGCCGATCCTGGTGGTGCCGATGGCCTTCGTGTCGGAGCATTCCGAGACGCTGGTGGAGATCGAGATCGAATACCGCCATCTCGCCAAGGAAGTCGGGGTTCCGCATTTCACCCGCGTGCCGACCGTGGGGGTGCATCCCGGCTTCATCGACGGGCTGGCCCGGCTGGTGCGGCAGACGGTGGCAGGCAAGGCGGCCGTCTGCGCCCAGAACGGCGGCCGGATCTGCCCGTCCAACTTCCCCGGCTGCCCGCAGGCGCGGCGCTGAACCGCAACGAAAGAGGGGGATAAGCCCGGTGATGTACGAATGGGTCAAGGCGCTGCACGTCATCAGCATCATCGCCTGGATGGCGGGGCTGCTCTACCTGCCGCGTCTGTTCGTCTACCATTGCGAGGCGCCGGCCGGATCCGACACGTCGGAACGCTTCAAGGTGATGGAACGCCGCCTGCTGCGCGCCATCATGAACCCGGCGATGATCGCGTCGTACGTGTTCGGCATCGCCATGCTCGTGATGATTCCGGAATGGATGAAGCAGGGCTGGATGCACGCCAAACTGCTGCTGGTGCTGCTGCTGACCGTCAGCCACATGATGATGGCCCGCTGGCGCCGGGAATTCGCCGAGGACCGCAACATGCGTCCCCAGGGCTTCTACCGCATCGTCAACGAGGTGCCGACGGTCCTGATGATCGGCATCGTCATCTTCGTGATCGTGAAGCCCTTCTGACCGGCGTCAGGTGATCGCCCGGTCTTCCACACCCTGGAAAAAGCGGAATCCGCGACCGACGCGGGTTTCGCTTTCGTTTGACTTGCGTCCGCCGATCCGATAACCATGTCAGGACCACGGGGTTTTCGCCCCGCGGCCTCCCACGCCCACATCTGCCGATCCGACGCTCTGTTCTTGAGCCGGGCCTGGTGGCTGGCGACCTGCTCCCGTGCGACCATTTTCCGGGCGCCCTGGCGCGATCGTCCAAGCGCCACCCGCTGCCCACCCGACGCGACCGCGTTGCGGCATCCGCCGCCCCCAACCGCCGTCGGCCGGGATTCCAGGCACTTCCCATACCCTCAAGGCCACTCCCCCGCATGACGATTTCACAGGCAATCCGATGCATCTCCAAGAGCTGAAGTGCAAAAGCCCCGCCGAACTGCTGGCGTTCGCGGAGGAGCTGCAGATCGAGAACGCGAGCACGCTGCGCAAGCAGGACATGATGTTCGCGATCCTGAAGCAGCTGGCCGAGAACGACATTCCGATCTACGGCGACGGCGTTTTGGAGGTGCTGCAGGACGGGTTCGGCTTCCTGCGCTCGCCGGAAGCCAATTATCTGCCGGGTCCCGACGACATTTACGTCAGTCCCAGCCAGGTGCGCCGCTTCGGCCTGCGCACCGGCGACACGGTGGAGGGGCAGATCCGCTCGCCCAAGGACGGTGAGCGCTACTTCGCCCTGCTGAAGGTCAACACCATCAATTTCGACGCGCCCGACAAGGTCCGTCACCGCATCAATTTCGACAACCTGACGCCGCTCTATCCGGAGGAACGCATCCGGATGGAGGTCGAAGACCCCACCAAGAAGAACCTCACCGGCCGCATCGTCGACCTGGTGGCGCCGCTCGGCAAGGGGCAGCGCGGGTTGATCGTGGCGCCGCCGCGCACCGGCAAGACGGTGATGCTGCAGAACATCGCCCACTCGGTCGCCACCAACCACCCCGAAGCCTATCTGATCGTCCTCCTGATCGACGAGCGTCCGGAAGAAGTGACGGACATGGCCCGCTCGGTCCGCGGCGAGGTCATCAGCTCCACCTTCGACGAACCGGCCACCCGCCACGTCCAGGTCGCCGAAATGGTGATCGAGAAGGCCAAGCGGCTGGTCGAGCACAAGCGCGACGTGGTCATCCTGCTGGACAGCATCACCCGTCTGGCCCGCGCCTACAACACGGTGGTGCCGAGCTCCGGCAAGGTGCTGACCGGCGGTGTCGACGCCAACGCCCTGCAGCGGCCCAAGCGCTTCTTCGGCGCCGCCCGCAACGTGGAGGAGGGCGGGTCGCTCACCATCATCGCCACCGCGCTGATCGACACCGGCAGCCGCATGGACGAGGTGATCTTCGAAGAGTTCAAGGGCACCGGCAACTCGGAGATCGTGCTGGACCGCAAGCTCTCCGACAAGCGCACCTTCCCGGCCATCGACATCTCCAAGTCGGGCACCCGCAAGGAGGAGCTGCTGGTCGACAAGGGCACCATGTCGAAGATGTGGATCCTGCGCCGCATCCTGATGCCGATGGGCGTGACCGACGCGGTCGACTTCCTGGTCGACAAGCTGAAGCACACCAAGTCGAACAACGAGTTCTTCGAGAGCATGAACCAGTAGGGACCGGATCCGGGGCCGGATCTGCCGGCCCCTGGCCCCGACCTCCAGGGAATGTCATCCCCGCGAAGGCGGGGAAGCTGGGGCGGCAGGCGGTTCGAACAGGGCACAGAAAAAGGGCGGGGGCCTTTCGGCCGCCCGCCCTTTTCTTTTCGGCTCCGCCGGATCCGTCCGGGATCAGAACGGGGGCTGCTGCGGCTGTTCGGCCTGCTGGGCCGACTGGCGGTGATACAGCTCGGCGAAGTCGATCGGGTTGATCATCAGCGGCGGGAAGCCGCCTTCGCGGGTCGCGCTGGACACGATGGCGCGGGCGAACGGGAAGATCATCCGGGCGCCTTCGATCATCAGCACCGGGCGGTGATGCTCTTCCGGCAGGCCGGGGAACTGGAACAGGGCGCCATAGGACAACTCGACCAGGAAGGCCACGGCCTCGCCCTGGCGGGCTTCGCAACGCAGGTTCAGCGTCAGCTCGTAGATGTCTTCGCCGACCTTCTGACCCTGGACGTCGACGCCGATGTTCACCTGCGGCTGCGGCTGGTTGGGCAGCAGGCTCTGCGGGGCGTTGGGGTTCTCGAACGAGAGGTCCTTCACATACTGCGCGAGGACATGCATCGGCAGCGAGGACGCCTGCTGCTGCTGCTCGGCGCCGTTGCTCATCTGATCGGACATAACGGACTCCTAATCGCCGGCCTTCCTCCCGGCCCGGAACCCGGCTTGGGGCGGGGCAGGGGCGGCGGGCCGGCCCGGATGTGAGGTGACGGGATTTGGTTCGCGACGGTTGTGCCTTCGCCCAATGGGCTGGCTATCACGGATCGGCCGTCCTGCCAACGGAAACCGCCGAGCGGAGGGCCGCTCAGCGCCGCTCATCCGGGCGGTTCTTCCCCCATTGGGAATCGGTCAGCCGCGGCGCATCGGCATCGTCCTTCCCATGGTCCTTACCAGCGTCCTTTCCATCATCCTTTCCATCGCCTGTTCCGTCCTCTCCGGGCGTGACGTCGCGGTAATCCACGTCGATCACACCGGGCGCGGGGCGGAAGGGATCGTCGGCGCGGCGGGCATCGCCGGATCCGAATCCCGGCTGGCCGAAACCACCATGTCCGAAGCCGTGCCGCCCGTCGGCGGTGGTCCCGCCCATGGTGAAGACCGACATGCCGGCGCCGGCGCGGCGGAGGAACCAGCGGCCCATGCCCCGGCGCAGCGGGCGGATCAGCAGGAGCAGCCCCAGTATGTCTGTCAGGAAACCGGGGATGATCAGCAGAATGCCGGCCAGCACTTCGCAGAAGCCGTCCAGCACCGTACCGATCGGTGTTTCGCCGCGGGCCGCCGCGGCCTGCGCACGGGTCAGCGCCGCAAGGCCACGGTGGCGGACCAGTATCACGCCGACCACCGCCGACAGGATCAGCAGCCCGATGGTTGGCCCGGCGCCGATCCAGTCGCCGACCTGGATGAATCCGACGATCTCCAGGATCGGCAGAATAAGGATCAACAGCAGGGGATTCATGGTGTCCTTGCTCTTCGGGCTCGCTGCCCCTATCTAGGTTTGGATAGGTCGTCCGGTTGAAAGACCGGCGGCTCCATCCGGGATGGCGGTTTCTGACGGGCAAGCAACACGTAATGCCGCCCAACCGCAAGGTCCAGGGGTGGGGAAGGCGGTGACGCCGCGGCCGCAGCCGGATCTTTCATCGGATCCGCCGCCGGATCTGCCGTCCCAAGGCCGCTTCCGCAGGTCAATACGCTCAATTCATGGGCTCAAGTCGTTGGAAGGAACAGATGATGGGAGATGGGTTCGTGTTCATCGAGATCGTGATCTTCGCGATGATCGCGGCCTTCCTCGTCTATCGGCTGCGCAGCGTTCTGGGCCGACGGACGGGGGAGGAGCGTCAACGCCCCAACCCCTTCACCCCGGCCCCCGGGGCGGCGAAGCCCGACAATGTCGTGCCTCTGCCCGACCGCAACCGGCCGCGTCCTGATGTCGCAGTCTCGCCGGACGAGCCGCTGTCGCTGGCCGCCTCCATCGACCAGATCCGCGCCGCCGACCCGAACTTCGACGAAAAGCACTTCCTGGAAGGCGCCAAGGCCGCTTTCGCCATGATCGTCGATGCCTTTGCCCGTGGCGACACCGCGACGCTGCGTCCGCTGCTGGCCGACGATGTGTACGAGAGCTTCGCCCGCGTCATCCGCGATCGTCAGGCTGCCGGAGAGCAGCACGAGGCCCGCATCGAGTTCGTGCGCGAGGCCGAAGTGGTGGAAGCCAGGCTGGACGCCTCCTATACCGCCTTCGTCACCGTGCGTCTGGTCACCGATCAGATCAATGTGGTGCGCGACCGCGACGGCGCCGTGATCGACGGCGATCCCAAGGAAGTGGTGGAGAACGTCGACGTCTGGACCTTCGCCCGCAATCTCCGCTCGCGCGACCCGAACTGGGCGCTGGTCGAGGTGCGGCCGGTTCAGTGATCGGACGACCGCCTGTAATGACTTTCCCCAATCGTACCGTATCCAGCGCCATCGCCCTCCTCGGGGCGGTGGCGTTCCTGTTTTCGGCCTGCACGCCGAAGGAAGAAGCGAAGCGGGAGGAGGCCAAGCCGCCCGACGCCCTGACGCTGGCGCCGCTGACCTTTGCCGAGCTTCCGGGCTGGCGGACGGATCCGGTCGCCCAGGCGGTCCCGGCGCTCGCCCGCTCCTGCGCGCGCTTCAGGACGCTGCCGCCGGACCGGCCGGTCGGGCCCAACGGGGTGGCCGGCACCATCGGCGACTGGCAGCGCCCCTGCGCCCAGCTGGCGGATCTGCCGGCCGGCGACGATGCCGCCCGCGCGTTCTTCGAAGAGAATTTCACCCCCTACGCCGTCGGCAACAACGGCGTGCGCGAGGGCCTGTTCACCGGCTATTACGAGCCTGAGCTCGAAGGCAGCCGCCGGCGGCATCCGGCTTATCCGGTGCCTCTCTACCGCCGTCCGGCGGATCTGGTGATGGTCGATCTCGGCGACTTCTCCGACCGCTGGCGCGGGGAACGCACCGCCGGCCGGGTGGTGGACGGGCGGCTGAAGCCCTATGAGGACCGCGCGGCCATCACCGCCGGCTCGCTCAGGGACAAGGGGCTGGAACTGGTCTGGGTGAAGGACCCGATCGGCGCCTTCTTCCTGCAAATCCAGGGATCGGGCCGGATCCGGCTTGCGGAAGGCGGCGAGATGCGCGTGGGTTACGCCGCGCAGAACGGCCACAAATACGTCGCCATCGGCAAGGAGCTGATCGACCGCGGCGAGTTGAAGCGGGAAGAGGTCTCGCTCCAGACCATCCGCGCCTGGCTGTTCGCCAATCCCGACCAGGCGGCGGCGGTGATGAACGTCAACCCGTCCTACGTCTTCTTCCAGCCGCTGAGCGGCGACGGCCCGAACGGCGCCCAGGGTGTGGCGCTGACCCCCGGCCGCAGCCTGGCGGTGGACTCCAAATTCATGCCCTACGGCGCGCCGGTCTGGCTGGACGCCGAGGATCCCATGGACGCCGGTCAGCGTCTGCAACGCTTGATGATCGCCCAGGACACCGGCGGGGCCATCCGCGGCCCGGTGCGCGGCGACGTCTTCTGGGGCCATGGCGAGGAGGCGGAGCAGAAGGCCGGGGTTATGAAGAGCCGTGGGAGCTATGCGTTGCTGCTGCCGAAGACGGTGGCGGCAGCTGCAGGCGGGTAGGGGAATGTTTCACGTGAAACAGGGGGCACCCGGTACCGGCGCCCCCCGCGCCCTCACAGGATGAACTTCGACAGGTCCGCGTTCTTCGCCAGCCCGCCGACCCGTTCCCGCACCAGGGCGGCGTCGATGGTGATGGTCTCTCCGGCGCGGTCGCTGGCGGCGAAGCTGATTTCCTCCAGCAGGCGTTCCAGCACCGTGTGAAGGCGCCGCGCGCCGATGTTCTCGACGGAGCCGTTGATCTCCGCCGCCAGCCGGGCCAGCTCGTCGATGCTGTCGTCGGTGAAGACCAGATCGACCTCCTCCGTCTTCATCAGCGCCTTGTACTGGCGGATCAGGCTGGCCTCCGGCTCGGTCAGGATGCGCTTGAAGTCGTCCTGGCTCAGCGCCTTCAACTCGACGCGGATCGGCAGGCGGCCCTGTAGTTCGGGCAGAAGGTCCGACGGCTTGGCGACATGGAAGGCGCCCGACGCGATGAACAGGATGTGGTCGGTCTTGACCGGGCCATGCTTGGTCGAGACGGTGGTGCCCTCGATCAGCGGCAGCAGGTCGCGCTGAACGCCCTCGCGGCTGACATCGGCGCCGCGGGCGTCCGAGCGGGCGGAGATCTTGTCGATCTCGTCCAGGAAGACGATGCCGTTCTGCTCGACCGCGCGGATCGCCTCCGCAACCACCTTCTCCTGGTCCAGCAGCTTGTCGGACTCCTCGGCCATCAGCACGCCGTGGCTCTCGGCGACCGACATGCGGCGGGTCTTGGTGCGGCCGCCCATCATCTTGCCGAACATGTCGTTCAGGTTCAGCATGCCCATCTGGGCGCCCGGCATGCCGGGGATGTCGAAGGTCGGCATGGAGCCCGCCCCGGTGTCGGCCACCTGGACTTCGATCTCCTTGTCGTTCAGCGTGCCTTCGCGCAGCATCTTGCGGAACTTGGCGCGCGTCTCGGCACTGGCGCTGTCGCCGCACAGCGCGTCGAGCACCCGCTCCTCGGCGCGCAGCTCCGCCTTGGCGGCGACCTCCTTGCGCAGCCGCTCGCGGGTCAGGCCGATGGCGGCCTCCACCAGATCGCGGACGATCTGTTCCACGTCGCGCCCGACATAGCCGACCTCGGTGAACTTGGTCGCCTCCACCTTCAGGAAGGGGGCCTGGGCCAGCTTGGCGAGGCGGCGGGCGATCTCGGTCTTGCCGACGCCGGTCGGGCCGATCATCAGGATGTTCTTCGGCAGCACCTCTTCCCGCAGCCCCTCCGGCAGCTGCTGCCGGCGCCAGCGGTTGCGCAGCGCGATGGCGACCGCGCGCTTGGCGTCGTTCTGGCCGACGATGTAACGGTCGAGTTCGGAGACGATCTCGCGCGGGCTGAAGGCGGCGGTGTCGGCGGACACGGAAGCGGTCTGGGTCGTCATGGCGCTCACAGCTTTTCCAGGGTGACGTTTTCGTTGGTGTAGACGCAGATGCCGGCGGCGATCTTCATCGCCTTGCGCGCCACCGCCTCCGCATCCATCCCGTCGATGTCGATCAGCGCGCGCGCCGCCGACAGGGCATAGGATCCGCCGGAACCGATGCCGATCAGCCCGTCCTCCGGCTCCAGCACGTCGCCGTTGCCGGTCAGCACGAGGCTGACATTCCTGTCGGCCACCGCCATCATCGCTTCCAGCCGCCGAAGATAGCGGTCGGTGCGCCAGTCCTTGGCCATCTCGACACAGGCGCGGGTCAGCTGGCCGGGATACTGCTCCAGCTTGCCTTCGAGCCGCTCGAACAGGGTCAGCGCGTCGGCGGTGGCGCCGGCGAAACCGGCCATCACCGTGCCGCCGGCCAGCCAGCGGACCTTGCGCGCGTTGGCCTTCATCACCGTTGGGCCGACCGAGACCTGCCCGTCGCCGGCGATCACCACCTGACCGTTCTTGCGCACGGACAGGATGGTGGTGCCGTGCCATTGGATGGGATCGTGTGGATTGGACGCTGGGTAGGTCATGCGCAAACCATGCAGGAAAAGGGGAGCCGCCCGCCGCCCCGGAAAGGCGCACCGTTGCGGGGCGCAAGCCCCTGGGGCCGCGACGGCAGGGCATCCGGTCTATGTGGGAGGGGCGCGGTCCCCGTCAAGCACATCGCCGTCAAGCTCCCAATCCTCCGCCCACGGATCTGCCCAGGCGTCGGAGGGTTTGCCGCGTCCCTGCCGCTTCCGTTCGATTTCCCGAGCCCGGTTGCGGTCCAGCCGGTCCTGTTTGGACGGGGGAGAGGTTGCGCCTGACCCGGCCGGATACTGGCCAGCCGGATCTAGGCCAACTGGATCTAGGCCAACTGGATCCGCCCCCAGCCGGTCGAGCAGTGGCCCGATCGCCAGGAACTCGACCAGCCCGGCCGGCGTGGCGACGGAACGGCCGGTGGAGGGCGCCACGCCGGCCAGCATGCCGTCGCCATCCAGCAGCGGATCGCCGGCCTCCGTCACCGCCGTGAACAGGGCGGCGGAGCCCAGATCCGCCTGGATCAGCGTGGCGCCGCGGCTCTCTCCGGCTTGCAGGCCGCCGACGATGCCCGCGACCTCCTTGCCCCGTCCACCGGGGATCGCCCGCACCGGTTCGCTGACGCGCAGGCTCCGGGTGCGGAGGGGAAGGGCGGTCAGACGCGCCGGCACCCTCACCAGTGCGAGGCCGCTCGCCGCGTCGCGCCCGACCACCCAGCCGGTCAGTTCCACCCCGCGCGCCGGGCGGACGGTCACGGTGGGGTCGGATCCGGGGAGGGGAGCCAGCAGAACGGACTGCACTTCGCCCGCCACATCGGTCTGGCCGATCACCAGCCCATGGAAAACGCCCGCCGATCCGCCGACCGTCACCCGCGCCGACGCCGCCCGGCCGGATCCGCCCCCGCTCCGCAGCAGAAGACGGCCGGCCGGCAGGGAAGGGGGCGACAGGGCAGGGGACGCCAAGGCCGGGGTCGGACTGGAGGTTTCCGGCGTCAGCGGAACGGGCCCGGATCCGGCCGGTGCCGGCGTGGAAACCATCGCGGCCGGCAGTGCCGCCGGAGCGGGCAGGGCGCCGCCGGACAGCAGGGCGCGGAACCCCGCATCGGCGGCGAGCGCCTCCACCGCCGCGGCGAAGGCCTCCTCCACCAGCAGGGTGTCGCCCTGGGGCACGCCGCGCTCCTGCGTCGTGGCGCCGGTGGTGACGATGCGGTGGACGAGCCCGCCGCCGCGCGTGTCGTAGACCGTCCATTCCACCCTGACGCTGCCGGTGCCCGAACTGCCCTTGCTGCTGCCGGTCAGCCAGTTGACACGGTTGCACAGCTCCAGCTGCACGTCGCGCAGGTCGCCCTGTACGGTGAAGCGGGCGCGGCTGCGGTTGCCGTCGGGGCTGTCGGGACCGCCGGGCCGCCCGACGACATCGAAGCCGGCGGCGGTCATCACCTCGCTGAACCGCTCCTCGAAGGTGGAGCCGCGCCGCATGTTGACGCCGCTGGTCCAATAGACGTCGTCATAGGGCGGGGCGCAGTCGATGCCCCAGACATAGCGGCCGATCTGCATCCCGCGCCGCATCGACCCGATGGCAAGCTCGCCGAAACGGAGCGGGGCGGTGGTGCCGGCGGCGACCGGCGGCGCCGTTCTGCCGCCCTGCGGAGGCGGAGCCATGCCGCCGCAACCCGCAGGCAGCAGGCCGAGAAGGAGCAGCGATGCTGCGGCGAAAGGGCGCGGGAAGCTCATCATAAGCGGATATGCACGTATGAAGTGTATCGGACTCTACCCCGCACACTTTCGTAGGACAATCGTCGGAATGGACAAGCCGCGCATCAATCGTGCCGGATGCTGGCGCGTGGGGATGCTTCCTGCTACAAAACCGCCATGGACCAGACCCCCATCAACGGCGGCCGCCGCGCCTCGATCGAGCGGAACACCACCGAGACCCGGATCCGGGTTGCGCTGAACCTTGACGGCACCGGCGTTTACGACGTCAAGACGGGGGTCGGCTTCCTCGACCACATGCTGGAGCAGCTGTCGAGGCACAGCCTGATGGACCTGACGGTCCTGGCCGACGGCGACCTGCACATCGACTACCACCACACGACCGAGGATACCGGCATCGCCATCGGCATGGCGGTGGCGAAGGCGCTGGGCGACCGCAAGGGCATCCAGCGCTACGGCCATTCCTATGTCCCGATGGACGAGACGCTGACCCGGGTGGCGCTGGACTTCTCCAACCGGCCCTACCTGATCTGGAAGGTGAACTTCACCCGCGACAAGATCGGCGACTTCGACACCGAGCTGTTCCGTGAATGGTTCCAGGCCTTCGCCATGGCCGCCGGCGTGACGCTGCACGTCGAGAACCTGTATGGCGAGAACAACCACCATATCGTGGAAAGCTGCTACAAGGCGCTTGCCCGCGCGCTGCGCGCCGGGGTGGAGATCGACCCGCGCAAGCGCGATGCGGTGCCCTCCACCAAGGGTACGCTCGGCGGATCGCTCTGACGGCGGGGATGCAGTCCCCCTCCGCCGTCCTATCGGAAGGTTTGTCACGTCCATGGAAACGGTCACGCTGATCGATTACGGCTCCGGCAACCTGCGCTCCGCCGCCAAGGCGATCGAGCGCGCCGCCGGCGAAGCCGAAGCCTCCTACACTGTTCTCGTCACCTCCGACGCCGATGCGGTCCGCCGGGCCGACCGCGTGGTCCTGCCGGGCGTCGGCGCCTTCGCCGATTGCAAGCGCGGCCTGTCGGAGGTTCCCGGCATGCTCGAGGCGCTGGAAGAGGTGGTGCACCGCCGCGGCCGGCCCTTCCTGGGGATCTGCGTCGGCATGCAGCTGATGGCGGAACGCGGGCGCGAATATGGCGTGACCGAGGGGCTGGGCTGGGTCCGCGGCGAGGTGGTGAAGCTGGAGCCGGCGGATCCGGCCCTGAAAATCCCCCATATGGGCTGGAACGAGCTGAACATCCGCCATCCGCACCCGGTGCTGGCCGGTCTGCCGGAGGGCTCTCATGCCTATTTCGTCCATTCCTACCAGTTCAGGCTGGCCGATCCCGACACGCTGATCGCGTCGGCCGACTATGGCGGCCCCTTCGCCGCGGTGGTCGGGCGCGACAATCTGGTCGGCACCCAGTTCCACCCGGAGAAGAGCCAGGCGACCGGTCTGGCGCTGATCGCCAATTTCCTGCGCTGGAAGGTCTGACGCGATGGCCGAGATCGCCATCGATAAGGTCGATTCGCTGAAGACCGCAGAGCTGCACGACCTGTGCGACGCCGCCGACGACGCCATCCGGGCCGGCGGCGGCTTCGGCTGGGTCGAGCCGCCGCCGCGCGACGTGATGGAGCGTTTCTGGAAAGGCGTGCTGGTCGTGCCGGAGCGGGTGCTGTTCGTCGCCCGCCTCGACGGGGTGGTGGCCGGATCCGCCCAGCTGGTCAAGCCGCCGCGCAACAACGAGGCGCAGGCCCACGCCGCCCAGCTGACCACCAGCTTCGTCGCCCCCTGGGCGCGCGGCCACGGCCTTGCCCGCCGCCTGACCATGGCGGTGGTGGAGGAGGCGCGCGCCGTCGGCTTCCAGGTGCTGAACCTGGATGTCCGGGTGACGCAGGAAGCGGCCATCGCGCTCTACGAATCGCTCGGCTTCAGGCGCTGGGGAACCCATCCTTTCTATGCGCTGGTGCAGGGCAAGCCGCTCGCCGGCCATTTCTACTGCAAAGACCTTCAGCCCGCCCACCAGCCGTCCGCCCAATAACCGCCAGCAACGCCATAGGAAGACGCCAGCGATGATCATCTACCCCGCCATCGACCTCAAGGACGGTGCCTGCGTCCGCCTGCTGCGCGGCGAGATGAGCCAGGCCACGGTCTTCAACAACGATCCCGGCGAACAGGCCCGCCTGTTCCAGAGCCAGGGCTTCGAATGGCTGCATCTGGTCGACCTCAACGGCGCCTTCGAAGGCAAGCCGGTGAATGGCGCCGCGGTCGAAAGCATCCTGAAATCGGTCACCATCCCGGTGCAGCTCGGCGGCGGCATCCGCGACCTGAACACCATCGGCATGTGGCTGGAGAAGGGCGTCAGCCGCGTCATCCTGGGCACGGTGGCGCTGCGCGACCCGGATCTGGTCAAGGCCGCCTGCCGCGAGTTCCCGGGCAGGATCGCGGTGGGCATCGACGCGCGCGAAGGCTATGTCGCGGTGGCCGGCTGGGCCGAGACCTCCGACATCAAGGCGCTGGATCTGGCGCTGAAGTTCGAGGATTGCGGCGTCTCCGCCATCATCTACACCGACATCAACCGCGACGGCGCCATGGGCGGCGTCAACGTGGAGTCGACCTCCGACCTCGCCTTCCACCTGACCACGCCGGTCATCGCGTCCGGCGGAGTCTCGTCCATCGAGGATCTGAAGGCGCTGAAGGTCGAGGAGGACACCGGGATCGAGGGCGTGATCTGCGGCCGCGCGCTGTATGACGGCCGGATCGACCCTGGGGAAGCGCTGGCCCTGCTCTCCGCCACCGCCGTCGAGGACGCCGACTGATGCTGAAGATGCGCGTCATCCCCTGCCTGGACGTCAAGGACGGCCGGGTGGTGAAGGGGGTCAATTTCGTCGATCTGGTCGATGCCGGCGATCCGGTGGAGCAGGCCCGCGTCTATGACCGCGAGGGGGCCGACGAACTGACCTTCCTCGACATCACCGCCAGTCACGAGAACCGCGACACCATCTTCGACGTGGTGCGGCGGACGGCGGAGCAGGTCTTCATGCCGCTGACCGTCGGCGGCGGCGTACGCACGGTGGACGACATCCGCAAGCTGCTGCTGGCCGGCGCCGACAAGGTGTCGATCAACACCGCGGCGATCCACCGCCCCGACTTCGTGCGCGAGGGCGCGGAGAAGTTCGGCGCGCAGTGCATCGTCGTCGCCATCGACGCCAAGAAGGTCGCTCCCGGCAGATGGGAGGTCTTCACCCATGGCGGCCGCAACGCCACCGGCATCGACGCGGTGGAATGGGCCAAGCGGATGGAATCGCTGGGGGCCGGCGAAATCCTGCTGACCTCGATGGACCGCGACGGCACCAAGAGCGGCTTCGACCTGGAGCTGACGCGCACGGTGGCGGACTCGATCCGCATCCCGGTGATCGCGTCGGGCGGCGTCGGCACACTGGACCATCTGGTGGAGGGCATCCGCGAGGGCCACGCCACCGCGGTGCTCGCCGCCTCGATCTTCCATTTCGGCACCTACACCATCGGTCAGGCCAAGGCGGCGCTGAGCGCCGCCGGCATTCCGGTGCGCCCGGCCCGGGCAACGAACCCGGTGGCGAACCCGGTGGCGAATGCGGCGGTGGAGACGGCGGTGGAGACGGCGAATGGGTGACAAGAAATCTGCCGAGAAGGCGCCGGCCCCGCCGGGCGCCGAGGTGCTGGACCGGCTGTTCGTCACCGTCCAGGGCCGCAAGGGCGCGGATCCGGAGACCTCCTACACCGCGAAGCTCTACAGCCGCGGCACCGCCAAGATCGCCCAGAAGGTGGGCGAGGAGGCGGTGGAGGCGATCCTGGAGGCGGTACGCGGCGACAAGGCGGCGCTGGCCGCGGAATCCGCCGACCTGCTCTATCACCTGCTGGTGCTGTGGGCCGACCTGGGGCTGGATCCGGCGGAGGTCTGGACCAAGCTCGCCCAGCGCGAGGGCACCAGCGGCATCGACGAGAAGAAGTCCCGCAAAGCCTGAACGGGATTCCCCAGAAAAGAGGACGCACGCGATGGCCAAGAGCTATGACGACAGCAACGTGTTCGCCCGCATCCTGCGCGGCGAAATCCCGTGCAAGAAGGTCCATGAGACCGAGCACGCGCTCGCTTTCCACGACATCGACCCGCAGACGCCGACCCATGTGCTGGTGATCCCGAAGGGCGCCTACATCGACATGGACGACTTCACCGCCAAGGCGTCGGAGGCCGAGATCGCCGGCCTGTTCCGCGCGGTGGGCGAGGTCGCCCGCATGGTCGGCGCCGACGGCCCCGGTTACCGCATCCTGTCCAACTGCGGCGAGGCCGCGCATCAGGAAGTGCCGCACCTGCACATCCACCTGTTCGCCGGCCGCGACCTGGGGCGGATGATCGGCAAGGCTTGAGCGCCGTTGCGCCTTTGCTGTGTTGGACCCCCGCCCTTAGCCTCCCCCGCCGAGCGGGGGAGGGGATAAGTGCTCGTTCGGAAAGGCGGGGGGGAGGCCAGGTGGGGGCATTCGAAGCCGACTCTCCCGCATTACCGCCGCCGCACCCCCGCCCGGCGCCTTGCGCACTTCTTCGGCGGCACCGCGTCCAGGATCGCCAGGATCGCGTCGATCCGCTCCTCGTCGAGGTCGCCGATACGTTCTGACAGCCGGTTGGCCAGTTCCGTCGCCTTCGCGCTCAAGCCCGCAGTGTCCACCGTCACGCGGGGATGGGACAGATCCGCCAGCCGCTCCAACTCCTCCGCCTCGTCCCAGATGATGCCGAAATAGGCGCAGATCTGCCGGACCAGCTGGGGCGAGGGTTGGCCGCGCTTGCCGTGCTCCAGCGCCGACAGATAGGCGGACGAGATGGACAGATCCGTCGCCATCTGCTTCAGCGTCACGCCCTTGGCGTCGCGCAGCGACCGGACCCGTTCGCCGAACGGGGTCATGGGAAGTCCCTGAATGTGTGGGACTCAGTCCTTACGGTCGCGCCGCCGTTTGATCAAGACATACAGCGCGCCGTCGCCGCCATCCTTGGGACGGGCCGGCTGGATCGCCAGAACCATCGGGCGCAGGGCCGGATCCGCCAGCCAGCGGGGGGTCGCCTGACGCAGCACGCCGAACCCGCCGAAGCTGCCCTTGCCGGTGATGACCAGGATGCAGCGCCGGCCTTCGTTCCAGGCGCGATGGACGAAGGAGGCGAGCGCGGTGTGCGCCTGCGCCTGGGTCATGCCGTGCAGGTCGATCCGGCCGTCGATCTCCAGCTCGCCGCGGCGGAAGCGCTCGCCGGTGCGGCGGTCGATGTTGGCCGTGGACCCCGGCGTCAGCGGCGGTTGGGCCGCGCGGGCCGGCCGGGGCGGGGCGGGGTGTTGCCTGGCGGACGGCGGCGGGGCGAGGCTGGTCGCCACCGGTTCCTCGACCAGTTCCGCCATGGTCGCCACCGGTTCCGGCTCCGCCTCGATCTGCCGGCCCGGCATGGGTTCGGCGTCGCGCATGGCGAGCCGCCACAAGCGCCGCTCGTCGGGCGTGGGCAGTCGTCTGCGGGTCATCGGCGCGGAACCTTCTGCGGAAACGAAAAGGGCGGTGCCAACGGATAAAGCCCGTCGGCCCGCCCCTGTCAATGTGTGTTGCCGCAACGCGAAAGAAAAGATGTCGGGAGAATGGAAAGGGCGGAGGCGGAAGGTCTCAGCCGCCCGCGTTCAACGCGTCCAAACGCCCCTTCAGCAGGGTGTATTCCGGGTCGCTCGGCTTGAACTGGGCGATCAGCTTGCCCCAATGGGTGGCGGCCTCGTCCTTGCGGCCCGACATCATGGCGTCGAGGCCCAGCAGCCAAAGCGCGTCCTTGTTCTCCGGCTCCGTCTTCAGCGCCTGACGCAGGGCGGAGGTCGCTTCCTCCGGCAGGGGCTTGGGCGTTTCGTTGCGCGGCTGGGTCTGCAGCACGGCGTTGGCGTAGACCACCTGCACGTCGGCACGGTCCGGCGCCAGGTCGCGCGCCTTGCGGGCGGCATCAAGCGCCTTCGCCGGTTCGCCCAGCACACCGTAGGAACGGGCGAGCCTCAGCCAGCCCTCGATGTCCGACGGGTCGGCCTCCAGCCGGGCGGCGAGCCCGGCGACCATGCCGCGGATCATCTCGTCCTGGTTCTGGCCCTCGGCCGCCTGACCGTTCGGGCCGGGCTGACCCTGGGCGACGGGGCCGGCGGGCTTCTGCTCGGCCGGCAGGGGCTGCGGCGTCACCTTGGCCGGGTCGAGGTCGAGCGCGATCGCGGCCTCGCGGATCTGGTCGCGCAGGACCGGCACCCACGGCGCGTCGGCGGGCGATTCCGCCATCAGCGCGCCCCAGCGGTTGAGCGCGTCCTGGCGGTCGCCGGCCTGATAGCGGGCGAGCGCCGCGAAGAAACGGGCGCGCGGGTCCTTCGGCTCCTTCGCCAGCACGGCTTCGAAGGCCTTCACCGCCTCTTCCGGAACCATGCCGTCGTTGGCCGACACCAGCGTTTCGCCGAACAGGCCCTGCAACTCCACATCGTTCCTGTCCAGGGCGACGGCGTGGCGCAGCGCCTCGGCCGCTTCGGCGTTGCGGCCCATCTTGGCATAGGCCTGGCCCAGGATCAGCCAGCCCTGCAGGTCGTTCGGATCCTCCGCCAGCTGCGCCTTCAGCTTGTCCATCGCCGCCAGCACGCTCTGCGGCGGGCCGCCGCGTTCCTGTTCCAGGTTGCGCGAGGCCAGCGGCTGCGCCGGCAGATCCGGGCGGCCATACAGGCCATAGACGCCGAGCGTGCCGAGCGGCAGCATCAGTGCCAGAATCACCGCCAGCACACGTGAGTTGCGCGGGGACGCGGGGCTTGCGGCGGCACCGCTTTTCTCGGCGGTCGCCAGCATGCGCCGCGCGATCTCCGCCTTGGCGGCCTCGGCCTGGGCGTTGTTGATCAGGCCGCGCGCGCGGTCGCGCTCAAGCTCGTCCAGCTGGTCGCGGTAGACCTCGCGGTCGAAGGCGTCGCGGTCGGGAGCGGCGGCACCGGAGCGCAGCAGCGGCGGCACGATTATCAGCAGTACGGCCGCGGTCAGGACGGCGGCGAGAATCCAGAACAGCATCAGTCGTCTTTCCGCAGCAGGGCATCCAGCCGCCGCCGCTCATCCGCGCTCAAGGGAGCGGTGTCGGCGCCGGCGGCGGCGCCCCGCCGCCCGCGCAGGAACAGGAAGGTGCCGATCGCCCCCAGCAGCAGCACGACGAAGGGGCCGATCCACAGCACCAGCGTGGTCGCCTTGAAGGGCGGGCGCAGCAGCACGTAGTCGCCGTAGCGGTCGGTGACGTATTCCATCACCTTGGCGTCGCTGTCGCCCGCCTGCAGCCGGTCGCGCACCAGAACCCGCAGGTCGCGGGCCAGCGGAGCGTTGCTGTCGTCGATCGACTGGTTCTGGCAGACCAGACAGCGCAGCTCCTTGCTGAGGGCGCGGGCGCGGGCCTCGAGCGCCGGATCCGGCAGAACCTCTCCGGGCTCGACGGCCAGGACCGGGGCCGACGCCGGCAGCGCGACCGACAGCGCCAGCAATGCGGCAAGTAGAAAGCGCTTCATCAGCCTTGCCTCAGATGCTTGACCATGGGGAGAAGCTGCTCCTCCACCACCTGCGGGGTCAGCGGGCCGACATGCTTGAAGCGGATCCGGCCCTGGCGGTCGATCAGGTAGCTTTCCGGCACGCCGTAGACGCCCCAGTCGATCGACACCCGGCCGTCCGGGTCCGCCCCGATGGCGGCATAGGGATTGCCGTAGCGCGCCAGCCAGGTCAGCGCGTCCTCCGGCTTGTCCTTGTAGTTGATGCCGTAGACCGTCACCCCCTGTTCCCGCGCCAGGCGGGTGATGACCGGATGCTCCGCCTTGCAGGGGATGCACCAGGAGGCGAAGACGTTCACCAGCGTCACGTCGCCCGTCAGCTTGGACGAGGACAGGCCGCCGGTCGCCGGCCCGCCGGCGATCGCCGGCAGATCGAAGGTCGGCGCCGGCTTGTCGATCAGAGCCGACGGGATGTCGCGCGGGTCGCGCTGGAACCCCAGGTAGAAGGCGATGCCAACCCCGATGAACAGCAGGAAGGGCAGCAGATACAGAAGGCGGCGCATCGTGTCTTGGTCCTCATTCGGCCGGAAGCGGAGCCGACTTGCCGCCCGTACGGCGGCGTTCCGGCGCGCCGATGCGGAACCGGCGGTCGGTCAGGCTCACCAGTCCGCCCAGCATCATTCCCGCGCCGCCGATCCAGATCCACGGCACCAGCGGGTGGTGATAGATGCGGACGATCCAGGCGGCGCCGTTCTGCGTCGGATCGCCCATCGCCACATACAGGTCGGAGAAGATCGTGGTGTGGATGGCCGATTCCGTGGTGGTCATCCGGGTGGTGGTGTAGCTGCGGCGTTCCGGCGTCAGGGTGGCGATGGGCTGGCCATCCTTGGTGACGGTGAAGACACCGCGTTCCGCCTTGTAGTTCGGACCGTCGATCAGCCCGACGCTGTCGAAGCGGAACTCGTAGCCGGCGACGCTGGTCTGGTCGCCCGGCTTCATCGCCGTGATGGATTCCGTCTGCCAGGCCGAGGTGCCGGTCATGCCGAGGATCGACAGGCCGACGCAGGCGTGCGCGATGGTCATGCCCCAGGCGCTGCGCGGCAGATGCACGGCGCGGTGCCAGCTGTTCCGGAAGGAGGTGCGGAACAGGGCGATGCGGTCGGCGAACTCCACCAGCGAGCCGACGAAGGCCCAGGCGGCGAGCGCGATGCCCACCAGCGCCAGCAGCGGTCCGCCGCCCGCCTTGACATAGGCGGCGATGGCGACGGCGATCACCACGGCCACGCCGGCGATCCACAGCCGGCTCAGCGCCGCCCACACATCCGCCCGCTTCCAGGACAGGAAGGGGGCGACCACCATGGCGATGATCATCGGGATGGCGACCGGGATGAAGGTGGCGTTGAAGAAGGGAGGACCGACCGACACCTTGCCCAGGTCCAGGATGTCGAGGAACAGCGGATAGAGCGTGCCGATGAACACCGTCGCCGTCGCGGTGGACAGCAGCAGGTTGTTCAGCACCAGCGACCCTTCGCGGCTGATCGGCGCGAACAGCCCGCCGGCCTTCAGCGACGGCGCGCGCAGGCTGTAGAGCAGCAGCGAGCCGCCGGTGGCGATCACCAGCAGGACCAGGATGAAGACGCCGCGCTTGGGATCGACCGCGAAGGCATGGACCGAGGTCAGGATGCCGGAGCGCACCAGGAAGGTGCCCATCAGCGACAGCGAGAAGGTGACGATGGACAGCAGGATGGTCCAGCTCTTCAGCGCGTCGCGCTTCTCCACCACGATGGCGGAATGCAGCAGCGCGGTGCCGGCCAGCCAGGGCATGAAGGACGCGTTCTCCACCGGGTCCCAGTACCACCAGCCGCCCCAGCCTAGCTCGTAATAGGCCCACCAGGAGCCCATGGCGATGCCCATGGTCAGCGTCGACCACGCCGCCAGCGTCCAGGGCCGGACCCAGCGCGCCCAGGCGGGATCGACCCGCCCCTCGATCAGCGCGGCGACGGCGAAGGAGAAGGCCATGGAGAAGCCGACATACCCCGCATAGAGGAAGGGCGGATGGAAGGCGAGGCCGGGGTCCTGCAGCAGCGGGTTCAGGTCGTTGCCGTCGATCGGCGCCGGGACCACGCGGATGAAGGGGTTGGAGGTCGCCAGGACGAACAGCAGGAAACCGATCCCGATCATCCCCTGGACCGCCAGCACCCGCGCCTTCAGCGTCGGCGGCAGGTTGCGCCCGAACATGGCCACGGCGGCGCCGAAGACCGTCAGCATGACGATCCACAGCATCATCGAGCCCTCGTGGTTGCCCCAGACGCCCGACACCTTGTAGAGCATCGGCTTGGCCGAGTGGCTGTTCTGCACCACGTTCAGAACGCTGAAGTCCGACACCACATGCGCCCAGGTCAGGGCGGCATAGGCGACCAGCACCAGCAGCATTTGGGCGATCGCCGCGGGCACCGCGACGTTCATCCAGGCGGCGTTGCGGGTGGCGGCGCCGATCAGCGGCGGCACCGACTGCACCAGCGCGACGAACAGCGCCAGCACCAGCGCGTAATGGCCGAGTTCGGGGATCACGGTCCCGCTACTCCTTCTTCGCGGTCTTCGTCTCGGATTCCGCCGGGTTCTTGTAGACCCCGGCCTGCTTCAGCGCCTCCGACACCTCGGGCGGCATGTAGTTCTCGTCATGCTTGGCCAGAACCTCGCGCGCGACGAAGACGCCGTCGGTCAGCTTGCCCTCGGCCACCACGCCCTGGCCCTCGCGGAACAGGTCGGGAAGCTGGCCGCGGTAGCGGACGTCGATGGTGTGCGCGGTGTCGGTGACGCGGAAGGAGGTGGTGAGCCCGTCCTGCATCTTCTGAATGCTGCCTTCCTCGACCAGCCCGCCCAGGCGGAAATTGCGGTCGCCCACCTGCTGCGTCTGCAGCTGGGTCGGGCTGTAGAAGAAGACGATGTTGTCCTGGAAGGCGGTCAGCGCCAGGGCGGTCGCCGAGCCCAGCCCCAGGAGGGCGAGGCCCAGCATGTAGAGGCGGCGTTTCTTGCGGGTCATCCTTTGCTCGCTTCCGCCGGTGTTCCGGCGTTCTGATCGGCCGGCTTGCGGCCGGCGTTGCGGGTGCGGCGGCGGGCGGGCCGGGCGCTTTCCAGCGCCTTCAGCGTCGCCTCGGCGTTGCGCAGCCCCTTCCAGGTGGCAACCAGGAGGCCCAGCAGGACCAGGGCGGCGATGCCGTAGGCCGGCCAGACGTAGGCGGCGTAGCCGCCCATGTGGAGAAATTCGTTCATCGTTTTGATCCCTGCGTCCTCAGCCCTGCATCCCGTCCGTCACGGCGCCGTCGCCGGCGACCGACAGCCTCAGCGTCTGGATCTTGCGCTGGGCGATCTCCGCGCGCACGCGCAGCAGGACCACGGTCAGGAAATAGGCGGTGAATGCGCCGGCCATCACCAGAAGCGGCGTCAGCATGCTGGGGTCGATGCTGGGGCCGCCCATGCGCACGACGCTGGCGGGCTGGTGCAGCGTGTTCCACCAGTCGACCGAGAACTTGATGATCGGCACGTTGACGATGCCGACCAGCAGCAGGACGTTGCCGGCCTTCATGCCGCGCTGCGGATCGTCGAAGGCGTTCACCAGGGCCATGTAGCCCAGATACAGGAAGAACAGGATCAGCACGCTGGTCAGCCGGGCGTCCCACACCCACCAGGTGCCCCACATCGGCGCTCCCCACAGCGACCCGGTCACCAGGCAAACGAAGGTGAAGCCGGCGCCGATGGGGGCGGCGGCCTTGGCGAACAGGTCGGCCAGCGGGTGCTTCCACACCAGACCGGCGGCGGCGGCGGCGGCCATGTTGGTGTAGACGAAAAGGCTCATCCAGGCGGCGGGCACATGGATGTACATGATCCGCACCGTCTCACCCTGCTGATAGTCGGGCGGCGAGCCGAACAGGCTGAGCCACAGCCCGAGGATCGTCAGGATCACGGTCGCACCGGCGCACCACGGCAGCAGCACGGCCGAAAGGCGCAGGAAACGGGCGGGATTGGCGAAGCGATGCATAGAACGATGGCCCCGGAACAAGTGACCTTGGTCAGGCTTGCGGTCGATATAAGCGCATGTATGGCCGACTACGAGGGGGGGCGCCTTGATCTCGGTCAGGAAGAACCGCCATTCGTTCGTACTCTGACACCAAGGTATGAGAGATCCCAAGCCCTTGGAGGCGCTCGGTTCGTTGTCCGTGGAGACGCCGGGGGAAGGGATTTTCATCCCGCCCCGCCAGTGGATCTTTTTCGGTCACGCCGCCGGTTTCGCCCGCATCGTCCCGGCGATCACGTCGAAATCGCGCTGGCTGACCGGCATAAGTCCGAAGCGGAAGGGAAAGCCCCCAGCCCCAACTTGTCGGCAATCGACCTGCTGCTGACCGCTTGGCCATGCCGACGCAGAACCTGCATCAGATCGAGGAGACGTTCGGCGCGCGATATGAGCGGGGCAGGGCGGGGAAATCAGGCATTCCTGCACAGCATGGTGCCTGGACGGGAAGAATGCCGCTTGTCGGTTCTTTCTGTCCGGATCATATCTGGAGGAACCGGAGATTCTGGAGAACGCCATGCCTGCCCGCACCATCTCGGCCTATGCGGACGAAGAAACCGCGCAGGCGGTGGAACAGATCGCCGAATTGGAGGACCGGTCGCCTGCCCAGATTGCCGCGGCGGCACTACGCTTTTATGCCCGACTGCCGTCCGAAGCACGGGCCGCCTTCCGCCGGATAGAGAAGCTCGGGACGGATGAAGATATCGCTTCCCTGACCCGTGCCATCACGCGGAAGACGCTGGATGCGGAATGGGAGGTGGCGCACCGCCGCTTCGTCGGGGAGATGACCAATGTACCGGATCCAGCCGGCGACGAAGACGTAAACGAGGGCGTGGACGAGGACGAACTGCTGGCCGAAGCTGTGCGCCTGACGCGGTGACTGCATCCAAATGGCGCAGCAAGTCCTGAATCTCTGCTTGGATTTGAACGTCTGGTGCGCCGCCTTCCTGGCCGACCGTAAGGGTGCCAGGAATACGGCCTCGCAAACGTTGGTCGGCATGGTGCGGTCGGGTCATGCCGCCGATGCCCCGTTGCAGCTGGTCGCGTCGTGGGGAATGTTGACCCGGCTGCGCAAGGTCTTTGAAGTGGACTGGGGTGTTCCGCGTCCGACGGTGGATCTGCTGGTCGAAACGATCGCCGGCTACGCCCGGTTGGGACCGGCCGGAACGGCGCCGCATCTTACGCTCGGCGGCACGGGCTTGATGCCGATGCGCGACGAGGAGGACGCCCATGTCGTGGACACCGCCATCGCGGGAGGAGCGCATCTGCTGGTCACTGCCAACTTCGATGATTTCCTGGGACTGAAGGGCCGGGAGATGGAGAGCGGACGGGTGGCGCTGGTAGAGACAGCCAAGGCTCGCTTGATCGTCGCTCATCCATTTCGAGCCGTGGAATGGCTGCGCACCGGCCGGCTGCCGGTCTTGTGAAGTTCAAGCGTCCATCATGAAAAAGGCGCCCTCCCGCGGGAAGGCGCCCTTCTCATGAACCCGGCGGGGGAGGGCCGCAGCCCGCGCCCCGCCGCCAATTCCGACGGATCACTCCGCCTTCTTGCTCAGGTCCTCGCCGGTGGCCTGGTCGACCTGCTTCATCGACAGCTTCACCTTGCCGCGGTCGTCGAAGCCGATGACCTTGACCTTCACCGAGTCACCCTGCGACACGACGTCCGACACCTTGCCGACGCGCTGCTGCGCCAGTTCGGAGATGTGGACGAGGCCGTCGCGCGAGCCCAGGAAGTTCACGAAGGCGCCGAAATCGACGACCTTCACGACCTTGCCGGTGTAGACCACGCCCATCTCCGGCTCGGCGACGATGCCCTTGATCCACTCGATGGCGGCATCCGACTTCTTCTGGTCGACGGCCGAGACCTTGACGGTGCCGTCGTCCTCGATGTCGATCTTGGCGCCGGTCTGCTCGACGATCTCGCGGATCACCTTACCGCCGGAGCCGATCACGTCGCGGATCTTCTCCTTCGGGATGTTGATCACGGTGATGCGCGGGGCGTTCTCGTTGACGCCTTCGCGGGCGCCGGTCAGCGCCTTGGCCATCTCGCCCAGGATGTGCAGGCGGCCGTCCTTGGCCTGGCCCAGCGCGATCTCCATGATCTCCTCGGTGATCGAGGTGATCTTGATGTCCATCTGCAGGGCGGTGACGCCGACCTCGGTGCCGGCGACCTTGAAGTCCATGTCGCCCAGGTGGTCTTCGTCACCCAGGATGTCCGACAGGACGGCGAAGCCGCTGTCTTCCTTGATCAGGCCCATGGCGATGCCGGCGACCGGACGGGCCAGCGGCGCGCCGGCGTCCATCAGCGACAGCGAGGTGCCGCAGACGGTGGCCATCGAGGAGGAGCCGTTGGACTCCGTGACTTCCGACACGACGCGCAGCGTGTAGGGGAAGTCTTCCTTCTTCGGCAGCAGCGGGTGGATGGCGCGCCACGCCAGCTTGCCGTGGCCGATCTCGCGGCGGCCCGGGCTGCCCATGCGGCCGGCTTCACCCACCGAATACGGGGGGAAGTTGTAGTGCAGCATGAAGTGCTCGCGGTACTCGCCTTCGAGCGCGTCGATGATCTGCTCGTCCTGGCTGGTGCCCAGCGTGGTCACGACCAGCGCCTGGGTCTCGCCGCGGGTGAACAGCGCCGAACCGTGGGCGCGCGGCAGCACACCGACTTCCGAGACGATCGGGCGCACGGTCTTGGTGTCGCGGCCGTCGATGCGGCGGCCGGTCTTCAGGATGGCGCCGCGCAGGATGTCGGCTTCCAGCTCCTTGAACTCGATCCCGATGGCATGGGGCTCGAATTCCTCGCCCAGAGTCTCGATCGCCTTCGCCTTGGCGGCGCCGACCTTCTCGTAGCGGGACTGCTTGACCATCTCGGTATAGGCGGCCTCGACGTCCGACCCGACGGTCTCGCGCAGGCGGGCCTTCAGGGCCTTGCGGTCATAGGCCGGCTCCGGCAGATCCCACGGCTCCTTCGCCGCTTCCTCGGCCAGATCGATGATCATCTCGATCACCGGCTGGAAATTGGTGTGGCCGAACATGACGGCGCCCAGCATGACCTCTTCGGTCAGCTCCTTGGCTTCCGATTCGACCATCAGCACGCCTTCGGTGGTGCCGGCGACAACCAGATCCAGATCGCTGTCCTCGACCTCGTCCATGGTCGGGTTCAGGATGTACTGGCCGTTCTTGTAGCCGACGCGGGCGGCGCCGATCGGACCCAGGAAGGGGATGCCGGAAATCGTCAGGGCGGCCGAGGCGCCGACCATCGCCACGATGTCCGGGTCGTTCTCCAGGTCATGGCTCAGCACGGTGCAGATGACCTGCGTCTCGTTGCGGAAGCCATCGGCGAACAGCGGACGGATCGGACGGTCGATCAGGCGGCTGACCAGCGTTTCCTTCTCGGTCGGACGGCCTTCGCGCTTGAAGAAGCCGCCGGGGATCTTACCGGCGGCGAACGCCTTTTCCTGGTAATTGACGGTCAGCGGGAAGAAATCGACGCCCGGCTTCGGCGCCTTGGCGGCGACGGCGGTGCAGAGGACGGTGGTGTCACCATAGGTGACCAGAACAGCACCGTTGGCCTGACGGGCGATCTTGCCCGTTTCCAGGACCAGCTTGCGCCCGCCCCATTCGATTTCTTTACGGTGAACAGTAAACATGGATTCTTTCCTTCCATCCGACACCCTGCAACGGCCGGATTGCCGCCCAAGGCCGGGGCCATCGGTCGTAGGACCCCGCGAGAAAACTGAAGATATGGTGTTCGACAACAGGAATGAACGAATCGAGATAGAAGTGCCGTGGATGCAAAAAAGGCCGGTCCCCGAATAAACGGGCCGGCCTGTCCGTCACGAAACGCTCAAGATCGAGTTTCTATTGCCAATAACCAATGAGGTGTTCCGGAACGATACAGGTGGACGAGAATATCGGTACTCGACTTCCGTGTTCCCGCCGGATCTCCGTGGAAACCCCCGGCCGGTGGCCGGCCAGGGGAACCCGAACCCGTCGGCGGGACGGCGCAGCGATCAGCGGCGCAGGCCCAGACGCTCGATCAGAGCGGCGTAGCGCGACTGATCCTTCTTCTTCAGGTAGTCGAGCAGACGGCGGCGCTGACCGACCATCACCAGCAGACCACGGCGGGAGTGGAAGTCCTTCTTGTGGCCCTTCAGGTGCTCCGTCAGGTTGCTGATGCGCTCCGTCAGGATCGACACCTGGACCTCGGGCGAACCGGTGTCGTTGGTGCCGCGGGAAAATTCCTTGATCAGCTCCTGCTTGCGCTCGGGCGTAATCGACATCGGGGTCTCCTAAATCAAGTGAGGTTGAGCACGCGCACCGGACGGACCTCCGCCCCCTCGACACGGGCCAATGCCACCGGCGTTCCGCCGAAAAGCGCAATGACGGTGCCATCCCCACCGTCAGCACCCTGAACGGCCATCAGCCGTTCACGATCCTGCCGGGTGAGGAGAGCCACCGTCTGGCCGTGCCTCAGTCGGTGCGCTTCCGCTTCCGTCAGGGCCAGCGCCGGGATGTCGTCCAGCGCGGTCTCGATCGGCAACAGAAGTCGTTCGACGGCCGCACCTTGCTCCATGGCGGCCAGTTCGTCCAGGGAAATCGCGCGGTCCAGCGTGAAGGAACCGACCCGCAAACGGCGCAGAAGCCCGACATGGCCGACCGTTCCCAGCGCCTCCGACAGGTCACGGGCCAGCGATCGGACATAGGTGCCCTTGCCGCAATCCACCTCGAACACCGCATGGTCGGCGTCCGGTTCCTCGACCAGCTCGAAGCGGTCGATGCGGACGGTGCGGGCGGCCAGTTCCACCGCGTCGCCTTCGCGCGCGATGTCGTAGGCACGCTCGCCGTCGATCTTGATGGCGCAGAACTGCGGCGGCACCTGCTGGATTTCGCCGAGGAAGGCGGGCAGGGCGGCGCGGATCGCCTCGGTGGACGGGCGATGGTCGGAGCGGGCGATCACCTCGCCCTCGCGGTCGTCCGTGGTCGTCCGCTCGCCCCAGCGGATCGAGAAGCGGTAGGTCTTGGCCCCGTCCATGGCGTAGGAGACGGTCTTCGTCGCCTCGCCCAGCGCGATCGGCAGGATGCCGGTCGCCAGCGGGTCGAGTGTGCCGCCATGCCCGGCCTTCTCGGCGTTCAGCAGGCGGCGCACCTTCGACAGTGCCTGGGTGGAGGTCATGCCCTCGGGCTTGTCCAGCACGATCCAACCATGGATCGGCGTGCCCTTGCGCTTACGAGCCACGACGGCCGCCCCGGCTCACGTCGTCGCCTTCGCCCTTCTCCTCGCCCTTTTCCTCGTCATCGAGCATGGCGCGGTCGTCGTCGTCGAGGTCGTCGTCCGCCTCGTCGGGGCCGAGATCGTCCTCATCCTCGTCCCAGGAATCGTCCTCATCCTCGTCATGGTCGTCGTCGCCGTTGACGCGGCCCAGCGGATGTCCGCTCAGGTCGCGGGCGACCTCCGGGCTGTGCAGGATGCTGTCGATGCGGTGGGCGTAGTCGAAGGAGGTATCAGCCTCGAAACTCAGCGTCGGGGCGTGGCGCAGGTTGACCATGCGCGCGACCTGTCCGCGCAGGAAGGCGGCGGCCCGGCGCAGCGCGACCTGGGCCTCCTCCATCCGCTCGCCGCCCAGCGTCGAATAGAAGACGGTGGCGTTGGACAGGTCGGGGCTGATCCGCACCTCGGTGACCGTGACGTTCAGCGAGGCCAGCTCCGGGTCGTGGAAGTCACCGCGTCGGAACAGGTCGGCAAGCGCGTGGCGCACCTCCTCGCCGACGCGCAGTTGCCGTTGGGACGGGGGTTTGCCGGCGATGAACGCGCCGCGCTTCTTGCTGGCCATGGTACGTGTCTTTCGTCGATGTCTCTTGCCGGGCTGCTTCAGCTCACCGGCCAATCACACACAGATGGGTGCCGTCGGTCTTCCGCCCCAACCGCATCCCGCATCGCGGGAGCAGGGCGGCGGCGGTCACCCCAACATAGGAACAGGGCGCAGGATTGATCCCGCGCCCTTGAAAGCGAAGAAGGCCGCCCGATCCGTCCCGACAGGATGCCGGAAGGATCGGGCGAACCGAACAGGTCACAGCTCGCGAGCGATTTCTTCGATCTCGAAGGCTTCGATCTGATCGCCGGCCTGGATGTTGTCGTAGTTCTCGAAGGCCATGCCGCACTCGTAACCCTCGCGCACTTCCTTGACTTCGTCCTTGAAGCGCTTGAGCGTCTTGAGCGTGCCTTCGTGAATGACGACGTTGTCGCGCAGCAGGCGGACACCGGCGCCGCGCTTGACGACGCCCTGCGTGACCATACAACCGGCGACCTTGCCGACCTTCGTGATGTTGAACACCTCGCGGATGGTCGCGTAGCCGATGAAGCGTTCCCGCAGCGTCGGGGACAGCAGACCGGTCAGCGCCGCCTTCACGTCGTCGATCACGTTGTAGATGATCGAGTAGTAGCGGATTTCGACGCCGTCGCGCTTGGCGAGGTCGCGGGCCTGCGGGTTGGCGCGGACGTTGAAGCCGATGATCATCGCGTTGGACGCATTCGCCAGCGTGATGTCGGACTCGTTGATCGCACCGACCGAGTTGTGCAGGACGCGGACCTTGACCTCGGTGTTCTCGGCCGTGAGCTTCTCCAGCGAGCTGGCGATGGCTTCGATCGAGCCCTGCACGTCGCCCTTGATGACGACCGGCAGTTCCTTGGCCTCGCCGGCCTGGATGCGGCTGAACATGTCCTGCAGCGAACCGCGGGCGGAGGCCGCCACCACCGCTTCGCGCTTCTTGCGCTGGCGGAACTCGGCGATCTCGCGGGCACGGGCTTCGGATTCGACGACGGTGAAGTCGTCGCCGGCCATCGGCGTGCCGTTCAGGCCCAGAACCTCGACGGGAGCGGCCGGGGCCGCCTCGTTGACGTTCTGGCCGCGGTCGTTGATCAGCGCACGGACGCGGCCCCATTCGGCGCCGGTCACGAACACGTCACCGACCTTCAGCGTACCGCGCTGGACCAGCACGGTGGCGACCGAACCACGGCCACGCTCCAGCTTCGCCTCGATGACGACGCCTTCGGCGGTACGCTCGGGGTTGGCCCGCAGCTCCAGGATTTCGGCCTGGAGGAGGATGGCCTCTTCCAGCTTGTTCAGGTTGCGCTTGGCCTTGGCCGACACCTCGACGTCGAGAACGTCGCCGCCCATCTCCTCGACCACCAGCTCGTGCTGGAGCAGTTCCTGGCGGACGCGCTCCGGCTTGGCATCGGGCAGGTCGCACTTGTTGATGGCGACGATGATCGGAACCTTGGCCGCCTTGGCGTGGCGGATGGCCTCGACCGTCTGCGGCATGACGCCGTCGTTGGCGGCGACCACCAGCACGACCACGTCGGTGACGTTGGCGCCGCGGGCACGCATCTCGGTGAAGGCGGCGTGGCCCGGGGTGTCGATGAAGGTGATGCGCGCACCGGACTCCAGCTGCACCTGATAGGCGCCGATGTGCTGGGTGATGCCGCCGGCCTCGCCCGACACCACGTCGGTCTGGCGCAGCGCGTCGAGCAGCGAGGTCTTGCCGTGGTCGACGTGGCCCATGATCGTGACGACCGGGGGACGCGGCACCAGGATGGCGCCCTCTTCCTCGGTGGCACGCAGGCCGATCTCGACGTCGGACTCCGACACGCGGCGGACGCGGTGGCCGAACTCGGTGATGACCAGCTCGGCGGTGTCGGCGTCGATGGTCTGGTTGATGGTCGCCATCACGCCCATGCGCATCAGCGCCTTGATGACGTCGGCGCCACGCTCGGCCATGCGGTTGGCCAGTTCCTGGACGGTGATGACCTCCGGCAGGACGACGTCGCGGGTGACCTTCTGGGTCTCCTGACGGCTCATCTGGCGCAGGCGTTCACGTTCGCGGGCACGGCGGACGGCAGCCAGCGACCGGGTGCGGTCGCTGCCGTCGTCGCTGAGCGCCTGCGAGACGGTCAGCTTGCTGCCCTTGCGGCGGTCGGCGCCGGCGGGAGCCTTGGCGGCCGGACGGGCCGGAGCGGCCTTGGCCGGGGCGCCGCCACGGCCACCCTTGCGGCGGTTGTCGTCCTCTTCCTCGACCGCGCGGGCCGGCGGGGCACCGGCGCCCGGCAGGGTACGGCCGGGAGCGGCGTCGCCGGCGGGACGGGCGGAGGCACCGCCGGGGCGCTGGTCGCCGGCCGGACGGGCGCCGGCGGGACGGGCACCGTCGCGGCCGCCATCACGGCGGGCCGCCGGCTCGGCGTCGCGGCGCTTCGCCTCCTCGGCTTCCTTGCGCTTGGCCTCTTCCTCCTTGCGGCGGCGTTCGGCCTCTTCGGCGATCTTGCGCTCTTCCTCCTGGATGGCGCGCATCTCGTCCAGCTCGCGCTGGCGCAAGGTGTCGGCGTCCAGGATGATCGGCGGCATTTCCGGCTGGGCGGCGGCCGGAGCACCGGCGGCGGCCGGGGCCGGGGCAGCGGTGTCGGCGGCGGCAGTGTCGGTGTCGGCGGCCGGAGCTGCTGCTTCCGCAGCGGCGCGTTCGGCGGCCTCGGCGGCGCGGGCTTCGGCGCGGGCCGCTTCTTCCTCGGCCTCGATCCGGCGCTGCTCTTCGAACGCCGCGGCGCCACGAAGCGCACGCAGGCGGGATTCCAGCTCCTCGCGGGTCAACTGGCGTCCGGCAGGGGCACTGCCGCCGCGGGGCCGCTGGCCGGCCGCGCCGCGGATGGGCAGGCCCTGGGCGGCTTGACGCGCGGCGGCGCCGCCGTCGGCAACGCCGGGCACGGCGCCCTTTTCAACATGACGCTTGCGCTTGACCTCTACGGTCACCGCTTTTGACCGGCCATGGGAGAAGCTCTGCCGGACCTGGGTCTCGACCGGCTTCTTCGACTCCAGCTTTCCTTTGCTGGCGCCGGTTAGGTGCAAGACTTTCTTCTGGTCCTGGTCGTTGCTATCGGTCATCGGTTCCCGAGTGGTCAGACGTTACATCGCAGGCCGGCCGGCCGTATCGCCGACTCCCCAGCCCTTATCAGATTCCTGGTGCGCATCCCGGTCCCCTGGGGGACCTTCTGGATCCGGATGCCCTTGGGGACCCTTCAGCCCCCTCAGGCGTGCCGCGTCGCGGGCCAGCCCTGCGGCCAGCCTGCCCCGCGCCACCACGGCATGCACCGCGTGATCGCGTCCCAGCGCCGCGGCCAAGGCCGAGGATTGGAACAGATCGATCACCGGCAGCGACGGCGCGAGCGCCGTCACCTTGCCGCGCTGGTCCAGCGAGCCGTCGGCGGCTTCGACCAGCAGGGCCGGCGGGGGACCCGCACGGCCGACCTGGTTGGCCCTCAACGCCTCGCGCACCTTCTCATACCCCGCCAAAACGTGGCCGGCACGGCGGGCAAGGCCCAACGCGTGCAGACAACGCCGTTCCAGCAGCCGTTCCAGCCTCTCGGCCAGATCGGGCGGTACTTTCACCGCCCGACGGGCCGCCTTGGCGAAAACGGACTTGCCCATGGCCTTCGCCAGGGCATCCCGGTCGGCCGTGACCCAAAGGCCGCGGCCGGGCAGACGTTCCTCCAGGTCGGGAACCACCTCGCCGTCGGGGCCGATCACGAAGCGGATCTTGCCCTCCTTCGGCCCGACCGTGCCAGACGCGATGCAGCGGCGCAGAGGCCCCTTCTCGTCGTCGGCCGGCAGGTGTTCCGTCCCGGCACCTTCGTCCTGTGCCAATTCCTGATCCGGCACCGCATCCGCGGCGGCGGTCGGTGTCCGTTCGTCGTTCCGTTCGGTCATCCGATCGTCATCCGCTCGCGCGGTCCCGAATAATCGTTCCTGTCGGGCGCGGTTCCAACCGGCATTGCTGCCGGTCAGGCCTGCGCGCCCTGGCCACCTGCGCCGCCATCCGCCGCAGGGGCCGCGGCGGCGCCGTCCTGTTCCTCACCCTCGAACCAGTGGGCGCGCGCGGCCATGATGATCGCGTTCGCCTCTTCCTCCGAGGGGGCATCCTTGGCGCCGTCCTTGGACAGGATCTCGACCAGCTCGTCGCCGGCCAGATCGGCCAGATCGTCCAGCGTCTTCACGCCGTTCTCGCCCAGCTTCACCAGCTGCGTGGCGGTGAAGCCGGTCAGCTCGGCGACGATGTCCTCGACGCCCAGCTCCAGACGGCGCTCGTTCGCCTGCTCGTCCTGCACTTCCAGGAAGGCGAGAGCGCGCTGCTTCAGCTCGTCGGCGACCGACTCGTCGAAGCCTTCGATCTCGGCCAGTTCCTCGGTCTCGACGAAGGCGATCTCCTCGACCGAAGTGAAGCCTTCGGCGACAAGCAGATGGGCAATCACGTCGTCGACGTCCAGTGCCTGCATGAACAGGGCGGAACGGCTGTGGATTTCCTCCGACCGGCGCTCCGACTCCTCCTGCTCGGTGAGGATGTCGATGTCCCAGCCGGTCAGCATCGAGGCGAGGCGCACGTTCTGGCCGCGGCGGCCGATGGCCAGCGACAGCTGATCGTCGGGCACCACCACCTCGATGCGACGGTTATCGTCGTCGAGCACGACCTTGGCGACCTCGGCCGGGGCGAGCGCGTTGACGACGAAGGTCGCCGCCTCGCCCGACCACGGGATGATGTCGATCTTCTCGCCCTGCAGCTCGCCGACGACCGCCTGGACGCGGCTGCCGCGCATGCCGACGCAGGCGCCGACCGGGTCGATGGAGCTGTCGTTGCTGTGGACGGCGATCTTGGCGCGGCTTCCCGGATCGCGGGCGACCGCCCGGATCTCGATGATGCCGTCATAGATCTCCGGCACTTCCTGGGCGAACAGCTTCGCCATGAACATCGGATGCGTGCGCGACAGGAAGATCTGAGGCCCGCGCGGTTCCTCGCGGACATCGTAGATATAGGCGCGCACGCGGTCGCCGTTCTTGAAATGCTCGCGCGGCAGCAGCTCGTCGCGGCGCAGGATCGCTTCGGCGCGGCCCAGGTCGACGGTGACGTTGCCGTATTCGACGCGCTTGACCAGACCGTTGACGATCTCGCCGTTGCGGTCCTTGTACTCGTTGAACTGGCGCTTGCGCTCGGCGTCGCGCACCTTCTGCACGATCACCTGCTTGGCGGTCTGGGCGGCGATGCGGCCGAAGTCGATCGGCGGCAGCGGGTCGACCAGGAAATCGCCGATCTTGGCCCCGGGCTTGCGGCGCTGGGCGTAGGGCAGGGTGACCTGCGTCGCCTCGTTCTCCACCGTCTCGACCACCTCCAGGTGGCGGGTCAGATGGATGTCGCCGGTTTTGCGGTCGATCCGGGCGCGGATGTCGTGCTCGTGGCCGTACTTGGAGCGGCCGGCCTTCTGAATCGCCTGCTCCATCGCCTCCAGGACTTCGTCCCGGTCGATGTTCTTTTCGCGGGCGACCGCGTCAGCGACTTGCAGCAATTCCATCCGTTACACTTCCTGGCTCGGTCTTGTGTGATGCCGGTCTTGCGTGATGTCCGGTCGGTTCGGCGGGATATCGGTTCGGCTTTCGGGGGCGGGCATCCTGTCGGCGCGTCCTTGGCGGACCCGTGCCGTCAGTTCTGCGGGCCCTCCTGCTGCTCCTGGCTGGCGCGGATCAACTCGTCCGTCAGCACCAGCTTGGCGCGCAGGATGTTGTCGAACTCCAGCCGGGCCGGTCCCTGATCGGTATCGATGCACACGAGGCCGTCCTCGACCCCCTTCAGCATGCCCTTGAAGCGCTTGCGGCCATCGGTGGCCATGCGGCTTTCAAGCCGGGCTTCGAAGCCGGCGAAGCGCTCGAAATCCTTGAGGCGGGTCAGCGGCCGGTCGATGCCGGGCGAGCTGACCTCCAGCGTGTAGGCTTCACGAATCGGGTCTTCCACGTCCAGCAGGGCCGAGACGGAGCGGCTGATGTCGGCGCAGTCCTCGACGGTCATGGGCGCGCCGTCGGCGCGCTCCGCCATGATCTGGAGAACCGACCGCTGGCCGCCTGAGATCTGAACGCGCACGACTTCATAGCCCATGGCTTCGACCGACGGCGTGATGATCTGTTCGATGCGACCTGTAGCGTCCATTCCACCTAACCCAAAGCCTGCGGCCGGGATCGAACCGGACGAGGTTTCCACAACAGAAGGTTCAACAAGCGCGTGCTTCCACACGCTGATAAAAAAATAAGTGGGCAAAAGCCCACCCGCAAAGCGTCTCGCCGGCCCGGTTGCCCGGGCCGCCAATCCGTATGGGTTCTCAGAGGGTGAATATAGCCATTCCGTCCGCTGCCGCAAGCCTTTTCCGGCCTGATTGGCTATACCGGCCGGATTCTCAAGCGGAACGGGTATGGGTCAGCTTCGCGGGCGGCGGACGAACCGCATGAAAACCGGCTTGCGGCCGGCGGCGATGGCCTTTTCCTCGTAGCGGGTCGCCGGCCAGTCGTCGGGCCGGACGCGCCAGTCCGACGGGCGGCGGGCCGTCCATTCGAAATCGGGATGCTTCACCGTATGTTCAAGCATCCAGCGCACCAGACCCATGTCGTCGCTGGCCAGGCGCAGCTCCGCGCCGTCCTTCAGCACGCGGGCCAGCCGCGGCAGGTTCTCCGGTCCGATGAAGCGGCGGTCGGCGTGGCGCTTCTTGGGCCAGGGATCGGCGAACAGCACGAAGGCGCGGCCGATGGAGGCGTCGGGCAGGGCGTCCAGCAACGGCCGGGCGTCGTCGGGCTGGATGCGGACATTGCTCAGGGCCTCGTCGTCGACCATGCCCAGCAGGCCGGCGATGCCGTTGATGAAGGGCTCGGCGCCGATGAATCCGACATCGGGATTGCGCCCGGCCTGCCAGGCGAGGTGATGGCCCATGCCGAACCCGACCTCCAGCCAGACCTCGCGCTTGGGCGTGTCGAACAGCGCGGCGGGATCCAGGCTTTCGCCGGGCTTCGGCAGCGCGATCTGGAGCTGCGGCAGCAGGGTGTCGATCAGTTCCGTCCGGCGCTTGCGCAGCGGCCGGCCCTTGCGGCGCCCGAACAGGCGGTTGGAGCTTTCGGAAAGGGAACCGGAGATGCTGTCGTCGGTCATGTCGGAACGCTGCATGGAAATGAGGAAGGCGCAAAAGAAAGCAGGGGCCGTTTCCAGCCCCTGCCGTCCTTTCCGCATCGGCTGCGGATACTATGCCGCGAAGGCGCCTTAGAGGAAGGCGTTCCGCAGGTCGCCGACCAGATCGGTCTTCTCCCACGAGAAGCCGCCGTCCACTTCCGGCTCGCGGCCGAAATGGCCGTAGGCGGCGGTGCGGGCGTAGATCGGCTTGTTCAGGCCCAGATGCGTGCGGATGCCGCGCGGGGACAGGTCCACCAGCTGCTGCAGCACATCGGACAGACGGTCCTCGTCGACGTTGCCGGTGCCGTGGGTGTCGACATAGACCGACAGCGGCTTCGACACGCCGATGGCGTAGGAGACCTGGATCGTGCACTTCTCCGCCAGCTCCGCCGCGACGACGTTCTTGGCGAGGTAGCGGGCGGCATAGGCGGCGGAACGGTCGACCTTCGTCGGATCCTTGCCGGAGAAGGCGCCGCCGCCGTGCGGGGCCGCGCCGCCGTAGGTGTCGACGATGATCTTGCGGCCGGTCAGGCCGGCGTCGCCGTCGGGGCCGCCGATGACGAAGCGGCCGGTCGGGTTGACGTACAGGTTCTTGGGATCGCACATCCAGCCTTCCGGCAGGCAGTTGACGATGTGCGGCATGACGATCTCGCGCACGGCGTCCTGGTCCAGCCCCTCGGCATGCTGGGTCGACAGCACGATGGCGGTGGCGCGGGTCGGGCGGCCGTCGATGTACTGCAGGGTGACCTGGCTCTTGGCGTCCGGGCCCAGCTGGGGGGCGGCGCCGGAATGGCGCGCCTCGGCCAGCGACTTCAGGATGGCGTGGCTGTAATAGATCGGCGCCGGCATCAGGGCCGGGGTCTCGCGGCAGGCATAGCCGAACATGATGCCCTGGTCGCCGGCCCCCTCGTCCTTGTTGCCGGCGGCGTCGACGCCGACGGCGATGTCGGCGGACTGGGAGTGGACGAAGCACTTGACGTCCATCTTCTCCCAATGGAAGCCGTCCTGCTCGTAACCGATGTCCTTCACCGCGGCGCGGGCGACCTCGACCAGCTGGTCGGCCTTGATGCTGTCGGGGCCGCGAACCTCGCCGGCCAGCACGACCTGATTGGTGGTCGCGAGCGTCTCGACGGCCACGCGGGCCTGCGGGTCGTGCGAAAGATAAAGATCGACGATGGCGTCGGAGATGCGGTCGCAGACCTTGTCGGGATGACCTTCCGACACGGATTCGCTGGTGAAGACGTAGTTGAGCTTTGCCACGGGAAACCTCGGCATTCGGCGGCACGCTATTTCATGAGCCGAAACGGCAGACCGGTACAGCGGCCGCAGACACCGGTCCAAAGCCGGTTGTGACAAGGAATTCCCCCGCGGTCAAGAAGACTACCGGCGGTAAAGGATTGGGCCAATCAGCGCGCACGCCACACGAAGGGGGAGCGCGGGTGTGCCGCGCCATCCCTTTCGGTGGGTATCCCATGCCGCAGGTCAACCGGCAGGAGTTACTCCGCCGCTTCCGCGACGGCTGCGCTGGCGACCGCTTTCGTCAGCTCGAACAGGCGCTTGCGCACCGACGGGTCGCTGATCTTGTAGTAGGCGCGGACCAGTTCCAGCGTCTCGCGCTTGGCCATCGGATCGGGCTCGTAGGTGGAGGCGGAGCGCTCGTCCGAGGCACCCGTCTCGTCCTCGTCCTCGACGCGGGCGGCGGCGGCATCGGCCGGCATGTCGTCGAAGAAGAAGGAGACCGGCACGTCGAGAACGCGGCTGAGATCGAACAGACGCGATGCGCCGATGCGGTTGGCGCCGCGCTCGTACTTCTGCACCTGCTGGAAGGTCAGTCCGATGGCTTCGCCCAGCTTTTCCTGGCTCATGCCGAGAAGCGTGCGGCGGAGACGGACGCGGGATCCGACATGGACATCGATGGGATTCGGCTTTCCGGTCTTCGGACGGCCGGCACCCGCACGGCGCCCGCGCGGCGCCCCAGTTTCAGTCTGCATCTCGTTTGTCCCTGTAACGGTTGTGCAACCTAGTTACGACATATCCACGTATGCAGTCAAGCCCGCTCCGGTCAAGCCGGATGCAAGAATTTGTTCTGCCGGTGGCGGGCCAATTGCCCGTAATGCTGCGTCAACGGTGATTTCGCGAGGCCAGGGCCACCAGAACACAGCCCAGAAGACCTATCCCGAAAATCCAGTCGCCCATGCGGGCATAGGCTGTGACGCTGGGAGGCGCTTTCGGCAACGTGGTATCGATGAAACCACGTTCTCCCAGACCGAGCAATTGTTGCACACGCCCGTAGGAGTCGACCACCCCGGATATTCCCGTATTCGCCACACGGACCAGCGGCAGCCCTTCCTCAACCGCGCGGACCTGATTGATGGCGAAATGCTGGTGTGGGCCGGCGGTGCGGCCGTACCAGGCGTCGTTGGTCAGGTTCAGCAGCCATTGCGGCCGGTCGGCGGCGTCGACCACGGCGCCGGGGAAGATGCTCTCGTAGCAGATCAGCGGGCTGAAGGGCGGCAGGCCGGCGGCGTTGCCCGCGAGATCCAGGGTGCGCGGCCCCGGCCCGGCGGAGAACTCCGCCCCGTTGCCGGCGATGGCGCCGACCGGCAGCCACTGCCGCAGCGGCATGTATTCGCCGAAGGGGACGAGGTGGAACTTGTCGTAGCTGGCCACCGCGGCGCCGCTGCCGTCCACCGCCACCATGCCGTTGTAGTAGCGCCGCTCGCCGTCCGCGCCGATGGTGGTGCGCGGCGCTCCGGTGATCAGCAGCCCGCCGGACGGGGTGACGGATGCTATCGCCTGCCGCACGCGCGCGTCGTCCTCGATGAAGAAGGGGACGGCGGTTTCCGGCCAGATGACGACGTTGGGCGGCGGGGTGGCGGGATCGGCCGGCGGGGCGGCCGACAGGGCGAGGTGGCTCTGGAAATTCTGCACCCGTTCTCCGGGCGCCCATTTCAGCCGCTGGTCGATGGCCGCCTGGACCAGCCGCAGCCGCAGGCCGGGCACCGGCTCGTCGACCGCACCGGCCAGCCTCCAGGCTCCCCAGCCGCCGAGCACGGCCAGCAGCGCCAGCCCGGCGGCGACGCCGGCCCAGGCGCGGCGCGGCGCGGTGTCACGGTCGGGCAGGGCGGCCGGCAACGAGGCGACCAGCACCGTCACCAGCGTCAGGCCATAGATGCCGAAGAGCGACACGCTCTGCAGCACCGGCAGCACCCCGACCCAGCCATAGCCGATCAGGTTCCACGGGAATCCGGTGAAGACATGGCCGCGCAGCCATTCCCACAGGCACCAGCAGGCGGCGAACAGCAGCGGCCGCGCCAGTCCGGCGCCGAAGCCGCGGCGGCGCAGCAGGTGGAATGTCAGGGTGGCGCCGCCGCTGAACATCGCCAGCAGGATCGGCAGTCCGGCCGCCGACAGCGGCAAGGCCCACCAGAAACGCTCGATGTCGGTGAACAGCGCGGCGCTGACCCAATAGAGCCCCAGCAGGTGATGGCCGAAGCCGAAGAACCAGCCGACCGCGAAGGCGCCTTTCTTCGTCTCGACCCCATCCAGCAGCCAGATCAGGCCGGGAAAGGCGACCAGCAGCACCGGCAGCAGACCGGCCGGCGGCAGCGCCAGCGTGGCGAGCCCGCCCAGCCCCATCGCGACAGCCATCCGGCGCCAGCCGGTCAACCCGGACAGCCACGCGGAGACACGGCCCAGCCGGGCCGGGACGGGCAGGGTGTCGGTGACGGTCAAGGCGGAAACTCCGGCAGCGGCAAGGGCAGGCGTCGCCATAGGTAATGCCGCCCGGCAGGAGCGCCAAGGTCCGTGCGGGCGGGGCTGGGTTGTGCAAGGGGGACGTGCAGGGTGCCCCGCCCCATCCCTCCCCGCCCTCGGCCGATGGCCGGTCCGATCGCGGTGGAGGGTCAGGGGGAGGCAAAAGCCGCAGACGACGTTACGCCGTCTCCACCAGCTTCGAACTGTTTGCCGGGACGTTGTGGATGCGCAGGCGCTTCAGGCGGCGGGAGTCGGCATCGATGATCTCGAACTCCAGCCCCGACGGGTGGACCAGCCGTTCGCCCAGGCCGGGCACGCGGCCGGCGATGGAGACGACCAGACCGCCGAGCGTGTCGATGTCCTCGCGCTCCTCCTCGGTCAGCACCGGGCCGACGCGGTCCTCGAAATCCTTGATGGGCAGGCGGGCATCGGCGATGAGGCTGCCGTCGGGACGTTCGACCAGACGCGGGGCCGTGGCCTCGTCATGCTCGTCCTCGATCTCGCCGACGATCTCCTCCACCAGATCCTCGATGGTGACGAGGCCGTCGATGCCGCCGAACTCGTCCACCACCAGCGCCATGTGCTGACGGGTCTGGCGCATCTGCACCAGCAGGTCCAGCACATGCATGGAGGGGGCGACGATCTTCGCCTCGCGGATGATGCCGGTCAGGTCCGGCTTGTGGCGCAGGCCCTCCGGCGAGATCGCCTGCTTCGCCAGCAAGGTCAGCACATCCTTGATGTGGATGATGCCGACGACGTCGTCCAGAGTCTCGCGGAACACCGGCAGGCGGGAATGGCCTTCCTCGGCGACGCGCTGGACCAGGGTGGGGAAGGGCGTGTCGATCTCGACCGCGATGATGTCGGCGCGCGGCACCATCACGTCGGAGACGGTGCGGTCGCGCAGCTTCAGGATGTTGGTCAGCAGCGCCCGCTCGCCCGATCCCAGCGAATCCTCGCCGTCCTCGCTGGCGGCATCGTCCAGGCCTGCGATCAATTCCTCGATCGTGCCGCGCAGGGATGTATCCTCGCGGCCGCCCCAGACGGTGCGGAGCCACCCCTTGAACAGGTGGCCCAGGGAATGGTCTTCGGCCCCGTGGTCATCACGGGGCGTGCGACTGTCAGATATTTCGCTCATCGGTCCGGCGGTTGGTGGTTGGCGGCATAGGGATCGGCAATTCCGAAGCTGGCGAGCAACCGGGTTTCCAGCGCTTCCATCTCCTCGGCCTCGTCGTCCGTCTCGTGATCATAGCCCAGCAGATGCAGAACACCATGCATCACAAGGTGAGTCATATGGTCTTTGACGTTTTTCCGCTGTTCGGAGGCTTCGCGGACGACCGTTTCATAAGCCAGTATGACATCACCCAGCATGACGGGCATGCCGTCCTGCACTTCCGGCTCTTCCGCTTCGGTCAGGGCGAAGGACAGCACGTTGGTCGGCTTGTCCTTGCCGCGATACTCACGGTTCAGCCTGTGGACCAGCGCGTCGTCGGCCAGCACGACCGACAGCTCGGCCGGTCCTTCCTCGTCGTCATAGGCGGCGCCCAGGGCGGCGAGGGCCGCGCGCTCGGCCAGCCACTCGGCATCCTCGGCCCAGCCGCCGGCTTCACGTGAAACAGTGATATCGACCGCGCTGGTCATTCCGGATCTCCAACGATACCCGCCTCGCGGTCGATCGTTCCGGGTTCGGAACCGGCACGGCGGGCCTGTTTGCGCGCTGCCTCGCGGGCATCGGCGCGGTCATAGGCGCGGATGATGCGGGCCACCATCGGGTGGCGGACGACGTCGGCGTCGGTGAAGCGGACGAAGCGTACGCCTTCCACCCCGCCCAGGATGTCCAGCGCGTCGCGCAGGCCCGACCGGGCGCCCGACGGCAGGTCGATCTGCGAGATGTCGCCGGTGACGACCATCCGCCCGCCTTCGCCGAGGCGGGTCAGGAACATCTTCATCTGCATCGGCGTGGTGTTCTGCGCCTCGTCCAGGATGACGAAGGCGTTGCCCAGCGTCCGGCCGCGCATGAAGGCGAGCGGCGCGATCTCGATCTCGCCGGACTCCAGCCGCTTCTTCACCTGTTCCGCCGGCAGCATGTCGTGCAGCGCGTCGTAGAGCGGGCGCAGGTAAGGATCGACCTTCTCCTTCAGGTCGCCGGGCAGGAAGCCCAGCCGTTCGCCCGCCTCAACCGCCGGGCGCGACAGCACGATGCGGTCGACCTGGCCGGTGGTCAGCAGCGCCACCGCCTGGGCGACGGCGAGATAGGTCTTGCCGGTGCCGGCCGGGCCGAGCCCGAAGACCAGTTCGCTCTCGGCGAGCGCCTGCAGATAGGCGGCCTGGGTGGGCGAACGCGGGGTGATCGGGCCGCGCCGACGGGTGCGCAGCGCGATCTCGGCACGGGTGATGGTCGCCTGCTGGCCGGGCGGGCGCGGTTCCTCGACGCCCGCGGCGCCGGCGAAGCCGGGATCGGCGGTCGCCATGCGGACGGCGCCGTCGACCTCGCCGCTGTCGATGGTCTGGCCGCGGGTCAGCCGCTGGTACAGGCCGTGCAGCGCGGCCTGCGCCGTCTCGGCGGCGTCGGGCGGGCCGGAGATGGTCAGGGTGTTGCCGCGCGAGATCAGCGACACGCCGAGAAGGGATTCGATGCGGGCGAGGTGGCGGTCATGCTCCCCGTACAGCATCGGCAGAAGCCGGTTATCATCGAATTGAACGTCGATACGCCGTTCGGGCAGACCGTTCAAGCGCTTGCCTCCAAGGTTACGGCAGGCTGGGGGGAAGAGGCGGTGATGTATTCACCGGTCACGACGGTGCCGGCGAGGCTGTTGGCCAACGCGGCGTCGACCCGCACCTCGACGATGCGGCCGAGCAGCCTTTCGTTCGCCTCGGCATGGACCGACTGCATCCACGGGCTGCGGCCCAGCAGCTGGCCGTCGCGCCGTCCGACCCGGTCGAACAGCACCGGGACGCTGCGCCCGACGAAGCTGTGGTTGAAGGCGACCTGCTGCGCGTTCAGCAGCTGATGCAGCGCCGCCAGCCGGGCCTCCTTCACCTCTTCCGGCACCTGGGCGCCGTCGACCGAGGCCGGGGTGCCGGGGCGCGGGCTGTATTTGAAGGAATAGGCCTGGGCATAGCCGATGTCGGTGACGAGCTTCAGCGTCGCGGCGAAATCGGCGTCGCTCTCGCCGGGGAAGCCGACGATGAAGTCGCCGGACATCGCCAGATCGGGCTTGGCGGTGCGCAGCCGGTCCACCAGGCGGCGGTAGTCGTCGGCGGTGTGCTTGCGGTTCATCGCCGCCAGGATGCGGTCGGACCCCGCCTGCACCGGCAGATGCAGGTAGGGCATCAGCTGCGGCACCTCGGCATGGGCGCGGATCAGGTCGTCGGCCATGTCGCGCGGGTGCGAGGTGGTGTAGCGGATGCGCTCCAGCCCGTCGATCTCCGCCAGTTCGCGGATCAGCCGGCCGAGGCCCCAGGTCGCGCCGTCCGGCCCGTCGCCGTGCCAGGCGTTGACGTTCTGGCCCAGCAGGTTGATCTCGCGCGTGCCGCCGGCGACCAGCCGTTTCGCTTCCGCAAGGATTTGGCCGGCGGGGCGGGAGAACTCCGCGCCGCGGGTGTAGGGCACGACGCAGAAGGTGCAGAACTTGTCGCACCCCTCCTGCACCGCCAGGAAGGCGGACACGCCCTGGCTGCCGGCTTCCTCGGGCAGGAAGTCGAACTTGGATTCGGCCGGGAAATCGGTGTTCAGCACGCTGCCGGCGGCGCGGCTGGCCTTCGCCACCATCTCCGGCAGGGTGTGGTAGGTCTGCGGGCCGAAGACCATGTCGACGAAGGGGGCGCGGGCGACGATCTCCTCGCCTTCGGCCTGGGCGACGCAGCCGGCGACCGCCAGGATCATCCGGCCTTCCTCGGCCTCCGCCTTGCGGTCCTTCAGCTGGCGCAGCCGGCCAAGTTCGGAAAAGACCTTCTCGGCCGCCTTCTCGCGGATGTGGCAGGTGTTCAGGATCACCATGTCGGCGCCGTCCGGCTCATCGACCGGTTGGTAGCCCAGCGGTGCCAGGACGTCCGCCATCCGGGCGGAGTCGTACACGTTCATCTGGCAGCCCCAGGTCTTGATGAACAGCTTCTTGGTCAACCCGCACCCTTCCGCTTGGAACAAAAACGAATAGCGCGCTCACGATGCTGCGTGGCGCGCGGCACGCCGTCAGTCCGGCGTCGCTCCTGAAAAGATGGTATCGCGTGCGGGGCGAATCGAGTCAATCCCGCTTCGCCCCGCCCCAATTCGCAAACAGGGCGTTTCCACAATCCGAAATCGTCACGCCGCCCCGGCCTGCAGCCCGCCGCGCCAGAACCAGTCGGTCCGCCGCACCCGGTCGGTCCAAAGTCGCTCCGCCGCCGTCCGGTTGAACAGAGCGCTGAAAGGGACGGGGGTGTCTCCCGCCGGCAGGTCGGAAATCATCTCGAGGGCGGGCATTTCGAGGGCCGGCATCTCCAGCGCCGGCACCTGCACCGGCTTGCCGATCATGCCTGCGGCACCCGACAGCGCCCCTTCGACCAGTTCCAGTCCCAGCAGCCGGTTCATGTCGACCGGACCCGGCATCTCCATGCCCAGGGTCAGGGCGCGGGAGAAGCCGAACCGCTCGTAATAGGGGGCGTCGCCGACCAGGATCACCGATTTGTGGCCCAGCGCCACCGCCTTGTTCAGGCTCATGCGGATCAGCTTGCTGCCGAGTCCGCTGCCCTGCAGATGGGCGGCGACCGCGATGGGGCCGAGCAGGATGGACGGGGTGGCGCCGCCGACCAGGATCGGCCAGTAGCGGATGGTGCCCACCACCACCTCGCGCCCATGCTCGTCATGCTCGATGGCGACGAGGTTCAGGGCGGGGATCGAGTCGACGCCGTCGCGCAGCCGGTAGGCGGTCTTGGTGAAGCGGTCGGGACCGAAGGAAGCGTCCAGCAGGGCTTCGATGGCGGCGGCGTGCTTCGGCTCTTCGACGGTGATGATCATGCGTGGGCTCCCGGCGGGAAGAAGGTCTTCTCAGAAGGCTTCTGAAGGGCGGATCGCGCCGCCGCCGGAAGGCCGGGGTATCAGGTCCCCGTTGTGCCTTTGGCGTTCGCACGCGACCCAAGGACGGCCGCAACCGCATTGCGCGGTGCGAGGCTCCGTCGTCGGATGCGAAGGGCGTGCGAACGAGACATGGACAAGGCTCTTCGGCCGTTGCTGGGACTTGCGCATATATCATCGTCGCCCCCGCGTCGCAAGACCGTGGAGACCCGGATTCAACGCATGACTGTATCGATCACAATGCGGATCCGGGGCCGGGAACTCGCAGCTTCGACCGGCCGGGTTCTGGACAGTGGGGAAGGCCGACTTTATTCTGCGCTGAACCGTCGCCCAGCCACCCGGACTCACCGGCCGCCGGCCCTTTTTGGCCGGTGCCGTCTTCGGATCGTCTGCCAGGATCGCCAGTCATGTACACCGCCGTCACCAACGACATCCGCGTCACCGTCCAGCCCGTGTTCCTGGAAGAGCAGTCGGCTCCGGCCGAGGGCCGCTTCGTCTGGGCCTATCATGTCCGCATCGAGAACGAGGGCAGCGAGACGGTGCAGCTGCGCACCCGCCACTGGCGCATCACCGACGCCATGGGCCGCGTGCAGGAGGTGCGGGGCCCCGGCGTGGTCGGCGAGCAGCCGGTCCTGGAGCCGGGCGACCATTTCGAATACACCAGCGGCACGCCGCTCGGCACGCCGTCCGGCATCATGGCCGGCACCTATGGCATGGAAGGGGCGGACGGCCGCGCCTTCGACGTGACGATCCCGGCCTTCTCGCTCGACAGCCCGCACCAGCCGATGCAGCTCAACTGATCCGGGCGGGAGAGAGCAGGCAAGGCCGATTCCGGGAAGCAAAAGCAGGTAAATAATACAACAGCATGCGTGTGGATTTAGAAGCTTTCAACACTTGGCTTTGACAAGCCGCATGGCTGCCTTTACCTTGCTCGCCGCTTGACGGCCATAGGACCCATCCCATCTTGGGGCTTCCGAAGGGCGCAGGTGACAGAAGCGGGGCAGGTGATGCCACTCCGTTCGTGGAATGGATCCTTTCATCCTGCCAGCCACCCGGCCAGCATCCGGTTGATCCGCCGAGGCTCGGGTTCCGTATCGGACTAGACATGATGGGCGCTTTGCGCGATCCCGGCCCGGCTGTCGCCGCCGGTCTGCGCGGTGCGATACCCGGCAATGGACCAGCAATGGAAAGGATGTTCCCGTGACGGCTTCCAAGACCCCGCTCGCCAAGCCCCAGGGCGCGGACAACGTGCTTCGCGGCCCCGGCAATCCCGAGGTGGTCTCCCGTCCGTCGCGCGTCGAAGCGGAGGAAGCCGTGCGGACCCTGATCCGCTGGGCCGGCGACGATCCGTCGCGCGAGGGTCTGGTCGGCACGCCCGACCGCGTGGTCCGGTCCTACGAGGAGTTCTTCGCCGGCTACGGCATCGACCCGGTGGAAATCCTGTCGCGCACCTTCGAGGAGACCGACGGCTACGACGAGATGGTCGTGCTGCGCGACATCCGGGTGGAGTCCTACTGCGAGCACCACATGGTGCCGATCATCGGCAAGGCGCATGTCGCCTATCTGCCGCGCCGCCGCGTCGTCGGCATCTCCAAGCTGGCGCGTCTGGTCGAGGCCTATGGCAAGCGCCTGCAGATCCAGGAGAAGATGACCGCCCAGATCGCCAACACCATCGACGAGGTCCTTCAGCCCGAAGGCGTCGCCGTGGTGGTCGAGGCGCAGCACCAGTGCATGACGACCCGCGGCGTCCACAAGACCGGCGTGACCATGGTGACCAGCCGCATGCTGGGCGCCTTCCGCACCGACCCGTCGACCCGCCGCGAGTTCCTGACGATGATCGGCAACCCGTCCTCGCGCGGGATGGAGTGAGGTCTCCCCCTTTCCCGTTCGGGGAGAGGGCTTTACACCCATTGCGCCGCCTGCCAAGCTCCCCCGTTCTCTGTCAGTGAGCGGTGCTTTATACGGGGTGTTGGGCATGGCGGCGAAGGTGACACCGGCGGTCAAGGCGGCGAAGGCGGCGGGCGTCGCCTTCCGGCTGATGGAGTACGAGTATGATCCGTCGGCGGACGCCATCGGCCTGCATGCCGCCGAAGCGCTCGGGCTCGACCCGGCCATCGTCTACAAGACGCTGATCGTCCAGTTGGAGCCCAAGGCGCTGGCCTGCGCCGTCATTCCGGTCGCGGCCAAGCTCGATTTGAAGGCCATCGCCGCGGCGGCCAAGGCGAAGAAGGCCGATCTCGCCGATCCGGCGCTGGCGGAAAAGACCACGGGATTCCTGGTCGGCGGCATCAGCCCGCTGGGCCAGAAGAAGTTGCTGTCGACCTTCATCGACGCGAGCGCCGAAACGCTGCCGGAAATGGTGGTGAATGGCGGCAGGCGCGGCCTGCAGATCGTGCTGGCGCCGGCCGATCTGGCGAATGCGACGAAGGCGACGGTCTGCGCCATCGTCGCGCATTGAGCGCCGCGCACCGATGCGGCGGTGAAAGCAACGGTGGCGGAAGTGGTGACCCCGGCAGGACTCGAACCTGCTGCCTCAAGTTTAGGAAACTCGCGCTCTATCCTGATGAGCTACGGGGCCACTTGCGCCGCACCTTAACGGTTTCGTTGCCAAGGTGAAAGTGGCTTTTGGAGGAAGCGCCGCTTCACGGCGTCAGTCGGAATAGCGCTCCTCCAGCCACGGGTCGGCGTGGTTGTTGTAACCGCGGACCTCCCAATAGCCCTTGCGGTCGCCGGCCAGCAGCTCGATCCGCTTCACCCACTTCGCGCTCTTCCAGAAATACAGCTTGGGCAGCACGATGCGCACCGGCCCGCCATGGTCGCGGCTGATCGGCTGGCCTTCCCATGTGGTGGCGAGCAGAACGCCGTCGTCGTCGAAGTCGGACAGGGCGACGTTGGTGGTGTAGCCGTCGAAGGAATGGAAGACGACGAAGCGCGCCTCCGGTTTCGGCCGGGCCAATTCCAGCAGGCGGCGGGCGCTGACGCCCTCCCACCGGTTGTCGTAGCGCGACCAGGTGGTGACGCAGTGGATGTCGGAGACGAAGCTCTCCTGCGGCTGCGCCTGGAAATCCTCCCAGGTCCAGGACAGCGGGTTCTCCACCAGCCCGTCGACCGCCAGCGTCCAGTTCGCCGTGGTCACCTTGGGCGTGATGCCGAGATCCAGCACCGGCCAGTCGGTCACCAGCCGCTGGCCGGGCGGCAGCCGGTCGCGCTCCGGGTCGGCGGCATGGCCGGTCAGGGCGCGGCCGTCGCGGGCCCACTGCTCCTTGGTGGCGACCAGCTTGTCGCGGACGGCCCCCTCCCGTTCGACCTCCCGGGTCGGGTCCAATCCGGTGCTCATGTCCGGCTTGGGGGGTGTATCGCTCATGGCTCGTCCTCTTCTGCGTGTCCGGATCGTCCGGCGGGGACCCGCTTAAAAAAGGAACAGGTAGTCGGGTTGGCAAGCGGAAGCGGGAGAACTAATTTCCCGAAACCCGGCATATTGGAGCCACAGTTCCACGCCAGGGTGCCGGCCGGCCGCATTCCGCCGCCCCGTTCCATACCGCCCGCTTCCCGATGACCACCCGAGTGATTTGCCGATGATCCGGTCTGCAACGCCCGCCGCACCCCCTCCTGCACGCGTTTGGGCACGCGCCTGGCGTTTGATCCTGTCCGGCGGCCTTGCCGTCCTGCTGCTCGCGGCCGTGCTGGCCGGAGCGGGGCCTGCCGCGCTGGCGGCATCGCCCGTGCCCGGCGCCGCTCCGGTACCCGCCGCCGCGCCCGCCTCCGAGGCCCCGGTGGTGGTGGACGAGGCGACCGTGCAGCAGCTGGAGGCGCTGGTCGGCACGCTGGAGAACCAGGACGCCCGGACGCAGCTGGTCACGCAGCTGCGCAACCTGATCGCCGCTCAGCGCGGTCTGGCCGAGGCCAAGGAGGCGGAGGGAGAATCCGCGCTGCCGCAGACCATCGGCGCCCGGGCGCTGGCCTTCCTGGCGGCCCGCATGGACGTGGTCAGCCGCCAGCTGGTGCAGGTCGCCAACGTCTTCGCCGACCTGCCGGGCGCCCTGTCCTGGGTGCAGCGGCAGGTGGAGGACGACATGGCGCGCGAGCGCTGGGTGCAGATCGCCGTCCAGCTGGCGATGATCCTCGGCATCGGCGTCGTGGCCGCCCGCGGCATCGCCTGGCTGCTCGCCCGGCCGCGCCACGCGCTGGCCGCCCGCCATGTCGACTCCGCCCTGCTGCGCATCCCGATGCTGCTTGGCCGCGCGGTGCTGGAACTGGCGCCGATCGTCGGCTTCATCGTCGTCGCCTATACCATCCTGTCGGTGACCGAACCGGCGCCGCGGGTGCGGCTGGTGGCGCTGGCGGTGGTGAACGCCACCGTCATCACCCAGGCGCTGCTGATCCTGGTGCGCATGGCCTTCGCCCCCGACGCGCCCAACCTGCGGCTGGTCCAGACAAGCGACGCCGGGGCGCGCCGCTGTTACGTCTGGACGCGCCGCCTGATCGCGGTCGCGGTCTACGGCTATTTCCTGGCGGAGGGCGCCTATGTGCTGGGCCTGCCGCTGGGCGCCTACGGCGCGCTGCTGAAGCTGCTGGGCGTTGTGCTCGCCGCCATGACCATCGCGCTGATCCTGCAGAACCGCGTCGCCGTCGCCGACTGGATGCGCGGGAACCCGCTGTCGGGCGACGGCGATCCGCTGGCCACCGCCCGGCGCGAGGCGGAAGGGCAGGGGGCGGTCCTGCGCACCGCGCGCCGCCGCTTCGCCGAGATCTGGCACGTCCTGGCCATTCTCTATGTCGTGGTGACGCTGGGCGTCTGGGTGCTCAACGTCTATGGCGGGTTCGAATATCTGGCCCGCGGCACCGTGGTGACGGTGGCGGCGGTGGTGGCGGCCCGGCTGCTGGTGGGCGGGCTGAACCGCGCATTGCGCCGCGGCCTGACCATGAACCGCGATCTGGCCGGCAACCTGCCGCAGCTGCACACCCGCGCCTTCCACTATCTCCCCATCGTCCAGCGCATCGGCAAGATCATCATCTGGCTGGTGGTGCTCGTGGTCGCGCTGAACGGCTGGGGCGTCAACACGCTGGGGCTGATCGAGTCCGGCATCGGCCGCCGCATCGTCGGCAGCGTCATCTCCATCGGCCTGCTGCTGGCCGGCGCCATCGTCGCCTGGGAGGTGGTGAGCGCGCTGATCGAGCATCTGCTGCGCGCCACCGACAAGAACGGCACCCGCATCGAACGCAGCGCCCGCATGCGCACGCTGCTGCCGCTGCTGCGCAACGCGTTCCTGATCCTGCTGGTGACGATGGTGTCGCTGATCACCCTGTCGGAACTGGGCGTGAACATCGCGCCGCTGCTGGCCGGTGCCGGTGTCGTCGGTCTGGCCATCGGTTTCGGATCGCAGACGCTGGTCAAGGACATCATCACCGGCCTGTTCATCCTGTTCGAGGACACGGTGTCGGTCGGCGACGTGATCGATGTCGGCGGCGGCCATTCCGGAACGGTGGAGGCGATCTCGATCCGTTCCATCCGCCTGCGCGACGGCGCCGGCGCCGTCCACTCCGTGCCCTTCAGCGCCGTGACCACCGTGAAGAACATGAGCAAGGACTTCTCGGTGACGCTGTTCAACGTCACGGTCTCCAACCGCGAGGATCCCGACCGCATCATCGCCGTGCTGAAGGAGACGGGTGCCGAGGTCCAGGCCAAGCCGCAGTTCGCCGCCGACATCCTGAACCCGCTGGAGGTGCTGGGCGTCGACAAGCTGTCCGACACCGGCATCAACATCCTGGCCCAGTTCAAGACCCGTCCGACCCGCCAGTGGGGGGTGAGCCGCGAGTTCAACCGCCTGCTGAAGAAGAAGTTCGACGAACTTGGCATCTCCATGCCGACCCAGTCGATGCAGCTGGTCGTCGGCCAGAACCCGCATGACCGGGCGCTGGCCGAGGCGCTCAGCCAGGGCTCGTGAGGGGCCAGGCCCGACCGTACGGAAAGGAACACGCCCGGCTCTGCCGGGCGTTTTCATTGACGGCTTCGTTTCTATTGCCGATTTCGATGGGACGGCTTCGCCGTGGTGATATCCTTACCTGGTCCCTGCCCGGCGGCCCCTTACCCGGCCTTTGTCGGCGGGCAGGGTGGGCGGCGCCAGCGGCGCAGCGCGTCGTCCAGGGCGCGGGCGAAGGTGGAGCGCTCGTCGGGCGACAGGAAGCTGCCGACGCCCACCGATCGGCCGTGCGAACTCAGCGTGACCTGACCGGCCGTACCGCGGCGGTCGTGGTCGGCGCGCTCGTTGTGGGTGATCCGCAGCCAATAGGGTTGGAAGGACCAGCGCCGCTCCGGCTTCTTCCAGTGAACCCGCTGCACCGTCAGGGCCTTCTCGGTCAGCCGCACCCGCTCGTACTGGCGGGCGGAGCGGTAGTTGATGCGGAAGGCGAGCCACAGCGCCAGCACGTCCAGACCGAAGAAGGGAACCACCGGCCAGGCTCCGTTGGCGACGAAGATGCCGGCGGCGACCAGATTCAGCAGGATCACCACCGTCATCAGCACCCGGTAGCCGTTGCGGCCCAGACTGCGGTGGGGGTGGAGGATGGCGTCGAAGAACACGCGCACGGAACCGCTGCCGGCGGGATCCCCCTGGGGGGCGTCGCCGGCCTGACCGTCCGGCCGGCCTTGGGGCTGGTCGCCGGGCCGGGAGTCGGAGATGTCGATGGGCATGGCGGCAATACTAGACGACCGGTGCGCCGCTGGAAACCGCCCGTTGAATAAGCTCTTGGTCGAATAAGTATTGGACCGGCGCAGTTATGCCGCTTTCGACACCATCGGCACCGCGCCGCCGTGCAGCACCCAGGCCATGGCGCTGTCCATCTTTGGGAAATCGCCGGCCGGCATCCCGCCGGCGGGAGCCTCCTCCGGCGCATCGCTGTCGCCGGCCGCCTGAACGAAGATCCGCGCCTGATCGTCGGTGCCGGCGGCGATCATCGCATCGGCCATCGCCGAGGCCCAATGCCAGTCGCTCATCACCACCGCACAGCGCTGCTGGCCGCAGCGCCGGGCCAGCTTCATCAGGGCGACGGCGATCTCGGGCCGGAAGTCGTCGATCTCGAAACGATCGAACTCGATCAGGCTGCTCCATGGCGTGCCGCGGCTGCCCAGATTGGCGCACTGCACCTCCACCTGCCGGGCGACGGCGTCGCGCTGGGCGATCGACAGTGTGCCCTGCAACCTGACATGCAGTCCCCAGTCCCGGACTTCCACAAGATAAGAATTGCTCATATCCATATGCCCTTATCCGGACCGGGCAGTACAACCAGGAAGATCCATGGTTCAAGTGCTGGCGTTCGGCCGGTGTCTTTCCGACCAGCAAATCATACGCCACCGCCGGATCCGGGGAGAAGCACCTTTCCTGCGACGAATTCTGTTGGATTGCTGTGATTTCTCTCCATTTCCGTCGCAATCTGCGATGCGGCGCTGCAGTTTGGAGCGGACTTGCGGCATTCCGGCACCGGCTTCCCCGGCTCTGGCGCAACCCCGGCCGTTGCGGCTATGGTGGCTGCCATGAAGCCCGCCGCCGTCCAGGAATTCTTCCGCCGTCTGTCCGCCGCCAACCCGGAGCCCCGGAGCGAGCTGGAATACGTCAATCCTTACACGCTGCTGGTCGCCGTCGTCCTGTCGGCCCAGGCGACCGACATCGGCGTGAACAAGGCCACCGGACCGCTGTTCAAGGTCGTCACCACGCCCGAACAGATGGTGGCCCTGGGCGAGGAAGGGCTGCGCCATTACATCAAGACGATCGGCCTGTTCAACACCAAGGCCAAGAACGTCATCCGCCTGTCGGAACTGCTGATCGAACGCCATGGAGGCGAGGTGCCGCGCGACCGCGAGGCGCTGGAACAGCTTCCCGGCGTCGGCCGCAAGACCGCCAACGTCGTCCTGAACGTCGCCTTCGGGGAGGAGACGATCGCCGTCGACACCCACATCTTCCGCGTCGGCAACCGCACCGGGCTCGCTCCCGGCAAGACGCCGGACGCGGTGGAGGCCAAGCTGCTGAAGGTGGTGCCGAAGCTCTACCGCCGCCATGCCCACCACTGGCTGATCCTGCACGGCCGCTATGTCTGCAAGGCCCGCAAGCCCGATTGCCCGATCTGCCCGGTGGCCGATCTCTGCGCCTTCAAGGACAAGGTCATCGCCTGATCCGTGCCGGCAAAGCCAGACCGGGGGCACGGAAAAGCCCGGCATGGCGGAAGCCAGCCGGGCTTTTTCGTGTCCGGGGTGCGGTTCAGACCGCTTCGGCCGCCGGGGTCTGCTCGACCTGCGCCGGGGCCGTGACCGGGGCCGCGGCCGGCTTGGTGCCCGCGCCGTAGATCTGGATGTCGCCGATCAGCTGGCCGCCGGCATCGACCGCCAGCTCGCCGAAGCGGATCGACCCGGTGATCTTGCCGGTGGCGCGCACGGTCAGACGGCCGCGGACGGCGATGTTGCCCTCGAACCGGCCGGCGATATCGGCCTCCTCGATGTCGACCGAGCCCTTGAACAGACCGGATTCCGCGATCTCGACCAGACGGCCCTCGCGCAGCTTGGCCTCCACCGTGCCCTCGACCACCAGAACGTCGCAGGACCCGATCTCGCCGGTCAGGGAGATGTCGCGGCCGACGGTCAGGCGGCGCTGCTCCGGCATGGCCGGGGCCGGCGCAACCGGAGCGGCGGCGGCCGGAGCCGCAGCGGGCATCGACGGCTGGCGCGGGGCGGCACCCGGCATGTCGACGACACGGCGCGGCACATCGGTCTTGAAACCGGCGCCGGGCACGGACGGCGCGGTCGGGGGCTTGGGAATGCTGTTCATGTCGGATCCCTTCGAGGAAGGCATATCGGGATAAGCCGGTGCCGGTGCGGCGTGCTGCCTGTCGGCCAGCGCATGGGCCATGCTGGGCGCGGCGGCGCCAGCGGAGGACGGGTCGCCGCCCTGCATCTGTCCGGGCATCTGGCCCGGAACCGGGTTGTTGAGCGAGGCGAGCGGCGACGAGACCGCGCCGGCCTCGCCCGGTGCGTAGGGACGGGCACCCGGCTGCGGTTGGGCGGGGCTGTCGGCCTTGGGAGCGGCGGGCGGAGTCTTTCGTCCGAACAGCATGAGCGGTTCCCCCAATCTGGACATACGGGTGGCGGGATGGGCCGGAAGGGCTGGAGGCCCGGTACCGGAAGGGCGCCGCCGGGCAGGCGACGGTATGCGGCCGTGCCGCCTAGCGGCGTATCACGGTCGTCCGGCCCGCCGCAAGGGGAGCCGACATGGACTGTAGGACATGTACCATGAAGGCGCTGGCGACGACCGGGACCAGCAAGTTGACGAAGGGGATTGTCGAAAGAAAGGCGATGGCGACGCCGGCCAAAAAAGGTTTCAGCGGCCGGGACCGCCGCAGCATCCGCGCCGACGTCCGGTCCAGCCTCCGGTGGGCGACCATCTCGAAATACTCCCGGCCCAGCAGGTAGCCGTTGATGGTGTAGAAGACGATCAGGTTCAGGCCCGGCGCGAAGATGTAGATCGGCAGCGCGACGAGGTTGATCGCCAGAACCAGGATCAGGAAGCGCAGCGCCGTCGCCAGCTCCTCCAGCCAGCCGGTCTTGCGCGGGGCGGGCAGGGCGGGATAGTGCCGCGCCTCCACCCGCTCGACCACCTCGTCCAGGAAGAAGCTCGACACCATGCCGACGGTGGCCGGAAACAGCAGCCACGCCACCACCAGAACCCCAAGCCCGCCCAGCAGGTCGATGATGGTGTCGAGCCAGCCATAGCCGGTCAGCGGCGTCACCGACAGCGCCCACCACGTTCCGCCGGCCAGCAGCGCATAGGCGAGCGCCGAGACGAGCACCCCGGTCCACACCACCCGGCGCACGCGGGGATCGGACAGCTGGGAGAAGGCAAGCAGAAGGGCGCGGATCATCGACGGTCCCTGGAACGGTGTGGGAGGGGTGGTTGGGGGCCGCCCGCATATCTACGGTCGCCGGTCCCCGGCTTCCAGCCCCGGTCGCGGTAATTCGCCTCGCCTCCCGCCCCAGGCCGGAGCCGCGCTTGTGATGCGGGCGGCGGCGGCTATACTCGCGCCGCAACACCGCCCTCACCGCCAGACCTTTCAGGAGAGCCCATGGACGCGTCCGCCTACGACGTCACCGGCATCGGCAACGCCATCGTGGACGTGATCGCCCACGCCGACGACGCCTTTCTCGCCGCCAACACCATCGAGAAGGGGGCGATGACGCTGATCGACGCCGCTCGTGCGGAGGAGCTGTACGGCCGCATGGGACCGGGCGTCGAGGTTTCCGGCGGCTCGGCGGGCAACACCATGGCCGGCCTCGCCATGCTGGGCGGCCGCGGCGCCTATATCGGCAAGGTCGCCAAGGACCAGCTGGGCGACGTGTTCCGCCACGACATCCGCGCCTCGGGCGTCGCCTTCGACAGCGCGCCGCTGGTTGCCGGGGCGCCGACCGCCCGCTGCCTGATCCTGGTCACGCCGGACGCCCAGCGTTCGATGAACACCTATCTCGGCGCCTGCGTCGAGCTGGGGCCGGAGGACATCGACGAGGCGGTGATCGCCGGATCGCAGGTGACCTATCTGGAAGGCTATCTGTGGGATCCGCCCCGCGCCAAGGAGGCCTTCCGCAAGGCGGCGGAGATCGCGCATGCCGCCGGCCGCAAGGTGTCGCTGTCGCTGTCCGACAGCTTCTGCGTCCATCGCCACCATGCCGAGTTCGTCGATCTGGTGGAGCGCCATGTCGACATCCTGTTCGCCAACGAGCACGAGATCGGCGCCCTCTACGGCACCGACCGCTTCGAGGACGCTCTGGCCGCGGTGAAGCGGCTGGGCAAGACCGCGGCGCTGACCCGCAGCGAGAAGGGCGCCGTCATCGTCTCCGGCGGCGAGGTGGTCGAGGTGGCGGCGGAGCCGGTGGAGCGGGTGGTCGACACCACCGGCGCCGGCGACCTCTATGCCTCCGGCTTCCTGTTCGGCTACACCCGCGGCCTGCCGCCTGCGGTCTGCGGCCGTCTGGGCGCCATCGCCGCGGCGGAGATCATCAGCCATGTCGGCGCCCGGCCGGAGGTGAACCTGCGCGATCTGGTCGCCTCGAAGGGCGTCCTGTAAGCGCGAATTGCGCGTCATTTCGCAACCACGTTGCCGGCCGCGTTGCATTCTGCAATTGCGGCCGGTTCCGTTCCGGCATCAGGTGAGCTGATCGTCCACCACCGGCCGCTCCGGCACGGTGATCCTGGCGCAGAGCAGCGCCAGCGCCGTTCCGCTGTCGGGGGCGGCCACCGCCCAGCGTTCCGGCCGGTCCGGCCGCGGAACGGTCAGCAGCCACAGCCGGTCCTTCTCGCCGAACCGTTCGTTCACCAGCGTGTACTCCCTGGGGACATGGCGGCGAAGGTCGTTCAGCCGGCTCTGCAGCTCCGCCGCCTGGGCGTCGTGCACGGCAATGGCCTCTTCGGTCTGGCGCAGTTCGGCCTCATGGCGGCGCATGTCGCGGCGCAGGGCCTCGGTGCTCTGGGTCAGCTCCGTCCGTCCCTGGCGCAGCTGGGACTTGCGGCGATGGACCGCGGCGATCCGCTGGCCGATCCGGATGATCGACACGGTGATCCAGCAGAGGCAGGCCATCAGGATCACCATCTCCAGGACACGCAGCAGCGGCGCGTCCGGCGTCATCGCCCAGCCCCCCGTGTCGTGCCGTCCGCGCGCAAGCCTTCGCCCATCCGTCCCTCCGGCACGCTCCTTGCTGCGTGCGTTCCCCTCGGCGGTTCAGCAACGGACATGCCAAGAGCAGGCATGAAGGCAAGGCGGATGGAGCGGCGATGGAGGCGGTGCGGACGATCCTCGACTCGGTGGTCCCGCTCATGGCGGCGCTGGCGGTGCTGTGCCACTTGTGCTGGATCGGTTTCCGCCGCGGCTGGGAACGGGCGGCCGGGCTGGAGCGGATGCGGCGCTCGGTGTTGCCGCTGAAGGAACGCCGGCGCGCGGAGGCGGAGGCGCTGGCCGACCTGTCCTGCCGGCTGGAGGAGGCGAAGGGCCGCCTGTCCGCCGCCGAACAGCGGACCAACCATCTCCAGCGCCAGATCGACGCGCTGGACAAGGAGCCGCCGGTCTTCCTGCACATCCTCGGCGCTCCCGCCGCCAACCGGCGAGGCTTCCGGGCGGAGGTGCAGTACGACACGAACGCGGCGACCGCCGCCCGCGCCGCCGGCAAGCCGGTGAACCCGGCCTGGCGCTATGGCAACCGGATCGTGGTGCATGCGCTGGATCTGTCCTCGGCCCGGCGCGAGGCGGAGCATGTCTTCCCGCACAAGGCGGGCTATCAGGTCTTCTTCCACGCGGCGGTGTCCTGAGGCCCGGCCCCCGGAGCCGGCGTTGCGGACTTCCGCCACCGCGCGGGCTCGGGTAAGCTGCCGCTCCCGCCGCCCATCCCGAAAATCTCCGACAGACACGCCCCTTCATGCAAGTTTACCTGCCGATTGCCGAGATGTCGGTCAACGCGCTGCTGGTGCTCGGCATGGGCTGGCTGGTCGGCTTCCTGTCGGGCATGTTCGGGGTGGGCGGCGGCTTTCTGATGACGCCGCTGCTGATCTTCATCGGCGTGCCCCCCGCCATCGCCGTCGGTACCCAGGCCAACCAGCTGGTGGCCGCCAGCGTGTCGGGCGTGCTGGCCCATTGGCGGCGCGGAAATGTCGATGTGAAGCTGGGCGTCGTGATGCTGGGCGGCGGCGTGGTCGGCACGGCGGTGGGGGTGTGGATCTTCGGCATCCTGCAGCGGCTGGGCCAGATCGACATCGCCATCACCCTGTCCTACGTCTTCTTCCTGGGCACCATCGGCGGGATGATGCTGGTGGAAAGCAGCCGCGCCATCCTGCGCCGCCGGGCGCCCACGGCCAGGCGCGGCAAGCTGCACCGCCACATCTGGCTGCACGGCCTGCCGTTCAAGATGCGGTTCCAGCGCTCCAAGCTCTACATCTCCGCCCTGCTGCCGGCGGGGATCGGGGCGGTCGGCGGCATGCTGGTGGCGATCATGGGCATCGGCGGCGGCTTCCTCCTGGTGCCGGCGATGATCTATCTGCTGAACATGCCGGCCGGTCTGGTCGCCGGCACCTCGCTGTTCCAGATCATCTTCACCACCGCGGCGGCGACCCTGCTGCAGGCCGCCACCAACCAGACGGTGGACGTCATGCTGGCGCTGCTGCTGCTGATCGGCGGCGTGATCGGCGCACAGTTCGGCACCAGGGCCGGCAGCCGCCTGCGCGGTGAAACCGCCCGGCTGGCGCTGGCGACGATCGTGGTGGCGGTGGCGTTGAAGCTGGCCTTCGACCTGTTCTCCCGCCCCGACGACCTGTTCACCGTGACCATGGGGGTGCGGTGATGGCCGTGTGGGCGAAGCGCCTTCCAACCAAACGCCTGCTGGTGCAGGGGGCGGCGGCGCTGGCCGGGTTGCTGCTGGGCGGCACGGTCGCGGCGACGGTGTGGGCGCAGCAGCTGGTCGCCGACCTGTCCAGCCACCTGATCGCCATCACCACCGGCTTCACGGGCGCGGAGGTCGTGCTGTTCGGCACCACCGACAGGGCCGGCGACGTCGCCATCGTCGTCACCGGTCCGCGGGGGCCCGCCACGGTCCGCCGGAAGGAGCGGGTGGCCGGCATGTGGATGAACACCGACAGCGTGCGCTTCGAGCAGGTGCCCAGCTTCTACACGGTGGCGGTCAGCCGCCCGCTCGACCAGCTGGTCGGCCGCCCGGTGCTGGAGCGCCACCAGCTTGGCCTGCCGCAGTTGCAGCTGCCGGCCGACAGCACCCTGCCGCCGGAAGAGCTTGCCGCCTACCGCAGCGCGCTGATCCGCAACAAGCAGCGCCAGGGGCTGTACGCCATCTCCATGGGGCAGGTCACCTTCCTGGGGGAGCGGCTGTTCCGCACCAACATCTATTTTCCGGCGAATGTCCCGACCGGGCTGTACAATGTCGAAGCCATGCTGATTCGGGATGGCGACGTGGTCAGCGCCCAGACCACGCCGCTGGTGGTGTCCAAGATCGGGTTCAGCGCCGAAGTGTCGGACTTCGCGCGCAACCGCCCGGTCGCCTACGGGGTGGCCGCCGTCATCGGCGCCATCGCGGCCGGCTGGGCGGCCGGCGCCGCATTCCGCCGGGTCTAAGCCGAGAGGGTAAACGAGATGACCGACGCGACGCAGACTCCCCCGCCCGTGCGCATCTTCCTTGTGGTGGTCGACGACAGCCCCGAGCTGAAGGTGGCGCTGCGCTATGCCTGCCTGCGCGCCCGCAGGTCGGGGGGCAAGGTGGCGCTGCTGACCGTGCTGGAACAGGGCGAGATGCAGCACTGGCTGGCGGTGGAGAACCTGATCCGCGAGGAACAGCGCGCCGAGGCGGAGCAGAAGCTGCAGAAGCTGGCGCGCGAGGTCAACCAGCTGACCGGCACGCTGCCGGCGCTCTATGTCCGCGAAGGCGACCGGCTGGAGGAGGTGCTGAGCCTGATCGCGGAGGAGCCCAGCATCTCCATCCTCGTCCTCGCCGCCGGCACCGACCCGGAAGGCCCCGGCCCGCTGATCTCCTACTACACCGGCCGCGGGCTGGGGCGCCTGCGCATCCCGCTGACCATCGTCCCCGGCGGCCTCAGCAACGAGGCGCTGGACGCGATCACATGACGCCTCGCAAGTAAGGATGGAATGGCGGCGCATGCCGGATGCCGAATACCCACACATCCCGGGTCCTTGATCCGTCCCGCGTTTCGGCCCAAATTTCCCCCAATCGTGCCGCGGCCCAATCCCGGGCGCGCCGGCGGTTCCATTCCGCCGCCGATGGAGGACCAGACCATGTTCATTCAGACCGAGCAGACGCCCAACCCGGCGACTCTCAAGTTCCTGCCGGGGCGTGACGTGCTCGGACGCGGCACCGCCGACTTCACCAGCCGCGAGGATGCAGCCCGTTCGCCGCTCGCCCAGCGCCTGTTCGAGATCGAGGGCGTGGTCGGCGTGTTCCTGGGCGCCGACTTCATCACCATCACCAAGACCGACACGCGCGACTGGTTCCTGCTGAAGCCGTCGATCCTCGGCGTCATCATGGAGCATTTCACCGCCGACCGCCCGGTCCTGCTGGAGGACGGCGGTGACGGCCATGCCGCAGCGTCGAACGCCGACGACGAGGAGATCGTCGAGCAGATCAAGGAGCTGCTGGACACCCGCGTCCGCCCGTCGGTCGCCCAGGACGGCGGTGACATCACCTTCCAGGGCTTCGAGAAGGGCGTGGTCTATCTGGCGATGAAGGGGGCCTGCTCCGGCTGCCCCAGCTCCACCGCCACGCTGAAGCACGGCATCGAGAACATGCTGCGCCACTACATCCCGGAAGTGGTCGAAGTCCGCGCCGTTCAGTAAGGTCCGCCTGTCCATGACGCCGGCCTGCCCTTGATGCGGCGGGCCGGCATTCCCATGCTGGCACCATGATCATTTCCGCCAGCTACAAGACCGACATTCCCGCCTTCTACGGGCGCTGGTTCCTGAACCGCCTGGACGCCGGTTACTGCCGGATGGTCAACCCCTATGGCGGCCAGACCTACCGCATCGACCTGACCCGGCCGGCGGTCGACGGTTTCATTTTCTGGACCAAGAATCTGGGGCCGTTTCTCGGCGCGCTCGACAGCGTGGCGGAGAGGGGCTTTCCCTTCGTCGTGCAGTACAGCGTCACCGGCCTGCCGACGGCGCTGGAACGCTCGGTTCCCGCCTGGGAAACCGCGGTCGGCCACATGGCGCGGGTGCGCGAGCGGTGGGGACCGCGGGCCGCGGTCTGGCGCTACGACCCCATCGTGCTGAGCGACGCCATGCCGCCGGACCGGCACCGCGAAACCTTCGCCGCCATCGCGCACGCGCTGCGCGGGGTGACCGACGAGGTGGTGGCGTCCTTCCTCCAGCCCTACCGCAAGACCGCCCGCAACCTCGCCGCTGCCGGCATCGGCTGGCGCGACCCGGAGGCGGCGGAGAAGCGCGCCCTGCTGACGGATTTGGCCGGCATCGCGGCGGGGGAGGGGATGGCGCTGACCCTCTGCACCCAGCCGGAGCTGGCGGACACGCCCGGCACGATGCCGGCCCGCTGCGTCGATGCGGTTCGGCTGTCGGACGTGGCGGGCCATGCCGTGGCGGCGCGGGAGAAGGGCAACAGGCCCGGTTGCCTGTGCGCCGAAAGCCGCGACATTGGTGACTACGACAGCTGCCCGCACGGTTGCGTCTACTGCTATGCCGTCGCCGACCGTGGGACGGCGCAGCGGCGGTTCGCCGCGCATGACCCGGAAGGGGAGTTTCTGGTGGCGCGGCGGACGCCCCCTCCCTGACCCTGCCCAACCCTCGGCCGGTCAATGGCCGGGGAGGGTCGATGGAACCATCCTTACGGGCAGAGCTTACGGGCAGACCTTCCGCACGGTCTCCACCAGCTTTTCCGGATTGAACGGCTTCACCAGCCAGCCGGTGGCACCGGCTTCGCGGCCGGCGGATTTCTTGGCGGGGTCGGCTTCGGTGGTCAGCAGCAGAACGGGGGTGGCGCGGTTGGTGGCCGAGGCGCGGATGGCGCGGGTCAGGGCCAGACCGTCCAGCCCCGGCATGTTCAGGTCGGTGATGATGCAGTCGAACTTGCGCTGGTTGACCAGGGCCAGGCCGGCGTTGCCGTCCGACGCCTCCGCCACCTCATAGCCGGCGCCTTTCAGCGTGAATCCGACCATGTCGCGGATGGTCTTGGAATCGTCGACGGTCAGGACGCTCTTGGGCATGGAACGCGGCTCCGGTTGCTCGGCCGAAAGGGCTTGGGAAAGGCCTAGGCAATTTCCCGGCGACCGTCAACCGCTGGCGTCCCCTATGACGAACAACGCCAGGCCCCCGGCCCGGCGGCATCGCCGCTGAACCGGGGGCTTGGCGGATACTGAATGCTTACGCCTTCGTATCGACATGCTGGCCGCCGGCGTCACCGCCCTTGGCGACGCCGACCATCGCCTCGCGCAGCAGGCGGCCGTGGATGGTGTAGCCGGGCTGCAGCACCTGGATGACGGTGCCGGCGGCCTTGCCGGTGTTCTCGATCTCGAACATGACCTGATGGAAGTTCGGGTCGAACGGCTCGCCGGTCGGGTCCAGCTTCTTGATGCCGGCGCGGTCGAAGGCGGCGAACAGCTGGCGTTCGGTCGCCTCGACGCCGACGGCGAGGCTCTTCAGCATCTCGTCCTTCTCGCGGCCTTCGGCGGGCACGGCCTCCAGCGCGCGGCGCAGGTTGTCGGCGACCGACACCAGTTCCTTGGCGAAGCTGGACACGGCGAACTTGCTGGCGTCCTCGCGGTCGCGCTGGGCACGGCGGCGGGTATTCTCCGTCTCCGCCATGGCGCGCAGAAGCTGGTCCTTCAGGCTGGCGACCTCGGCCTCCAGCTTGGCGACGCGGTCCTCGGGCGAACCGGCATCGGCACCGTTGGCGGCGGCCGTGTTGGCGGTCTCGGCGGTGGCCTCGGTCGGCTCCACGGTGGCGTCGGCGGGCTTGTTCTGCTCTTCGCTCATGGTTTTCTCGATTCTTGCCTGGTCGTATGGCGGGGAGTGAGGCGAGTGGGCGGTCAGCCGATCAGCCGGCTGACCACCTTGGCGGTGTAATCCACCAGCGGAATGATGCGGGCGTAGTTGATGCGGGTCGGGCCGATGACCCCGATGGCGCCGATCACCTGTTCGCGGCTGTTCTGGAACGGGGAGATGATCATCGAACAGCCGGAGTGGTTGAACAGCACGTTCTCCGCCCCGATGAAGATCTGCACGCCGTCGCCGCGGCCGGTGGCGTCCAGCATGCGCAGCATCGTCTCCTTGGTTTCCAGCGCCTCGAACAGGGCGCGCACGCGCTCCAGATCCGACAGGGCGGTGACGTCCTCCAGCAGGCGGGACTGGCCGCGGACGATCAGCTGGCCGGCATTCGCCCCGCCGGAGCCGGCCCAGGTGGCCAGTCCGGCGGCGACCACCTTGCGCGACAGCTCGTCCAACTGGGTCTTCTGCTGCTCGATCTCCTGCAGAACCTCCTGCCGGGCCTCCTCCAGCGTGCGGCCGGCGAGCTTGGCGCTGAGGAAGTTCGAGACCGTCTGCAGGGTCGAGGTGGGAACCCCCATCGGCACTTCGATCACCCGGTTCTCGACCAGCCCATCCTCGTTCACCAGAACGACGAGGGCGCGGCCGGGGCCGAGCGACACGAATTCGATGTGCTTCAGCGGCCGGTCGGTCTTGGGCGCCACCACCAGCCCGGCGCAGTGCGACAGGCCGGAGAGCATGGCGGAGGCCTCGCCCAGCACGTCGGCGAAGGCGCGGCCGGAGGCGGAGCATTTCGCTTCGATCGAGGCGCGCTCGTCCTCGGTCAGAGACCCGATCTCCAGCAGGCCGTCGACGAACATGCGCAGGCCGGCGTCGGTCGGGATGCGGCCGGCCGAGGTGTGCGGGGCGTAGAGCAGCCCCTGCTCCTCCAGGTCGGCCATCACGTTGCGGATGGTCGCGGGCGACAAGGCCATGCCAAGCCGCCGCGAAATGGTGCGCGACCCGACCGGTTCGCCGGACGCCACATAGGCGTCGACGATCAGCCGGAAGATCTCGCGCGATCGCTGGTTCAGCTCGTTGATCATGGACGTCGGGCCGTCTTTTCTGTGGGCGGTCTTTTCTGGGCCGTCGTTTCGCAATCGGTCGACGTGGATCGGAAATCCCGCCGAACGGTCCGAATTTAGGCAGGTCCAATCGCCGAATCAACGTGCGGGGCGAAGTTGCCGCGCTCGCCTGCGACCATGGAGCGTCCTTACTGCTCCGCCAGGTAGGCGCGGTACTGGGCGCTGATGGCGCCGACCGCGGCCTCGTACAGGCGCTGGCCGTGCTCGGGGCGGGCAAGGCCGGGGGCGGAGCCGATGCGGCCGTCGGGGTGGCGGCGGCGGAAGTCGCGGGCATCGTAAAATCCGCCGGCCGGCGCCTGTTCCGGCTCCATCGCCGCGCTCTTGATCGAATCGGGATAGGCGTACTGGGTGACCGACACCTCGCTGGGCGTGGCGTGCGAGCCTTCCCTGCCCTGGTACAGCTCGCGCGACAGGCGGCCGACCTCGCCGTTCTCCCACCAGTTCACCAGGGTGCAGCGCAGATCCGGGGCATCGCGGCCGCGCAGCGCCCGGTTCTCCGCATAGATCTCGTAGAAGGCGGCGCGCAGGGTGGCGATGTTGCCGCCATGGCCGTTGACGAAGAAGAAGCGTTGGAACCCGTGTTCGGCCAGCGAGCCGACATAGTCGCGCAGCACCGCGATCAGCGTCGACGGCTTCAGCGTCATCGAGCCGGGGAATTCCATGTGGTGGACGGCCATGCCGACCGGGATCGTCGGGCCGACCAGCGCGCCGGTGGCGTCGCCGACCCCCTTCGCGATGAACTCGGCGCAGATGGCGTCGGTGCCGACCAGCCCGTTCGGCCCGTGCTGCTCGGTCGAGCCGATCGGCATGATGATGCCCTTGGAGGTCTTCAGGTAGGTCTCGACCTCGGCCCAGGTGCTCAGGTGAAGCTGCACGGTGGCGGATCCTTTTCGACGATGCGTGCCGGGAAGGCGTTCGGTCTCATGTTAGGCGGCGTGTCGGCCGCGGCAACCGTTCCCTGCGCCGGGCGGGTATGATGGGGCGGGAAAGGCTGCGGATCTTCACCCCGCGCTGGCGCAATCATGTGGCTGTGACTACAATAGCGTGTGTTATGCCCGCAAGGGCGTCTCTTCCGGGGTGCGGTGGTGGTTGCGCGCGTCAATACGGTGGCGTTCCAGGGCATCGAGGTGCTGGGGATCGACGTCCAGGTCCAGATGTCCGGCGGGCTCGTCGCCTTCACTGTCGTCGGCCTGCCCGACAAGGCGGTGGGCGAAAGCCGGGAGCGGGTGCGCGCCGCGCTGCACGCGCTGGGGCTGGCGCTGCCGGCCAAGCGCATCACCGTCAACCTCGCCCCCGCCGACGTGCTGAAGGAGGGCAGCCATTTCGACCTGCCGATCGCGCTCGGCCTGCTGACGGTGATGGGCGTGCTGCCGGATGCTGAGATCGCCCGCTATGTGGCGCTGGGCGAGCTGGCGCTGGACGGCGCGCTGACTCCGGTGGCCGGCGTGCTGCCCGCCGCCATCGACGCGCTGGCCAGCGACCGCGGCCTGATCTGCCCGGCTGCCTGCGGCGGGGAAGCCGCCTGGGCCGGTCCCGATCTCGACGTGCTGGCGCCGGCCAACCTGCTGGCCCTCATCAACCATTTCAAGGGCACGCAGGTGCTGACCCCGCCCAAGCCGCGGCTGCAGGAACAGGACGCGCCGCCGCCCGACCTGCGCGACGTCAAGGGCAACGAGACGGCCAAGCGCGCGCTGGAGGTCGCCGCCGCCGGGTCGCACAATCTGCTGATGATCGGTCCGCCCGGCTCCGGCAAGTCGATGCTGGCCGCCCGCCTGCCCGGCCTGCTGCCGCCGCTCGACCCGGCGGAGGCGCTGGAGGTGTCGATGATCCACAGCGTCGGCGGGCTGTTGGAGGAGGGGAGGCTGCTGCGCCAGCGCCCTTACCGCGCCCCGCACCAGTCCGCCAGCCTGCCGGCGCTGGTCGGCGGCGGCACGCGGGCCAAGCCGGGGGAAATCTCGCTGGCGCACCAGGGCGTTCTGTTCCTCGACGAGCTGCCGGAATTTCCGCGCCCGCTGCTGGAGGCGTTGCGCCAGCCGCTGGAAACCGGCAAGGCGGTGGTCAGCCGCGCCAACCACCACGTGACCTATCCGGCGCGCGTGCAGCTGGTGGCGGCGATGAACCCCTGCCGCTGCGGCCATCTCGACGACGCCTCGCTCGCCTGCGCCCGCGCGCCGAAATGCGCCGCCGACTACCAGTCGAAGATCAGCGGGCCGCTGTTCGACCGCATCGACCTGCATATCGACGTTCCGGCGGTCAGCCCCGCCGATCTCAGCCTGCCGCCCCCGGCGGAGGGCAGCGCCGACATCGCCGCCCGCGTCGCCGTCGCCCGCGCCATCCAGGCGGAGCGCTATGGCGGTTTCGGTCCTTACCCGGCCGGGCGGACGGTGCGGACGAACGCCGAGGCGGACGGCGAATTGCTGGAAAAGGTGGCGTCCCCCGACGCTCCCGGCCGTGCCCTGCTGACCGAGGCGGCGGAACGGCTGAAACTGTCGGCCCGCGGCTACCACCGGGTGATGCGGGTGGGGCGGACGCTGGCCGATCTTGATGGGGTGGAGGGGGTGAAGCGCCGCCACATCGCCGAGGCGCTGAGCTACCGGCGGATCGCGCCGGGGCGGTGAGGCGGGAAGGAGCAGCCGATCCCGACGGTTTCAAGGCCGCTCGAACACCGGCGGCTTGGCCGCTCCCGGACAGACGGTGGCCGGCACGGACTCCTGCTCGACGAAGGTCACCGCGGCAGCCATGGCGCAATCCTCGCTTGAGGTCACGATGTGGCTGGCGGCGCGGAAGACCAGATGGCGGCTCTTGGGCAGGGTCGCGGCGGCGCGGTCGCCCCATTCCGGCGGAGTGACCGGGTCGTAGGCGCCGGACATCAACAGGACGGGAGTCGGGCTGGCGACCGGCAGCCGTTCGGCCGGTTCCTGATGGCCGGCGGGCCACAGGCGGCAGACGCGCTGGCCGGGATCGTCGGCGGCAACGAGGCCGTAGGGCGTATGGCGGCGGGCATTGTCAGCGCGCTTCAGCGGCTCGGCGCTGTTGACCGACTCCCGGCATTCGGTGGAGAAGACCATGCCGTCGGCGATTTCCGGGCTGCCCAGCCAACTGGTCGGCGCCCATTCCGCCAGGGCCGCATACTGGCCGCGGGCGGCGCGGTCGATGATGGCCGGCACGAGGGGGACCGCCTCGCTGATCGCCAGCGCTTCGAGCCCGGCGGCGATCGCCATCCCGCCGGTCAGCCGCAGGGCGCGGCGCGTCTCGTGGTCGCCGACGACGATGTCGACCGGGTTGCGGTCCAGCCGCTCCACCAGAGTGAGGAAACGCTTTTCCAGATCGGGGAAGGCCGACCGGCAGCCGCGGTTGGCGGCGCAATCGTCGAACAGCCGGCGGTAGGCCCGCTGGGCCAGCCAGGCGGCCTCCTCCTGCGCGTTGACGTCGGGTGGGTAGACACCGTCGAACACCGCGGTGCGGACACGGCCGCCTTGCCGCCGCAGGATCTCCAGCCCGACCCGCGTGCCATAGGAAACCGCGAACAGGTTGAACCGTTGGGCGCCCAGCGCGGTGGCGATGTCCAGCGCATCCTCCGCCGCGACGGGGGTCGAGAACTGGGTGCCGTCCAGCCCGGCGGCCGCCAGCCGGGTGGCGCAGGCGCTGACCGCCGCCCGCTCCGCCGCCGCCCGCTGTTCGCGCGTCAACGGCCGGGTGCCGCGGCTGGGGGCGACGCCGTCCAGTTCGGGGCAATCGGTGTCCGGCTCCGCCCGGCCGACGCCGCGCGGATCGAACAGGATCAGGTTGCGGGTGCGGCGGAAGGGGGCCGACAGATCCCACCACACCTCCATCCGCTCTTCCGTCGCCTCGCTGCTGCCGAAGGGGGAGGCGCCGGGGCCGCCCTCCAGGAACAGAACGGGGTCGGGGTCGGGCTGGCGGGCGGTGCTGAGCAGTACGGCGACCGGCAGGCGCAGGCTGCGGCTGTTGGGGCGGTCGCGCCGTTCCGGAACCGCAACCGTTCCGCACAACGCCGCCTCGCCTTCCGGCACGGTGAACCAGCAGGGTCCGGGGGTGAAGCGCGCCTCCGCCGCCGCCGGCCCGCTCCACAGCGCCGCCATCGTCGCGACGGCCATCGCCGCCGCCACCGCTCTCGGCCATAGGGGGGGAAGGGCGATCAACACGAATGGACGATCCGGAACCGATGGGGATAGAGGGCCGATGAACGGAGTACCGCCGAAGGCGTTTACCGACGGCTTTGTTTGACCGACCAGCCCCCCGCTTGTCCAGTGATGCCCGCCGCCATCCCGTCCGCTGGTGAAACCGCGCGAGAGCGGTGCCGATTTGCCACAGGCGTGCGGCAATGGTCACGCCGCTCCCGGACGGACGGGCCGGTTCACCGACGGACAGGTTGACGGAACACATCCGACTGCGGAACTATTTCGCTTCCAGAGGCCCCGGCTTTCGCGGCCTCCCAGGCAAAGGAGCAGATCATGCCGACCTTGTGGACGGCGTTGCGGAGCCGCTGGCTCGATTCCGGAGCATCTTCCGGGCCGGGCCGATTGTGCGATCACCTGCGGCGCGACATCGGACTGGCGGACGGGGAGACGGGGGAAGCCGAAGAACCTCCGCTCATTTGCCGTCTTCCGCCCTTTCCCATCCGCGATCGGAACCTATCGGACGCGCGGACATTTTTGACCTTGCAACCGTATCGCTGAGCGGCGATACCGGATCCGCCGGCCTCCCAAGCCGGCATCATTCAACCCCTGGAGAGTATCGATGAAAGCCATCGTAACCACCGCCTGGACTCGCCGATCGGGCGATCCGGCCGTCAACGCCGCCCATCATGCCCAGCCGGCCCGTCTCCTTCCCGCACCCTTCGAACGTGAATTCCGGATATCGAGAGGATCCCATGTGTGTCTTTCTGGGCTTTTGCGGTCACCGTCTCTTCGTTGAACACGCCCGCTGGGCATCGCCGGCCGGGTCCTTCGACCTTCGGCGCGAAAACGGGGAAGTCATCCTATGGCTTGGACGCCTGAACATCATCTACACACCGGCCCGCTGGGGACCACCCTCCCGCGCTGCATAGCGCGCGGCGCCGCGGAGACCTGCTGAATGCCGGCCCGCGTTCGTCATGACGAGGTCCTTACCGTCGTCCAGGTGCTTGAGGCGTTCCGCAAGCTCGACCCCGACCTGCCCATCCAGTATGCGCTGAGTTTCATGACCATCGCGCAGAGCGAAGGCATCTCCATCGGCGAACTGGCGGAACGCCTGGGCATCGCCCAATCCTCCGCGTCGCGCAACGTCGCGGCGCTCAGCCGTTGGCACAGCTTCGGCAAGGCCGGCCTCGATCTGGTGCAGGCGCAGGAAGACCCGCGCGAGCGCCGCCGCAAGATCGTCACGCTGACCGACAAGGGCCGCGAGTTCCTGGACGCGCTGCGCGCCATCGTGAACCCGCCCGACCAGCGCCGTCCCGCCAAATCGGCCTGAGTTCTAAGGTCAAGCGATCCCGTTCAGCGCCGTGCGCAGCATTCCCACCAGCGTGCGCGCCGCCAGTTCCTGCCGTTCCAGCGCCAGCCCGCCGAAGCGCCGCAAGTCCTTGGCCCGTTCGGGCAGCGGCGGCATGTGGAAGAAGCCGTAGGGGATATCCAGGTCGGCGCTCTCGATGATGTGGCGCGCCCGGTAAAACAGATGGTTGCCCAGGAAGCCGCCGGAGAAATCGCCGAAGGTCACCGGCAGCCCGGCCATCGACAATTCCCGCATCACCCGCGGCACCGGCAGGGTGCTGCCATAGGCGGCCGGTCCGCCCGGCACGATGTCGGCGTGTTCGCGCACCGTGCCGGCGGCGTCCGGCAGCGGGCTTTCGTCGCGGTTCCAGGCCAGACGTTCCAGCCGGATGTAATCGCTCGCTTCCCAATAGGCGAAGCCGAGCGCCGCCAGCGGCCGGTGTTCGGCCAGCAGGTCGGCGAAGGCTTCGCCGCAGGCATCGTACACAGGGGGAAGGGTGGCGGTGACGACCCCCGGCTCCCCCGCCAGCCGGGCCATCAGCAGGGCGGTCGGATCGGCTGCCCAGGGATGACCGGCGGGACAAGGATCCGCTTCGCCGTCCGGGGCTGTCCCGAACGGCGCGAAGCCGGTGAGCAGGATGGGGGCCGTCACGGGCGGGACGTCCTTACGGCCGCAGCAGGCCGATGATGTCCTTCACGTCGTTCAGGTTCTTATCCGCGATGGCGGCGGCGCGCTCGCCGCCCTTCTTCAGCAGCCGGTCGATCTCCGCCTTGTCGGCCAGCAGTTCCTTCATGCGGGTGGTGATCGGCGCCAGCTTGTCCACCGACAGGTCGACCAGCGACTTCTTGAAGTCGGAGAACTGGGATCCTGCGAACTGCGCGAGCACCTGCTCGCGCGACTGGCTGGCCAGCGCGCCGTAGATGGTGACGAGGTTGTCGGCCTCGGGACGGGCCTCCAGCTCGGTCACGGTTTCCGGCAGCGGCTCCGGGTCGGTCTTCGCCTTGCGGATCTTCTGCGCGATGGTGTCGGCGTCGTCGGTCATGTTGATGCGCGAATATTCGGACTCGTCCGACTTCGACATCTTCTTCTTGCCGTCGCGCAGGCTCATCACCCGCGTCGCCTCGCCCAGGATCTGCGGCTCGGGCAGCGGGAAGAACTCCGTCTCATAGCGGCGGTTGAAGGCGCCGGCGATGTCGCGCGCCAGTTCCAGATGCTGCTTCTGGTCCTCGCCCACCGGCACATGGGTGGCCTTGTACAGCAGGATGTCGGCGGCCATCAGGGTGGGATAGGCGTACAGGCCCAGATTGGCCATGTCCTTCTGCTTGCCGGCCTTTTCCTTGAACTGCGTCATGCGGTTCAGCCAGCCCAGCGGCGTGTGGCAGGACAGGATCCAGCCCAGCTCGGCATGGCCGGAGACGACCGACTGGTTGAACAGGATGTTCTTGTCCGGGTCGATGCCGGCGGCGATGTAGGCCGCGGCGACCTCGCGGATGTTGTTGCGCAGGACCTCCGGGTCCTGGTCGATCGTCAGCGCGTGCAGGTCGACGACGCAGAAGATGCATTCGTAGCTGTTCTGCAGATCCACCCAGTTGCGCAGCGCCCCCAGATAGTTGCCGAGGTGAAGCTGCCGGGTCGGCTGCATGCCGGAGAAAATGCGGTTCACGGGTGGTCTCGCTCGAAAACTCTGGGAGGCGGCAGTTATCGCCCCCCGAAGTCCGCCGGTCAAGGCACGGCGCGCTGAGCGGAGCCCTCCGCGCGGATCGTCGCGGACGGGTAGCGCCGGTTGTATTGAATTTGCCTGTGCGCTACCGCCGCGTTCATGCGGTCGGGAGGGGGCGGACCCGCCGCCCCCGCCGCACTCCCGCGCGCCGTATCCTTACTTACCCGACTTACCCGCGCGGCGGCGCTCGATGGCATCCCACAGCAGGGCTTCCAGCTGGACGCCGTTCAGGCGGTTGATCTCCTGGATGCCGGTCGGGGAGGTGACGTTGATCTCGGTCATGTAATCGCCGATCACGTCGATGCCGACGAAGACCAGACCCTTCTCGCGCAGCACCGGGCCGATGGCGGCGCACATCTCGCGCTCGCGCGCGGTCAGTTCGGTCTTCCGGGCGCTGCCGCCGGCGTGGAAGTTGGCGCGGGCCTCGCCCTCCAGCGGCATGCGGCTGACGGCGCCCACCGGCTCGCCGTCGACCAGGATGATGCGCTTGTCGCCCTGGCGGATTTCCGGAAGGTAGCGCTGGACGATCACCGGCTCGCGGTAGAGCTGGGTGAACAGCTCCAGCAGCGATCCCAGATTCTCGTCGTCCGGCTTCAGGTGGAAGACGCCGGCGCCGCCGTTGCCGAACAGCGGCTTGACGATGATGTCCTTGTGCTCCGCCCGGAAGTCGAGGATGGCCTGCTTGTCGCTGGTGATCAGCGTCGGCGGCATCAGGTCGGGGAACTTGGTGATGAACAGCTTTTCCGGCGCGTTGCGCACTTCGGCCGGGTCGTTGACCACCAGAACCTTGGGCTGCACATGCTCCAGCAGGTGGGTGGAGGTGATGTAGGCCATGTCGAAGGGCGGATCCTGCCGCAGCAGGATGACGTCCATCGTCGACAGGTCGGTCGCCACCGGCTCGCCCAGCGTGTAGTGGGCGCCGCGCTGGCGCACCACCGTCATCTCGCGGACGCGGGCGGTCAGGCGGTTGCCGGTCAGGATCAGGTCGCGCGGATGGTAGTGGTACAGGCGATGGCCGCGCTTCTGCGCCTCCAGCGCCATCATGAAGCTGGAATCGGTGTCGATGTTGATCGACTCGATGGGGTCCATCTGGAAGGCGACGGCGAGGCTCATGACGGGTCCCTTTGGCACGGGGTCAGTTCAGGCGGTTCTTCAACTGCTGGATCAGAGAGGCGGTCTGGTGCCGGTGATGGTCGTCGCCGGTCAGCGCCATGAAGGTCTCCAGCGCGGTGATGGCGTCCTTCAGCTTGCCGGCATGGGCCTCCAGAAGGCCGGTCTCGCGCCACAGCGCCGGCTCGTGCGGGGCGAACAGGCGCATCGCCTCCAGCACCTCCAGCGCCTTCGGCACCTCATGCGCCGACAGGTGGCGCAGCTTGATGTTGTTCTGCAGGCGCAGCAGCACGTCGCGGTTCGACACCGGCTGGTAATGGCCGGGCTCCAGCTCGGCGGCGCTGCCGGCGGTGGCCTTCAGCAGGTCGCGCAGGTCGACGACGCTGCGGGTCTGCCCCTCGTTGAAGGGGTCGAGGATGGCGCGGGCGCCGTCCTTCTCGATGCGGACCAGGAAATGGCCGGGGAAGTTCAGCCCCACCATCGGCCAGCCCTGCGAGCGGGCGGCGTGCATGTAGAGGATGCCCAGCGCCACCGGCAGGCCGCGCCGGCGGTCGATCACCCGCAGCAGGTTGGCGTTCTGCAGGTCGTCATAGGTGTCGTGGTCGCCGGAATAGCCGTGGCGCCCGCCGATCACCGCGTGCAGGTGGGCGATGCGCGTCTCCAGACTGTCGGCGTCGGGATTTCGGGCCGGATCCTGCGCCGCGACGCGGGCGGCCAGATCCTCGACGATGGCGCGGATGTGGGCACGGTAGGGGGCGAGGTCGGCGTTCGGCAGTTCCAGCGCGCCCAGTGCCAGGGCGGCTTCGGCCAGATCGATCTCGTCGTCCGGCTGGTCGCCGATGCGGCGCAGGATTTCGCGGGCTTCCGCGCGGTTGCTCAAGACTGTCGCCCTCTCAAATTCCACCCCTCACGCTCTCCAGGCATCGACCAGATGACGGGGCCAGGCCCAAGGGGTAACGAGCATCACGTCGAAGCGCAAGACATAGCCGGCATAGCGCGGGTTGGCGCCCAGGAAGGCATGGGCGGCGCGGGCCAGCCGGCCGCGCTGGCGGGCGTTCAGCGCCTCGTTCGCGGTGTCCCAGTCGCCGCGCGCCTTCACCTCGACGATGGCGATGGTCTTTCCGCGCTTCGCCACGATGTCGATCTCGCCCATCGGCGTGCGCAGGCGGCTGGCCAGGATGCGGTAGCCGCGCAGCCGAAGCGACAGGCGGCACAGCGCCTCCGCCCGGCGGCCCAGGCTTTCGGCACGCAGGCGCCGCGCATCCAGATCGGTCATTTCGTCTTCTCCTCACGCTGCAATTCCAGCGCGCGGGCATAGACGGTGCGCTTGTGCTGGCCGGTGCGGGCGGCGACGTCGGCGGCGGCGTCGCGCACCGAAAGGCGGGTCAGCGCCTCGCGCAGCAGGGCGTCGACGTCGGCCTCTCCCGGCGTCGCCTCCTCTCCCGGCGGACCGATGACCAGCACGACCTCGCCGCGCGGCGGGCCGGCCTCGGCGTAATGGGCCGCCAGTTCCGGCAGGGTGCCGCGCCGCACCTCCTCGTACAGCTTGGTCAGTTCGCGGGCGACGGCGGCCTCGCGCGGGCCCAGGATGTCGGCGAGGTCGGCCAGCGACTCCGGCAGGCGTTGCGGCGATTCGAAGAAGACCAGCGTGGCGGGCACGCCCTTCAGCTCTCCGGCGGTGGCCCGGCGCGCGCTGCTCCTGTTCGGCAGGAAGCCGGCGAACAGGAAGCGGTCGGTCGGCAGGCCGGACAGCACCAGCGCCACCAGCGGGGCGGAGGCGCCGGGCAGGGTGGTCACCGCCACCCCTTCCGCCACGCATTCCCGCACCAGCTTGTAGCCGGGGTCGGAAACCAGCGGTGTGCCGGCGTCGGTGACCAGCGCGATGGCCTCGCCCTTTTTCATGCGTTCGATCAGGACCGGACGCATCTTTGCGGCGTTGTGCTCGTGGTAGGAGACGAAGGGGGTGTGGATGCCGTGGATGCCCATCAGCTTGGCGGTGACGCGCGTGTCCTCGCAGGCGATGGCGTCGGCCCGCTTCAGCGTGTCGAGCGCCCGCAGCGTGATGTCCGCTGCGTTTCCGATGGGGGTAGCGACCACATAGAGTCCGCCCGCGAGTTTACTTGGCGCGGCGAGGGGGCTACCTTGAGCGCCACTTTGAACCATGGCTTGGGTCTCGCCTTCGGTATCGGCGGCCGTTTCAGCAGATGTGGAGATGATTGGTGGCACGCTTGGCAACAGCTTTCTCACAGGGTCTGAAACGTCACGGCGTGGCAGCCTTGCTGGTCGCCGGCCTGTTGTCGGCCTGCTCGACTGTAAGCGCGCCGCCGCGGGTGGCACAAGGGCCAGAACCGGTCCCGTCTCCGGCGGCTCCCCTGCCCGACGCGCAGAACCCCGTCAAGGTGGCGTTCCTGGTGCCGCTCAGCGGCCAGAGCGCCGCCATCGGACAGGCCATGCTGGACGCGGCGCAAATGGCGCTGTTCGACATGGCCGGCGACCAGATGCAGCTTCTGCCGCGCGACACCAAGGGCACGCCGAACGGGGCCGCCGACGCCGCGCGCCAGGCGCTGGCCGAAGGCGCCCGCCTGATCATCGGCCCGCTGTTCGCCGCCGACGTCGCCGCGGTGCGTCCCATCGCCCAGAACGCCGGCGTCGACGTGCTGGCCTTCACCAACGACGCCGCCCAGGCCGGCAACGGCACCTATGTGCTGGGCTTCGTCCCGGCCGATCAGGTCAGCCGCGTCGCCGGTTACGCCCGTTCGCGCGGGGTGACGCGCTTCACCGTGCTGGCGCCGCGCTCCCCCTATGGCGATGCGGTGGTGAATGCCATGCAGACCATCGGCCCGCGGCTCGGCACCATGACCACCCAGGTCGAACGCTACGACCCGGCCGTCACCGACCTGTCGGTCCCGGCCAAGCAGGTCGCGCAGGTGACGCCCCAGCCGCAGGCGGTGATGCTGGCCGAAGGCGGGCAGCGCGCCCAGGGCATCGCCCAGGCGCTGGCGACCAACGGCGTGCAGCCGCAGCAGGTCAAGCTGCTGGGCACCGGCCTGTGGGACGACAGCTCGCAAGGCGCTTTGGGGCAGGAGCCGGCGCTGGTCGGCGCCTGGTACGCCGCGCCGGCGCCGCAGACCCGCGCCCGCTTCGAGTCGCAGTTCGAGCAGGTCTATGGCCGCAAGCCGCCGCGCATCGCCACGCTGGCCTATGACGCGACCTCCATCGCCGCGGTGCTGACCCGCAGCGGCAGCCCGGTGCCCTTCGACCGCATGGCGATGACCAATCCCAACGGCTTCGAGGGTCTGGACGGCCTGTTCCGCCTGCGCGCCGACGGCATGGTCGAACGCGGGCTGGCGGTGATGGAGGTCACGCCGACCGGCGCCCGCGTGGTGGACCCGGCGCCGCCGACCTTCGAGATGCTGGGGCAGTAAGGAAACACTCCCTCTCCCGCCTTCAGCGGACCGGAGGCCCGCCGAAGGCGGGAGAGGATCGGAGTGAGGGGGATGCGCCGCGGCCGTCAACGGGACGGGCCGCGGCGTTTTCGTTTTCTCAGGTAAGGATACTCGGGGATCGACGCTGTGCGCTCCCCCTCAACCTGCCGCTCCTCCCTGCCCCTCCTCCTTGGGGGAGAGGGGATCTTCCGTTGGGGGAGACGGCGCTATCCTTACTTACGCCCGCGCCCGCAGATAGGGGGTCAGGCGCCATTCGGCGAACTTGATCAGGCGGGTGGCGACGAAGTTCAGCGCCAGATAGATCGCCCCGGCGACGATGAACAGCTCGAAGACCGCGAAGGTCTGGGAGATCATGCGCCGGGCGATGCCGGTGACCTCCATCAGCGTGATGGTGCTGGCGAGCGAGGTCGCCTTCACCATCAAGATCACCTCGTTGCCGTAGGCCGGCAGCATCTGGCGGATCGCCACCGGCAGCACGATGCGGCGGAAGGCCAGCGCCCGCGACATGCCGCAGGCCCGCGCGGCCTCCACCTGCCCCTGGGGCACCGACAGGATGGCGCCGCGCAGAACCTCGCTGGTGTAGGCGCCGGTGTTCAGCGTCAGCGCCAGGATGGCGCACCAGTAGGGTTCGCGCAGGAAGGGCCAGAGGATGCTCTCGCGGATGAACTCGAACTGGCCCAGCCCGTAATAGACCAGGAAGATCTGCACCAGCAGCGGCGTGCCGCGGAAGGCGAAGACATAGGACGCGGCCAGCGTCTCCACCACGCGGTTGCCCGACAGCCGCAGAAGCGCGACGCCGAAGGCCAACAGCGCGCCGAGCGCCAGCGATCCGACGACCAGCTGCAGCGTCAGCGACAATCCGCCGAGCATGCGGGGCAGGCTGTCCCACATCAGTTGCCAGTTCATGGCCTCATGCCCTCCGGACGCCGCGGTTGGCGAAGATTTCGGCGCGGTTGAACAGCGCCGTCGAAATGCTGGTCAGCAGCAGGTACAGCACGGCGGCGGTCGCGTAGAACAGGAAGGGCTGGCGCGTGGCGCCGGCCGCCAGATGGGTCACGCGCATCAGTTCGGCGAGCGCCGTCACCGACACCAGCGCCGTGTCCTTCAGCGTCAGCTGCCAGACATTGCCGAGGCCGGGCAGGGCGTAGCGCAGGGTCTGCGGCACCAGCACCCGGCGCAGGATCAGCCAGCGGCTCATCCCGCAGGCGCGCGCCGCCTCGATCTGGCCGAAGGGGACCGCCTGCACCGCGCCGCGGATCACCTCCGTCGAATAGGCGCCGGAGATCAGCCCGACCGCCAGCACGCCGATGGTGAAGGCGTCCAGGTCGACCCGCCCGTTATAGCCGAAGGCGGAGGCGATGGAGGTGGCGACGCTGCTGCCGCCGAAGAACAGCAGATAGATGACCAGCAGTTCGGGGATGCCGCGGACGACCGTGGTGTAGATGTCGGCCACCACATTCAACGGCATGGAGTGGCTGAGCTTGGCCGAGGCGCCCAGCGACCCGACGAGGACGCCGAAGGCAAAGGCCAGCACGGAGACCGCGACCGTCATCGCGGTTCCTATCAGCAGCTGTCCGCCCCAGCCGTTGGGACCGAAAAGAAGGAGTTCCAGCATTGGCACGCCCGGTAAGGCCCGCCGGGCGCGGCGCGGAAGGCCGGCCGTACGGGGTCAGCTAACGGCGATCAGGCAACGGGCGGCGCCCGGTTGCCGCAAGGGCCGCCGGGCGCCGTTCCGTTCAGACGGGCGGACCGTGGGTCCGCCTTGCCTGGTCGCCTTACTTGGGGGAGATGTCGTAGCCGAAATGCTGCGTGCTCAGCTTCTTGACGGTGCCGTCCTGCAGAGCCTCGCCGATGGCCTTGTCGAACATCGCCTTCAGGTCGGCGTTGTCCTTGCGCAGGGCCACGCCCATGCCCTCGCCGATCACACCGCCGATGAAGTTCGGGCCGACGATGACCATCTTGCCCGGCGTGGCCTTCAGCACCTCCTCGACCACCGACCGGTCGCCCAGCATGGCGTCGACGCGGCCGGTGTTCAGATCGATGCCGGCATTGTCGATCTTGTCGTAGGTGCGCATGGTCACATTCGGCAGATGCTTGTCCATGAAGTCGGCCTGGATGGTCGACACCTGGACGCCGACGGACTTGCCCTTCAGCGCCTCGGCCAGCTTGTCCAGCACCGGCTTGGCGGCGGCCTGGTCGTTCAGGTTGATGCGGTCGGCGCCGAGGCTCAGCGCCTTGGCCAGCGGCGAGTCGACCGGCACGGCGAAGACCGACGGCTCGGTGCCGTAGGCGGCCGAGAAGTCGATGACCTTCTTGCGCTCGTCGGTGATGGTCATCGCCGACATGATGGCGTCGTACTTGCCCTGTTGCAGGGCCGGAATGATGCCGTCCCAGTCCTGGGCGACGAACTCGCAGGTGACCTTCATGCGCGTGCACAGGTCGGTGGCGAGGTCGATATCGAAGCCGATCAGCTTGCCCGAGGTGTCGGTGGCGTTCCACGGAGGATAGGCGCCCTCGCTGCCGATGCGGACCGTCTTCCACTCTTTGGCGCCGGCGGCGCCCGCTGCGGCCACAGCCATCATGGCGCCCAGCGCCAGGGCCGAAACGATCTTCTTCAACGAACACACTCCTCTGTTCGGTTCGCCCGCTCTTTGGCCCTTTTCGGGGCCGGGCTGTTTCTGACGGTCCGGTCCTGCCCTCTGCCCCGACCCCTCACGCCGCGCCGGACAGATGGCGCGAGAGGAACTGCCGCACCCGGTCCGAGTCCGGGTTGGTCAGCACCTTGTCGGGTGACCCCTCCTCCTCGATCCGCCCCTGGTGCAGGAACACCACCTTGGACGCCACTTCGCGGGCGAAGCCCATCTCGTGCGTCACCAGGATCATCGTGCTGCCTTCGTCCGCCAGCTGGCGGATGACGCGCAGAACCTCGCCGACCAGCTCGGGGTCCAGCGCCGAGGTCGGTTCGTCGAACAGCATCACCTTCGGCTGCATGGCGAGCGCCCGCGCGATGGCCGCGCGCTGCTGCTGCCCGCCCGACAGCTGGACCGGGTAGGCGTCGGCCTTCGCCAGGATGCCGACCTTGTCCAGAAGCCTGCGGGCGCGGTCGATCGCCTCCGCCTTCGGCACGCCCAGCACATGCACCGGCGCCTCGATCACATTTTCCAGGATCGTCATGTGGGTCCAGAGGTTGAAGCCCTGGAACACCATGCCGAGGCTGGTGCGGATGCGCTCCACCTGGCGCGTGTCGGCGGGAACGGTGACGCCGCGGCGCGTCTTCTTCAGCCCGATGGTCTCGCCGCCGATGATGACGCGCCCCTCGTCCGGGATCTCCAGCATGTTGATGCAGCGCAGAAGCGTGCTCTTGCCCGAACCGGAGGAGCCGATCAGCGTGATCACGTCGCCTTCGCGGGCGGTCAGCGACACGCCCTTCAGCACTTCCAGCTCGCCGAACCGCTTGTGCAAATCCTCCACGACGACGGCGGCGGGTGCGGAGTCGCTGACGGGGGGATGGCGATGCATGCGTGGAAACCGGCAGGGTTGTGGGGACTGGTTATGGTCTGACCATTGCGGCACAGGCTAGACCGGGGCGCGGGCGTTCCGCAACGCGGATTTCACACGCCGCGCCCGTTGTGCCGCTTGTGTCGGAAAATGGTGTGTCACCATAACAATAGTACCAGAATCTGCGGCCCCAGGATGCGAAGGCACATCGCCAGCGGATAGACCGTGGCGTAGGCCAGCGCCGGAGCCTCCGACGCGACCAGCGCGTTGGCATAGGCCAGCCCCGGCGGGTTGGTCTGGGCGCCGGCCAGCACGCCGCAGATGGTCAGGAAATTCAGCTTCATCAGCCCGCGCGCGATCAGCCCGGTCAGCAGCAGCGGCACCAGCGTCACCAGCACGCCCCACATCATCCACGGCCATCCGGCGCCGCTCGCCAGCGTGGCGACGAAGCGGTCGCCCGACGCGATGCCCAGCACGGCCAGGAACAGGACGATGCCGATCTCGCGCAGCGCCAGGTTGACGGCGGGCGGCATGAACCACACCAGCGGCCCGATACGGCCGACGCGGCCCAGGATCAGCGCCACGATCAGCGGCCCGCCGGCAAGGCCCAGCCGCAGCGGCGCCGGCATCCCCGGCAGGAAGAGCGGGATGGCGCCCAGTGCCGCCCCCAGCGCGATGCCCAGGAACAGCGGGATCATCTCCACCTGCTGCAGCCTGTGGGCGGAGTTGCCGAAGATCTGCCCGACGGCGGCGAGGCTTTCGGGCCGGCCGATCACCGTCAGGATGTCGCCGAACTGCAGCTTCAGCGCCTGGGTCGGCACCAGTTCCACGCCCGACCGGTTGACGCGGCTGACCACCACGTCATGGGCCTCCTGCAGGTTCAGGGCGGCGATCGACTTGCCCAGCACCGCTTTTCTGGTGACGACGATGCGCTCCCATTTCAGGTCTGTGCCCCTGGTGGTCAGCGGCCGTTCGAACTCCTGCCCCAGCAGGGCCCGCACCTGCTCCAGCTTCGGCCGCGGCCCGACCACATGCAGCACGTCGCCCAGCTTCAGGCGGGTGCCGTCGCGGGGAACGCAGAGCTTGCCGTCGCACAGCAGGCGCGAGGCGACCACCCCCTGGCCGCGCAGCAGATCGATGGAGCCGAGCGCCTTGCCCTCCAGTTCCGGGTTGCGCACGGCGAGATCCATCGTTTCCAGCCTGGACACCTCGGCGCGCCGTGCCTCCTCGAACCGGGTGGCCTCCGCCTCCGGGTCGATGCGGAACAGGGTGCGGACGGCGGCCATCGCCAGCAGATTGCCGGCGATGCCGAAGGGGTAGGTGACGGCGAAGGCGAGGCCGGGCAGGGCCATCACCGCCGCCCCGGCCCCGACCTCCGTCAGGACCTGCTGGGTGGCGGCGAGCGCCGGGGCGTTGGTCACCGCACCGGCGAACACCCCCAGCGAGGATCCCAGCGACAGCGTCCCCGACGAGACCAGCGCCGCGGTCAGCAGGATGCTCGATCCCACCATCAGCAGAGCCAGCCCGTTCAGCGCCAGCCCGGTGCGGCGCAATGCCGCGAAGAAGCCGGGGCCGACCTGGATGCCGATGGTGTAGACGAACAGGATCAGCCCGAAGTCGCGGATGAAGTCCATCATCTCCGGATTGAAGGAGACGCCCGCCTGCTTGGCGATGTGGCCGCCGGCGATGCCGGAAAACAGCACGCCGCCGATGCCGAGCCCGACCCCCCGGATCCTGATGTGGCCGAGCGCCACGCCGGCCGCCGACACCAGGCCGAGCATGAGGACCACCCGCGCGATCGGCGGCATGGCCTGGAGAATGTCTGCGAAGGCCGACGTGAAGGCCAACATGAAGGCCGACATGGGAGGACTCGCTCGCTGAACACGGTTGGGCGGGGTTCAGGCATGCCCCGGATGGACTGCGGGTAAGCCGCGACACTCCCCGGGGCGGGGGAACGACGGCGCCAGGATGCGGCAGGGCGGCGGAATAAAACGTTGATTCAGAACAAGCGGCCCGGCTTCGCCCCCGCCGTTGACAACACCCCTGCGTTGCGTTCTGCGCATGGGGGTATAGCGTCGTGATGTTGTCTGTCCGCCGAAGGGCAACTTTCGATCAATCGAGCTGCATCCAAATTTTGCCACTTTCTCCCATTAGGTTTCACTTCAAGCAACCGGCGACGCATGTCGCGCGCACCGGCGTTCCCCCAAGCGCCAGCGCAGCGACGAACGGACGCCGTTCCACCGAGCATCGTCTGGCCGGACCCGGCCGGGCGCGCGGCCATCGCGAGAACCCCCTCGCGGTGGCCTTTTTCTTTGCGTGGCCCATCCAGCGGCGACGCCATTCTTGCTCCGGCTTTTCCCCCGCCCTGTGCTATAGCAGCGCCTCCTTCAATCGGAGGCGCGACCCGTCCCATGCCCGTTTTTTCCGGATCCGAGCTGACCTGCCTGCGTGGCGACCGGCTGGTCTTCACCGGGCTGGAGTTCCGCATCGCTCCCGGCGGCGCGCTGGTGCTGCTCGGCCCCAACGGCAGCGGCAAGTCCAGCCTGCTGCGGGTGATGGCCGGTCTGCTGAAGCCGCTGCGCGGCACGCTCGGCTGGGATGGCGTGTCGGTTTCCGAGGATCCCGACGGCCACCGGGCGCGGGTGCAGTATGTCGGCCATCTGGACGCGGTGAAGCCCGTGCTGACGGCGGCGGAGAACCTTGCCTTCTGGGCGGCGCTGGCCGGGGCCGCCGATCCGGCCGCCAACGCGCGGGCCGCGCTCGACCGGCTGGGGGTGCCGCACATCGCCGGGGTTCCGGGCCGCTACCTGTCGGCGGGGCAGAAGCGCCGGCTGAACCTGGCGCGGCTGCTGGCCGCCCCTGCGACCTTGTGGCTGCTCGACGAACCGACCGTGGCGCTCGACCGCGCCGCCATCGCCCTGTTCGAGGGGCTGATCGCCGAACACCGGGCCGAAGGCGGCATGGTGGTGCTGTCCACCCACACCGACATCGCCACCCCCGGCGGCGAGGAACTGCATCTGGACGACTTCACCCCCTTCGCCGACGATGAAGAGGCTGGCGAGGACGCCGACGGGGAGGAAGTCGAGGAAGAGAGGACCGTGCGATGAGCCGTTTCCTGCGCCTTGTGGCGCGCGACCTGCGGCTGGCCCTGCGCCAGGGGTCGGACGCCACCATCGCCGTCATGTTCTTCGTCCTGTGCGTGGTGCTGTTCCCCTTCGGCGTCGGGCCGGAGCCGAACATCCTCGCCCGCATCGCCGCCGGCGTGATCTGGGTGGCGGCGCTGCTCGCGTCGCTGCTGTCGCTGGAGCGGCTGTTCCAGACCGATTACGAGGACGGCTCGCTGGAGCTTCTGTCGCTGTCCTCCCTGCCGCTGGAGGCCACGGTTCTGGCGAAGACGCTGGCCCATTGGCTGGTGACCGGCGTGCCGCTGATCGTCGCCGCCCCGCTGCTGGCCGTCCTGCTGAACATGGATGCGCAGGGCTTCGGCGTCCTGGTGCTGACCCTGACGCTGGGCACGCCGATCCTCAGCCTGATCGGCTCCATCGGCGCCGCGCTGACTCTGGGGGCGCGGCGCGGCGGCGTGCTGCTGTCGCTGCTGATCCTGCCGCTCTACATCCCGGTGCTGATCTTCGGCGCCGGAGCCATCGACGCCGCCATCAACAGCCTGACCCCGCGCCCGCACCTGCTGCTGCTCGCCGGCATCCTCGCCGCCGCCCTGCCGCTCGCCCCCTGGGCGGGTGCCGCGGCGCTGCGTCAGGCGGTGGAGTAGGGGAGGGAGCTTCGCCGATCCGCTGCCTGCCTTACGACTTCGGCGTTTTCTCCGGCAGCAGTTTCTCGATCGCCTCGCGCACCTTGTCCGCTTCGGGGCCGGTCACGGTGGAGAACCAGGACACCAGCCTGCCGTCCGGGCCGACCAGATATTTGTGGAAGTTCCAGCGCGGCTTGGCGAGGAAGCCCATCTCGTCCGACGCCCAGCGGTAGAAGGGGTGGGCGCCGTCACCCGACACCACCGTCTTATCGGTCATCGGGAAATCGATCCGGTAGTTGACCTCGCAGAAGTCCTTGATCTGGTCCGCATTCCCCGGCTCCTGCCCGCCGAAGTCGTTGGACGGCACGCCCAGCACCACCAGCCCACGGTCGCGGTAGCTCTGCCACAGCGCCTGCAGCCCCTTGTATTGCGAGGTGAAACCGCATTGCGACGCGGTGTTGACCACAAGGATCACCTTGCCCTCGAACTGCGACAGCGGCAGCGGCTGTCCGTCGATGCCCTGGAAGGTGAAGTTGTAGGCGTTGGTTGCGCTGCTTGCGGCCATGGCGGTGGTGGCTCCCATCGTGGAAAGGGCCGCAGCCACGGCGGCCAGTATGACGGCATGAAAGCGGGTCTGGACGGTCATCGGCGTGGCTCTGCGGCTGGGGTCGATATCGGCGTCGTCGGAGACGCGGGCACGGCGGCATCCTTACATACGATGCCTGATACGCTCTCCGGTGCCTATCGGATCAAGCGGATGGCGGAAAGGACGCCTCACCCGCCCGCCGCATCCGGCCTACCCCCATCGGATGGGTAGCGGCGGCGTCCGCCGAACAACAGCTTCACAGGAAAGGATGCGCGGCGGCCAGCCCGCCGCCCGCCCAATTTTCCGCCGGACACCAGCCGAAAAATGTCTCACCCGGTCCAGCCCAAGCCTGAGCATAACAGCCTACCCCATCGAAATGGGTACGCGGCATTTCGCCCCGTCTCTGTCACGGCCGCCATCAACACCCAGCCGACGCAAGCCCAGCCGCCACAAGCCCAGCCGCCACAAGCCCAGCCGAGGAGAACAGGCCGATGAACGCCGGAGCCACCTTGAAGACTCCCCGGACGCCGTCAAAGGCCGTGCGTCGTGTGGCCGGAACCGTCGCCAGGACGGCCGGTGCCGCGGTTGCCGTCCTGTTGCTCGGCGCCGCTCTGTCGACGCCGTCCTTCGCCGATCCGGGGGACCATCGCCGCGGCCATGCCTGGGGCCATCACAAGCACAAGAAGAAGCACCATCACCGCCATGACGACCGCCGCCCGGTCGTCATCTATGGCGCGCCGCCGCCCGTGGTCGTGGTTCCCGCTCCGCCGCCCCCGCCGCGCGTCGTCTATGCGCCATCCTATGCGCCGCCCCCCGTCGTCTACGCCCCGCCGCCGCCGCCGGGCGTCAACATCCAGATGAACATTCCGCTCCGCTGACGGCCCGCATGCTTCAAGCGCCCCGCTGCCCGGCCATGTCCGGGCGCCGGGGCGTTCCCGCATTCCGGCTGTGACCATCCTGTGTCCTCCCTGCGGCGCCCGGGTCGCCGCCGGCACCCTGCTTCCGCCCGGCCACCGGTCCGCGAAGCCTGAAAAGCCTGCGCCCCCAGTCCCTTCGTGACAGGACCCATCCGCACCGGTAGGATCGCGCGGCCTGTCGCGAAGGCGGTAGACCGTACGGGTGGTTTACGGAAACTCAACCGATCTCCGGCCTTCTGTCGGTCGGATCATCCTGCGGTCCGTGGCGGGCAGGGGTAGGGAGAAGACCGGATGTTCGTGATCATCGGTTTGGTCATCGTGGTGGTCAGCGTGTTCGGCGGGTATATCCTCGGCGGCGGCCACATGGGCGTGCTGTGGATGCCGTTCGAGTTCATGATCATTCTTGGATCGGCCGCCGGGGCGTTCTTCATCGCCAACCCCAAATCCGTGGTCACCCACACCGGCAAGGAGCTGGGCCACCTCTTCAAGGGTCCGAAATACAAGAAGGAGGACTTCCTGGAGGTCCTCACCATGATGTACCAGGTCTTCAAGATCGCGAAGACCAAGGGCTTGCTGGCGCTGGAACAGCACATCGAAAAGCCGGAGGATTCCCCGCTTTTCCAGCAGTTCCCGAAATTCTACGGCGATCACCACGCCATCGCCTTCCTCTGCACCTATCTCCGTCTGATGTCGCTGGGCGCCGACAACCCCCACGAACTGGTCGACCTGATGGACGAGGATATCGAGACGATGCACCACGAACACCAGCGCATCGCCGACGCCATCCAGGCGGTTGCCGATGCGGTGCCGGCGCTGGGCATCGTCGCCGCGGTGCTGGGCGTGATTCACACCATGGGCTCAATCACCGAACCGCCGGAGGTGCTGGGCAAGCTGATCGGCGGCGCGCTGGTCGGCACCTTCACCGGCATTCTGGTCGCCTACGGCTTCCTCGCCCCCATCGCCAGCGGCCTGAAGAACATCTACCACGCCGAAGGCAGGTACTATCACGCGATGAAGACCGGCTTGATCGCGCATCTGTCCGGCTACGCGCCGGCAATCTCGGTCGAATACGCGCGCAACGTGCTGGAACCGGAATACCGTCCGACCTTCGCCCAGGTGGAAGAGGCGACCTCCGCCCTGCCGCCGGCCTGATCCGGCGCCGCCGCACGACCCGTCGGGCAGTCACGACCGTCGGGCGGTATCGCTGACCCTGCCGCCCCTGATGGTCTTTGCCTGATGATGGCCTGACCAGGTCCGGCTATCCTTACCTGCGTGCCGACCCGACACAGCCTTTCCGCACGGGATGTCCGCCATGTCCGACCTCGAACCGTTGAAGCCCGGCGACGCCGATGTCGCCATCGAACGCGCGATGCAGCAGCGGCCGAAGGCGATGATCATCCGTGAAAAGCTGCAGAGGATGCTGGATGACGAGAACACCGCGCGGCAATTCGTCGGCGCCATCCGGAACATGATGAACAAGGAATAGGCGCAACCTTGCGGCAATTGCCGACGGCCATCGCCGCCGGCATGCCGATCAGCGGTGGGCCATCAGCAGCTTGTGGCCTTGTTGCAGCCCTTCTCTTCCAGGGAGGCCGGCGCCGGGGTGCGCGCCAGTTGCAGGCCGCTGCGGGAATCCTCGAACAGCCTGTCGATCGCCCGACGGGCCTGCAGGAAGTTCTGGAGTTCCCGCCCTTCCAGCTTCTCGCCGGTCGGCAGGTCGACGGAGCGCGGGTTCACCGGCTGCCCGCCCTTCAGCACCTCGTAATGCAGGTGCGGACCGGTTGACCGCCCGGTGGAGCCGACATAGCCGATGATGTCGCCCTGATCGACCCGCGCACCGCGGCGGATCGACTTGGCGAAGCGGCTCATATGGGCGTAGGCGGTGGAGATCTCGGTGTTGTGGCGGATGCGGACATAATTGCCGTAGGAGCTGTTGCGCTCTGCCAGCTCGATGGTGCCGCGGCCGGCGGCGTAGATCGGCGTACCCGACGGCGCTCCGAAATCCACGCCCTTGTGCATCTTGCTGAAGCCCAGGATCGGGTGGCGGCGCATGCCGAAGCCCGACGTGATGCGGGCGCCGTCGATCGGGGTGCGCAGAAGGGCGCGGCGGATGCTCTCGCCGTCGCCATTGTAATAGTCGATCCGCCCGTCGCGGGTCTTGAACCGGTAGATCGGCATGTCCTCGCCGCTCAGTGTCAGCGACGCGTACAGCAACTCGCCTTCGCCCGCCTCGGTGCCGTCGGCGGTGATCAGCTTCTCATACATCACCTCGAAGCGGTCGCCCGGCTGCAGGTCGCGCTGGAAGTCGACGTCATAGGAGAAGTTCTGGAGGAAGGCCATCATGACCGAGATCGGAACCCGGGCCTGCGCCCCCGCTTCGAACAGGCTGGAGCGGATGACGCCCTGCGCCGCGACCGGCTTGCGCGTCACCGGCTTCTCGATCTGGCTGGAGGTGAAACCGGCATCGCCGTTGCGCGCGATCGATACCGACCGCAGCGGATCGGGCGCGAACTCCAAGCCTACGAACTTGCGGGCCCCGCTGCGGCGCGGTTCGAACAGAACCGTGACGCGCTGGCCGACCTGGAGACGGCGAGGGTTGTAGACGTCGCGCAGAGCGGCGACCGCATCATGGGCATCGTTCGCCGGCACCTTCGCTTCGG
>NZ_CP029829.1:2592500-2705409 GCF_003233655.1 Azospirillum ramasamyi
GAACTCTCCGTGAAGATGCGGAGTTCCCGCGGTCAGACGGAAAGACCCCGTGCACCTTTACTACAGCTTTGCAGTGGTGCTAGGGACTTCATGTGTAGGATAGGTGGGAGGCTTGGAAGCCCGGGCGCCAGCCCGGGTGGAGCCAACCTTGAAATACCACCCTTGAAGTCTCTGGCATCTAACCGTGGCCCGTGATCCGGGTCCGGGACCCTGCATGGCGGGTAGTTTGACTGGGGCGGTCGCCTCCCAAAGTGTAACGGAGGCGCGCGATGGTGGGCTCAGAGCGGTCGGAAATCGCTCGTCGAGTGCAATGGCATAAGCCCGCCTGACTGCAAGACTGACAAGTCGAGCAGAGACGAAAGTCGGCCATAGTGATCCGGTGGCTCCACGTGGACGGGCCATCGCTCAACGGATAAAAGGTACGCCGGGGATAACAGGCTGATGACTCCCAAGAGTCCATATCGACGGAGTCGTTTGGCACCTCGATGTCGGCTCATCACATCCTGGGGCTGGAGCAGGTCCCAAGGGTTCGGCTGTTCGCCGATTAAAGTGGTACGTGAGCTGGGTTTAGAACGTCGTGAGACAGTTCGGTCCCTATCTGCCGTGGGTGTCGGAGTTTTGCGAGGATCTGTCCCTAGTACGAGAGGACCGGGATGGACATACCTCTGGTGCACCGGTTGTCACGCCAGTGGCATGGCCGGGTAGCTAAGTATGGACGGGATAACCGCTGAAAGCATCTAAGCGGGAAACCCACCTCTAAACCAGAGCTCCCTTGAGAGCCGTGACAGACCATCACGTCGATAGGAGGCATGTGGACGGGCGGCAACGCCTGAAGCTAAGCCTTACTAATCGCTCGATCGGCTTGATCTCGACCCCACACAAACCGCGCCATGCGCAGCAGCAAGCCTGCTTGACGCACGCACCGCAGTTCGATACATCCTCGCCCTCACTTGCACTGAACCCGCGATATGCTTTGGGAAAAGCGTCGGTCTTGAGCCTTGGTGACCTGGTGGTCATGGCGAGGTGTCAAACACCCGATCCCATCCCGAACTCGGCCGTGAAAAGCCTCCGCGCCAATGGTACTGCGTCTTAAGACGTGGGAGAGTAGGTCGCCGCCAGGTCACTCAGGCTCAAGAGACGCCATAACCAAAGCAAATCCGCAGGCATCGGCACGACATCCATCACCCCATATCGAGACATCCGCGGGGTGGAGCAGCCCGGTAGCTCGTCAGGCTCATAACCTGAAGGCCGCAGGTTCAAATCCTGCCCCCGCAACCACCGACAGTTGACAGCCCGCCTCCAACGAGGCGGGCTGTCGGCGTTTCGGCTCCACCTTGGCGCACGCCTCCAGGATCACCAGCAGGTCGCCATGAAGGTACGCCTCCGGTGAGTGCCGCCTTGGCAAAATAGGGTCCGACGTCTGAGATTTGCGTGGCGCGTCATTGCGCGGACGCAAACGAGTTGCAAACGTCATGGCTTACCAGCGGGTCGAGGTTCTGACGGGGACGGAGCGGCGGCGGAATTACACGCCGGCGGAGAAGGTCCGAATGGTCGAGGAGGCGTTCCGCCCCGGCGTGGTGGTGACGGAAGCGGCCCGCCGGCTGGGCGTGCACGAAAGTCTGCTATACCGCTGGCGAGGGCTGATGCAGGCGAGCGGGAGCGCGGTGGCCGAACCGTCCAGCTTCGTCGCAGTGACCATCACGCCGGAGCCGACCGTAACAGAACCGCCGGTCTTGGAGCCCCCTGAACCATTGCCGCCTCCAGCGACGCTGGCCACGAGCCCAGCGATCCTCGAGGTCATCCTGCCCGGCGGGGCACGCCTGCGTCTGGAAGGGCCGGTCGATCCGGCTCTGGCGGCGGCCGTCATCGGTGCTCTGGCATGATCCCGGTGCCGAGTGGCGTGCGGGTGTGGCTGGCCAGCGGACACACCGACATGCGCAAGGGCTGGGCAAGCTTGGCGCTTCTGGTGCAGGAACGCTTCGCCCAAGACCCGCACAGCGGCCATCTCTTCATCTTCCGCGGGCGCCGCGGCGATCTGGTGAAGATCATCTGGTATGACGGCCAGGGCAGTTGCCTGTTCATGAAGAGGCTGGAGCGGGGCCGCTTCATCTGGCCCACGCCGGCGGACGGCGCGGTGTCGATCTCGGTTGGGCAGATGGGTTATCTGCTCGAAGGCATCGACTGGCGCAACCCGCAGAAGACCTGGCGTCCCGAGGCCGCGGGGTGACTGCGACACGGTGAATCGACGCACCGGTTCAGGGGCGATTGCGGCGGCTCGACGGCGCGTTCCCAGGTAAACTGGCGCCATGACCGCCGCCCCGCTCCCCTCCACCTCGGCCGACGACGTCGCCAACTTGCGCGCTGCCTTGGCGCAGGCCGAGGCGCGGGCGGATGCGGCGGAAGCCGAAGCGGCGCGGGCCAAGGCGATGGCGTCGAACACCGAGGCGCTGATCGCCGGCCTGAAGCTGGAAATCGAGAAACTCCGGCGCGAACTCTACGGGACGCGCTCCGAGCGCAAGGCGCGTCTGCTGGACCAGTTGGAGTTCCAGCTCGAAGAGTTGGAAGCGACGGCCAGCGAGGACGAACTGGCGGCCGAGCAGGCCGCTGCCAAAACCACCGCGGTGGCGGCCTTTACCCGCAAACGGCCATCACGCCAACCCTTCCCCGACCACCTGCCGCGCGAGCGCGTCGTTGTGCCGGCACCGGCGAGCTGCCCGTGCTGCGGCTCGGACAAGCTGTGCAAGCTGGGCGAGACGATCACCGAGACGCTGGAGGTGATCCCGCGCCAGTGGAAGGTGATCCAGACGGTGCGGGAACGGTTCTCCTGCCGGGCCTGCGAGACGATCAGCCAGCCGCCGGCGCCGTTCCACGCCACCCCACGGGGCTGGGCCGGCCCCAACCTGCTGGCCACCCTCCTGTTCGAGAAGTTCGGCCAGCATCAGCCGCTGAACCGGCAGGCCGAACGCTTTGCGCGCGAGGGCGTGCCGCTCAGCCTGTCCACCCTGGCCGACCAGGTGGGCGCCGCCGCCGCGGTGCTGAAGCCGCTGCACGACCTGATCGCCGCGCATGTACTGGCAGCCGAGCGGCTGCATGGAGACGACACGCCCGTGCCCGTGCTGGCCAAAGGCAAGACCGACACCGGGCGGCTGTGGGTGTATGTGCGTGATGACCGGCCGTTTGCCGGCCAAGCCCCACCGGCAGCGCTGTTCCACTATTCGCGAGACCGCAAGGGCGAGCATCCCGAACGGCACCTGGCCGGCTTCACGGGCTGGCTGCAGGCCGATGCGTTCGCCGGCTATAACCGGCTGTACGAACCTGAGCGCCGACCGGGGCCGATCAGCGCCGCACTGTGCTGGGCGCATGCAAGGCGCGGCTTCTTCAAGCTGGCCGACATCGCCGCGAACACCAGACGCGGCAAGGATGCCCCGCCGATCTCACCGCTGGCCCTGGAAGCCGTGACCCACATCGACGCCCTCTTCGATCTCGAGCGCGCCCTGAACGGCAAGCCCGCGGCCGAGCGGCTGGCGGCCCGCCAGGAGCACGGCGTCGCCCTGGTGGCCACGCTGGAGAACTGGATGCGGACGGAGCGCGCCCGGCTCTCCCGCCATGCCCCCGTGGCCAAGGCGATGGACTACATGCTGACGCGCTGGGACGGCTTCACGCGCTTCCTCGGCGACGGCCGGCTGTGTCTCACGAACAACGCCGCCGAACGCGGCCTGCGCGGGATCGCCCTGGGCAGAAAGGCGTGGCTGTTCTGCGGCTCCGATCGCGGCGGGCAGCGGGCGGCGATCATGTACGGCCTGATCACCACCGCCAAGCTCAACGAAGTTGACCCGCAGGCGTGGCTGGCCGACGTGCTGGCCCGCATCGCCGACCTGCCGCAGAACCGCCTGCCCGAACTGCTGCCCTGGAACTGGAAGGCAATCTGACTGCGGCACTCACCGGATGCGTACGGTCCGACAGCTGGGGGTGCAGCAGGACCGACGGCAGGTCCGCATCGGACTCCTCGGCTTCCGCAAGCAGTCGTGCCTTGTCGGCCTCCAGGATGGTCAGGCGCTCTTTCATCGACTCGTGGTACAGCCCGTCTTCGATCGCCTTGAGAATGCCGGCGATCTTGCGCTCGACCGCCGCCAGTTCGCGCTCGCGCGTGCGGCGGTTGGCTTCGCGGTCGGCCGTTGCCGCTTCGACGCCGGCACGGAAGCTGTCCACGAACTCCCGGACCAGCTCGGGCGCGAGCAGGCGCTCTTTCAGCCCGGTGAGCACCCGCCGCTCGATGTCAAAGCGGCTGATGGTGCGGTCGTTGGCGCAATTGCCCTTGCGGCGGCGACCACTGCAGCCATAGAGCTCCTTGCCCATGATGGTGTAGCCGGCGCCGCAGCACCCGCAGGTCAGCAGCCCCGACAGCAGAAACTTGCGCCGGTGCGCCCGGTTCAGCGCATTGCCCTGGTCATCACGAGTGATTTCGAAGCTGATCGATGCCTGCCGCTCCTTGACCCGCTCCCACAGTGCCGCGTCGACGATGCGCAGCTCCGGCACCTCCACCACTTCCCATGCCTCTGGCGGGTTGGGCCGCGCAACCCGCTTGCCGGTTTCCGGATCCTTGACGTAGGAGCAGCGGTTCCATTCCAGCCGGCCGGCATAGATCGCGTTGTTGAGGATCCCGGTGCCGCGCTCGACCTGACCGCGGATGGTGGTGTCCTGCCAGAGCCGGCCCTCCGGACCGGGCACACCGTCGGCGTTGAGGCGCTTGGCGATGGCGCGCGGGCTGACGCCTTCAGCGAACAGGCGGAAGATGCGCTGGACGACTTCGGCTTCGGCCCCGTTGATCCGCCGCTTGCCACGACCGTCAGCGTCGCCCTCCAGCACATCATATCATCGAGCGTAAATTCTGACACATCAGACTTTACGCTCGCCCTCAGACGGCGGGCGCGGCCGTCCGGCCGCTTGCCTTCGCAGGCATGGGCCTGCGGGGCCGCAGTCGCGGCCTTTACCTCCGAGCATAAGTCAGGACTTACGCTCGGCGGTATCATAGCCGAAGGCCTTGCCGCCCGGCATGCGGCCAGCCATGGCGCGTCCGAGCTGGCCGCGGCGGGTCTTGTCCGCCAAATCCTTCAAGGCGACCTGGGCCATCATGCCCATGACGGCGACGTGGATGGTGGTGATTTCGCCGAGCTGCGGGGTGAACAGTCGCACTCCGTGGAAGGCGAGGCGGTCCTGAAGGTCGGCGGTGTCGGCGAGGCGGCGGCCGAGGCGGTCGATCGCCTCGCACAGCACGATGTCGAAGCGCCGCTGTCCGGCCTCGCGCAGCAGCTTCTGGAAGGCCGGACGGTGACGGCTGGCGCCGCTGAGGGCGGCGTCACTGTAGTGGTCGACGACAGTCCAGCCCTGGCGCTCGGCATAGCGCCGACAGACCTCGATCTGGTCGGCGATGGAGGCTTCACGTTGCTGGTCGCTGGAGTAGCGGGCGTAGATGACGGCACGCATCATGAGCTCCTACGGGCGCTCGCCGCGGACGGCGCGGCGCAGGTGGGTGATGTGGTCAGTTAGGGTGGCCTGATAGCGGCGGCTGGCATCCAGCCCCTTGGCCATCGTGTAGTGGCGCTCGCTCGTCCGCAGCGTGCTGTGGCCGAGCAGCGCCGCCGTCAGCCGGGCACCCTGTGGGTCGTCGAGGGCGATGCTGGTCGCGGCGCAGTGGCGCAGCAGGTGCGGGTTGATCCGCTCGCCGAGTACAGCTGGGGTGGCGCGCTCGAAGCGGCTGGAGACGCCATTGAGGGTCATCGGCAGCCCCTCGCGGGTGATCCACAGGGCATCATAGGCGTGGCCTTGCAGCAGCCGCGGCCGGTGCTGGTCGAGATAACGTGCCATGTGGGGCACCAAGCTGGCCGGCAGCGGGAAGCTCATCGGACCGCCGCACTTGAGGTCTTCGCGTTCCAGCTGGATCAAGAAGCCATCGGAGGTCGGCCGGAGATGCTGCCCCACCCGCAAACCGGCCAACGTGCGGCGGCGGATCGGCCGTGAAATGGTGAGGGCGAACATCAGGGCGTCGCGGAAGCCGGTGGCATGGGCGAACGGCCGGGTTTCGGGCTTGCCGTCGATTCCGGCAAGGGCGGCGAGGGCGCGCTGGTAAAGGTCGGCAGCGTTGCGGATGCGCGGCGCAATCGGACGCCGGTTGGCAGCGCCGCGCTTCAGGCGACCGGCGGTGCGGCGCAGCCACCCCCAATCGGCGTCGGGCGCCAGGGCCGGCATGATGGCGGCGAGCTGGTCGATGGTGGTCCACAAGGACAGCGGCGCCAGGGTCGGACGCAACAGGTCGATGTAGCTGCGCACCATGTCCGGCGTCACGCGGTCGCCAGGACCAGCATCCGGCATCAGCAGATACTGCTGATCGAGGAAGGTGAGCCAGCGGCCATAGTTGGCGCCGCGGCCGCGACGGGTGGCAGGCGCCCAGTCGGCGGCGGCACCGGCGTCATCCAGCGGCCCGCCAGCTTCGCAGGCGGTTTGCCACAAGGCGCGGTCCTGCTCAGGCCACGCGCTGACCGGCATGCTGCGGCGGTCGATGGTCGCGGAGGTCTTGCTCATCGCCTCAGCGCCCCACGACCTTGCCGCGGAGTGAGCTGGTGCGTTCCAGGATGTTGGCGTCATAGCGGGCGACCGCGGCGGCGGTGTCCTGGCCGGTGTAGTAGGTCACCGTCGTATCGGTGGAGCGATGGCCGAGGAGCTGGCGCGACAGCTCGTAATTGCCGGGATCGAACTGCTGGCTGAGCTTGCCGGCGAGGTGGCGGAACAGGTGCGGATTGACGGCAAGGCCGGTGTGGTCGCGCACCGCCCGCTCGATCTGCGCCGTCAAAGCGGTGATGTGCTTGCAGCCGCCATCGCGCCCGGGGAACAGCAAGCCGTCGGTGTCCGACGTCAGCAGCGGATGATAGCGCGTCATGAAGTGGTCGATCATCCGCACCAGCGGCTCCGGCAGCACCGCCTCGATCGGCTGGCTGGTCTTGGTCTCCTCCGCCGGGATGACGAGATGGACGACGGCGTGACGGCCGGAGCGGCTGCGGCAGAGATGGCGATGGACGTCCAGCCGCAGCAGGTTGAGGCGGCGCAGCGGCACCAGCAACAGAATCTGAATTGCCACCGCGGTCTGCGCCATCAGGGCTTCCCGGCGGCTGGGCGCCGCCACGCGGTCGGCCTTGTCCATCAACCGCACCGGCAGGGTAAGCAGGGCCAGCAGGTGCTTGGGATCGTCGAAGGCGCGCAGGCGGGCGCGGTTCTTGGCGGTCATGCCCTTGCGGCGGACACCGAGCTTGGCGACCAGCTTGTTCAGCCGCTCCAGGTCGGCCTTCGGTGCCTGAACCCAGTGGCGGGCGACAGAGAGCAGGCACTTCGCCTGTTCGATCAGACCGGGGCTGGCTCCGCACCGCCGGGTCATCAGCCACAGCAGGGCGGCCTTGAAGCGCTCCGGCACCACCAGCGCCGCCAGCGTGGTCAACGCCTGGGGGTCTTCGCCGGCATGGACGAGGGCAGCGGCGAAACGCAGCACATGGCCGCGAGCGGTCTTCAGCGAACTGGGGCGTAACGGGCGGGCCGGGCCGAACTCGTCCAGCGGGTCGGCGCCGGACAGCCGCCGCATCCATGCCGCCAGATCGGTGGCAAAGGACGGCGGGAGGCGGTCCAACGGCAGCTGGTAGTCGTCCCGGTTGCTGGTGACCGGCACCGGCGCAACCGGCCAGCCGGGCAGGGCGGCGGCGACGGCGCGGTTCCACTGCTGGCGCGCCATCCGCTCGACCCGCTGCGGCTTGGCGACCAGCGTACCGGACGCCAGCGAAGCGGCGAAGGCGGTGAAGGTGGCGTCCGACACGGCGTCCGGCGCGATGCCGTGGTCAACGCAGTACCGCAGGAAGTGCACGGTCCGAACGCAATCGACCGGGTCCGCTTTACCATCTCCCTTGAGTTCCATTGGGCGAGCATCTCCGGGACGAAGGGGCGCCGCCTCCGGTAGCCGTCGAGCGTGGCTGTTGATCGGGGCACTTCTCCAGGAAGGTGCCCGATGCCCCGAGATCCATGCCCCCCTACACAGTGCTGGTCCGTGCGGTCGGTTTTTGTCCGCACCCGAGGTGGGCCAGAGCGCCTCGACCTCGCCTACCGCAGCTTGCTTGATCCCGTTCCCGTGACCGAGGGAGAACCGCCATGCGCGCCGCCATCTACGCCCGTGTCTCGACCGAGCGCCAGGAGCGCCAGCAAACCATCGACAGCCAACTCGACGCCTTGCGCGCCTGGGCTCGCAACGCAGGACACGACCTGAATGAGGCCCATGTCTTCCGTGACGAAGGCTACAGTGGAGCCCGTCTCGACCGACCTGGTCTTGATGCACTGCGCGACGCCGTGCGCGATCACGAGGTCGACATCGTCGGCGTTCTTGCCCCCGACCGCCTCGCCCGCCGTTACGCCTACCAAGTACTCGTGCTTGAGGAGTTCCGGCGCGTCGGCTGCAATATCGCTTTTTGCAACCGCGCCATCTCGGACGATCCCGGCGACCAGCTCCTGCTCCAGATTCAGGGCGCCGTCGCCGAGTATGAGCGCGCCCTGCTCGGTGAACGATTTCGTCGTGGCAAGCTCCAGAAGGCCCGGGCCGGTCAGTTCCTCGGCGTGCGCCCGCCATACGGCTACCGCTATCTGCCGTGCTCCCAAGAGGGCGGCGGTCGCTTGGTTGTTGAGGAAGCCGAGGCCGAACTCGTGCGCTTGATGTATGGCTGGCTGGTCGAGGAGCGCATGACCGTGCGCCAGATCATCAAGCGCCTGAACCTGGGGCCGTGGTTCCCGCGGTGTGGTCGCCGCTCATGGTCGTCCTCGACGGTGCATCATATTCTCGCCGATCCGGTTTACGCTGGCACTGCCTACGCGAACCGCTACGAGTATGTTCCGGCTCAGAAACCTCGAAGCCGCAAGCCCAACTACCACGGTAAAGGGCACCGCCGATTGCGGCCAAAGGACCAGTGGATCGCCATCCCGGTTCCAGCGTTGATAGATCAAGACACTTGGGACCGTGCGCAGGCACAACTGGCAAGAAACGCCACCCTATCATTCCGGAATAACAAGCGACACGATTACCTGCTGCGCTGCCTGCTGACCTGTGGAACGTGCGGTCTCGCCATGTTCGGCGTCACCAGACGGATGGCTTCAGGCGATCGACATCTCTATGCCTGTTCTGGCAAGGATACCGTCCTGCGGGCACGCGAAACTCCCTGCCCCCGTGCTCCGGTATGGGGCGAGGAGCTGGAACAGGCCGTATGGGCTCATGTCCGTGGTCTGCTCGGCGACCCTGAGCGACTGATCGCTGAGTTTCGCCGCTTGGCGAGCGATCCGGATCGGGATGCCACTCGCGAGGAGATCGCTGAGCGTGGCCTGCGCGGTCGTCTGGAACGGATTGCCCGAGCCGAGGACCGGTTACTCGATGCCTACCAAGCTGAAGTCATCGAACTGGGCGAGCTGACTGACCGTCGTAGGCGGCTTTCTGAGCAGCGCCACGACTTGGAAAAGCAACTGGAGCAACGGCGGGTGCTCGCCCAACATCACGCGCAGGCTCAAGAGGTGCTGGCCGACCTGGAGGCGTTCTGCAAAAGAATCCGTGGTCGTCTTGATGAGGCCACCTTCCAGGAGCGGCAGGCGATCTTGCAGCTCGTCGTCGAGCGCGTCATCGTCCACGAGAACAGCCTGGAGATCCGCCATGTCATCCCGTTGCGCGAACCGCCGCTTGGACGTGACCCGCTCGCGGCGGGCAATGATGGATTGCGTTCGGATCGTGCGGGCGAGACCGCGCTGCATCGCCGGGTCGGTGACCACCGCGCGGAGGCTGTACCAAGGCTCCGGCAAGTGGCAGGCGAGGCGCCGGTGGACCGCGGCGGAACCGTAGCGGCGCAGCAGGGTGCTGACGGCGGAGCGGATGTTCTGCCAGCGCTTGAGCGACAGGCCGTGAGCCGTCGGATGCACGACGGCAACCAGCGGGCGCAGGGCGTCAAAGCTGGCCGGGATGGCGGCGAGGTCGCGTCCGACGATGCGGCCGAAACAGCGCAGGGACGAGGCATGATCCCGGGCGCGCTCCGGCGGCAGGGCGGGGTCGGCCAGGACGCGCGTCAGCAGGTCGGCCAGGGAACGCACCGGCGGCATATCAAGCACCGCAGGCGGGCTGAGCGGAAACTGGGAAGTGGTGGCGATGGTCATCCGTGGGCTCAAGAAGACAGGAGTGGACAGGAAGTCCTGATTGGGAAGACGTAGCACGTTTTTGGTTCGAAAATACGAGGGCCACCTCTTCCCGATGATCGTCCAAGTCCTTGCCGCTACTGGACAAGAATGGACAGAGGTGGTCAGTTGATCCAGCGCTGCCTGAGGAAGATGTCGAGGTCCTTCGGCTGGATGCGGATCTGATGGCCGAGGCGGACGGTGGGCAGGTTGCCCGACGTAATCCAGCGGCGGATGGTCTTGATGCTGACCTGCAGGCGCTCGGCGACCTCAGGGATGGTCAGCAGGGCGGGGGGACGGGAAGGGGGCTTGCTCATTCCGGCTTCGGGGGCTGCGTCGCCTCGCCCGAAGCCGCCAGGTATTCCCGCGCCGCCATGCGGCCCAGCAGGCGCGCCAGCGCACGCAGGCGCTCGACCGCAACCTCGGATTCGGGAGGGGTGCAGGGGGTGGCGGTGTCGGGGGAGAGGACATGGTGGGTCATCCCCTCTTCGTGCCAAAGCTGGACGCTTGTGCCGAAAGGGCCAGATCAGCTTTGCGGCGCAGCTGATTTGTTCGGGTCGGTTCGCCGGGCTTTTATGGCGCGCCTTACTGCGGTGCGCAGGGCGTTCTTGGTTGGCGTGTAGCCCAGCGCCTGCAGGCAGAGCTGGAGGAAGTGGACCAGCGGTCCGCTGGCGGCCCCGCTCATGTCGTCCCAGGAGGTGCCGGGCGGCCGGTCGCTGATCGCCTCATAGATGTCCAGCAGGAAGTCGAAAGTCATGTGGTACCCGGCCGCGGCCTTGTGGCGCGTTCCACCGACGCCGGAAGCAACGCGGTCCGCTTCCGCATCGCGCACCAGTTCGGCCGCAGCCCGCAGCATCAGCACGCCGCTGAAGGCATCTTCAAGCGCGTGGTCTGCCTGCCCATCGATGATGGCGGAGTTAGGGTCGTCCGGCGTCAATTGCGCGGCCAAGCCCCACAGGAGCTGCGGGACAGGTCGGAGGTGCCCACCTTGCGGCGTATCATCCTGGATGGCCTCCAGCAGGGCGTTGCAGGCCGTCATGATGCGCTTCATCCGGTCGCGGGTGGCGCTGGGGGCGGGCGTCTGGTTGATGGCTGCCTGGGACGCTGCCAAGGCCGGAAGTTGCTCGACGTAGAGGCGCCATGCCGCAATCTTGATGGGATCAGACAACTGCAGCCGATCGACGACAGCATCGAACAATGGCCGCCATGGCTCATCCTGCATTTCCGTCGGCGGAGGTGCCTGTTCCGTCATGATGGCTCGCTGTGATGTCGAAGGGGGATAGTGCCGCGGTACCGCGTCGGATCATACCGGGACCATTCGGCGGCATGAAGGGCGGCTGATGCCGCCCTTCCCCCGCCATGCCCAGCCTTGCCATGCCACGCCGATCCATGCCACGCCAAGGCTGCATTGAGGCGCCAGTCGGCCCCTCAATGCACCGTGAAGCGCCCGAATTTCGGGCGCCAATCTCCAAGGTCGATCACCTCGCCGGTGGTGCGGATGATGTCCAGGACATCATCCTCGCTCAGCAGCGACGGCATGAACTGGATGGTGACTGCAGCGCTCCAGTCGTCGAAGCGCGGCCGGACTCGCATCACCCGCAGGCGTTCGACCCGGACGCCGGTGCGAAAGCGGAAGCGGCCATCATCCCACAACGCCTCCGGCTCGCGGGGGCCGTCATACTGAAGCGGGATGTTGCCGTCACACAGGATGCCCGCTTTGGCCAGCGGCCCGCGGCGTTTGCGCTTGGCGCCGTCGATCAGCGCCGCCTCGATCAACTCGCCCGGGAGGCAGGGTTCGCCACCATGCAGATAAAGTGAGCCAAGGAACTCAAGCTTGGCCATCCGCTCCAGGTCAGCTTCCGTCTTCGGCCGCTTGCTGCTCAGTTTCTTGATGTCCTTGACCAGCGGGTCGAGCGGATCGGCAAGCCGGCCGTTGTGCATGAGAAGGGGAGATACGCCGGTGATCTGGAAGCTCAGGAGCTGATACATCGGGGCACTCCAGCCGCGGACGAGGGCGGCTCGGCTTGGTGTCGGGGAGGGTGACCATGGCCCTGGCGTAGCGGCGGCCACGCAGCATGCTGGTCACGGTCTCGTGGCAGGGCGCGCACAGCGTCGTCACGGCCTCCAGGCGGTCCTGGGTCCAGTCGCCGCGGGGCGGATAAATGCGGTGGTGCCCTTCCAGCCGGTCTGTCGCGTTGCACAGGACGCACCGCCCGCCATCGCGGGCGAACGCATCACGCCGCAGAGCGCGCCATTGAGGACTGGCGAGGTAAGCGGCGTAACCGGCGGGGCCGCGGGCAAATCGCGCCGCCGCGGCTGATGGGTGCTCTGCTGATAGGGAAGTGTCCGCCGCTGAGGTGTCCGTCGGCTTGCATGGGCTCATGCCGATCCATTGGTTCGTCTTCACGAAGAAATACCGATCTGTCAGGCCGTGGTCAAGGCGCTATAACGGCGTAATGATCCGGCTCATGCCACTAAGCTTGAAGCAGCGTGTCGGGTTGAGGGTCAAGGAGGCGCGGGTGGCCCGCGGCCTCACCCAAGAGGCATTGGCGGAGTTGGTCGGCCGGACGGTTGAGGCAGTGTCCAACATCGAACGAGGCCGCACCTTCCCGACGATTGAGACGCTGGAGCAGCTCGGCTACAGCCTTGGGGTGCCAGTGCAGCAGTTTTTCGAAGGTGCTGAACCGAATGTTGATGATCAGAGATATATTTTGGAGGGAAAATTGCGAGATATTGGGCGGCAGTTGTCTTTAGAAGATCTTGAAATTGCAGTTGAACAGCTCAAAGTATTTATTAGATTTAAAGCTAGGGTTCAATAGTAGAAATTCCACTTAAGAAGCGAAAAAATATGAAGTCGGCAATCTATTTTATAGAAGTCGACTTCATAGATTTTCAGAGAAATTATAAAAGCCGTTTATTATTTTTAATACTCAGAAGGCCCATCGTGGAACGCGGCTAGGCTTCAGATTGCTTTCATAAGCATATTTAATTGTCTGATCTCTTATACGGATTTTGACGTATCCGTCTGTAGTCCATTCACCTTCAATTTTTGCTTCCCCATAGCGGTTGTGCTTGACGCTATCGCCAACTGAAAAAATCGGCTTGTGCGGTTCTGTTCTGGCAGGTTCGACGGAAGGTGCGTTCAGGACATTTCTTTTCTTCGTAGGTTTTGACGAACGCTTCATAGACGTCGACTGATCAGCATTCTTCTTTGAGGGGCGTTGCCTTTCCGCCGCCTCTGTTGGGCTGTTGTCCAATTTGGCTCGTTTGCTTGCAGAGGAACCGGAAGATTTAACTGTCTTCGCCTGCGGCGGCTGAGGGTCTTCAAGCCAGCACTCCCCACGCAGCCAGTTGTGCGGGAACTTGAGGTATTTGGGGTCGGTAAAGTGGGCCTTAGCGATCGCATACCGCTGCATGGCCGCGATCAAAACAGACGGTGTCGCGACACCAGAGGCCAAGGCATCTCGGTAAGCTTCCATGGCTTGCTTCCGCTGCTCCCGTTTGGGGCAGGCTGACCAGAACTCGTCAAAGCGTTCCATATGGGCGTCGTCTCCATCCGTTACCCCGCCGTCGACGGCGCCGCCAACGGCGGTGACGGCGCTGGGCGGCGGTGGGGTAACCCCCTCTTCCTCTCCCCCGGGGTTAAACCCGGGGAGAGAAGAGGGAAGGGGGAGCGTGGACGCTACCAGTCTGGTGCGCCGACGCTCCTGGTCGACGGCGTCTGCGCTACTGGTAGCGTCCGCGCTGCTGGTGCTGCCAGAAACCTCATTCGCATCGCCTGCGGTCTGAAGATGGGCAGGACGATAGGACAAATTCGGGCGATAGACATTCGCCATGCGATCGCCCTCCTTGTTCGATCCACCGCGCCTGTGGACCGGCAAGACTCCAGTGCGTTCCAAATTTTTAAGTCCTCGTTGAACGCCGCTCCTGCTGGCGCCCGTCCGTTCGGATAGGCGCTCAAAACCAACGCGAGCGAGGCCGCTGTTGTTGTCGAGGCAATGGAGGACGCAGGCGACGATGCCGATTTCGATGCGGCTACGATCAGGGTCGCAGGCAACTGCATCCAGAAGGCGAAATTTGTCGAGCAGGCTGATAGCGGGCAAGATAGGCTCCCAAGGGTGTTGAGGTGCCTACTCTTGGCGCTGGGTTCCGGTTATGCCCGATCGGTTACCAGCGATAGGGAAGGGACTGAACAGTGGCTGACTCTTGCTGCGGCCATTAAGGAGACTGGGCACGTACACAAATAACTTCTTTTGCGAGATAAAACGTAAAATCTTGATCAAATCCGGATCGTGACGCATGCTGACAACTCTCAAAAGAGTTGATGGATCGCGGGTCATCTCATGAGTGCAGTGGTATACGCGCATTCTGTTCCCGGCCGGGATGAAGTGCTATGGGAGCCGCTGGCGGCTCACCTGACCAAGGTCGCCGATCGGGCGGAGAGGCTTGCTGCCACGTTCGGCGGCCAAGAGCTTGCACGAGTCATGGGCGCGCTCCATGACATCGGCAAGGCTCGGGACGCATTCCAATCCTATATCCGGGGCCAAGGGACGAGCGTCGACCATTCGACCGCGGGCGCCGTCATCGCTGAGCGCAACTACCCTGCGCCGTATGGCCGGATGATGGCTTATGGGATCGCCGGCCATCATGCCGGACTGGCCAACGGCTGCATTGCTGGCAGCGGATTATCGTCGCTGAAAGACCGGCTGGCAGCCGGGGCCGCTACGCTCCTGCCGGTACGCTGTCTGACGCCTGACCTCGACATTGCGCCGACGTCGGTCGCTCTGGCTGCGCCGGTGCTGTCCGAGGGGTTCACGCACGAGTTCTCCGCCGCCTTTCTCATTCGCATGCTCTTTTCCTGTCTCGTCGATGCCGATCGGCTGGAGACGGAGCGATTTTATGCCGATCTGCTTGATGAGCCGGTCGAGCGGGGATGCACGCTCACGGTCACCGATCTTCGTGACCGGCTGAATGCGCATCTGGCTCAATTTGAGGGACGGACCAGCGCAGTCAATAGTTTGCGGGCGGAGGTGCTGACTGCGGTTCGGGCGAGAGCAGACGATGAGCCGGGATTGTTCTCGCTGACGGTACCGACCGGCGGCGGCAAGACCCTGTCGTCGCTGGCCTTCGCCTTGGACCATGCGGTTCGGCATGGGCTGCGGCGGGTCATCTATGTGATCCCCTTCACCTCCGTGGTCGAGCAGACGGCAGCGGTCTTCCGCGACGCGCTGGGCAGCGACGACGCCGTGCTCGAACATCACAGCGGTTTCGATTTCGGACCGGCGGACGGCAGCGCGCCCGACGATGAAGGCAAGGACGGTGCCCGCAAGCTGAGACTCGCCGCTGAAAATTGGGACCGGCCGGTGGTCGTCACCACCGCGGTGCAGTTCTTCGAAAGCCTGTTCTCTAACCGCCCGTCGGCTTGCCGGAAGCTGCATGCCATCGCCGGGTCGGTGGTGATCCTGGACGAGGCGCAGACCTTGCCGCTGAAGGTGCTGCGGCCATGTCTGGAGGCGTTGCGCGAGCTGGCGCGCGGCTATCGCAGTTCCGTGGTTCTGTGTACGGCGACCCAGCCGGCGGTGACGACGGATGCCGGCTTCAGGGGCGGGCTGGACAGGGTGCGGGAACTGGCGCCCGACCCGCCGGACTTGTACCGCCGGCTGAAACGGGTGACGGTCAGCACCATCGCCGAACCGGTGTCCGACGAGGCGCTTGCCGAACGGCTGCTGAACGAACCCCAAGCATTGTGCATCGTCAACAGCCGTCGGCATGCCCGCGATCTGCACCGGCGGATCGCAGTGGCCGAGGGAGCACGACATCTGTCCACCTGCCTGTGCGCCAAGCACCGCCGGGCGGAATTGGCGGCCATCCGCCAGGACATCAAGGATGGCAAGACCGTCCGGCTGGTTTCGACCTCCCTGGTCGAGGCTGGGGTGGATTTCAGCTTTCCCGTCGTCTACCGGGCGATGGCCGGCCTCGACTCCATCGCCCAAGCGGCGGGCCGCTGCAACCGGAACGGCGAGTTGCCCGAGCTGGGGCGCGTCTTCGTCTTCGACAGCCCAGAGGATGAAGGCCACCGGCCGCCGGTGGAGTTGGCGCTGTTTGCTCAGACAGCCGCCAGCGTTCTCCGCGCCCATGACGACCCGCTGGCTCTCGACACGTTGCGCGCCTATTTCCGGCAGGTCTACTGGCTGCGTGGCGACGAGGATCTGGACGCTGCCCCGGTGGGGGAGGGGCCGGACGCCATCCGCGGCATCCTGAACGCCTTACGCCTTCATCGGCGTAAGCACGACTTCCCCTTCGCCGACATTGCGAAGGCGTTCCGGATCATCGAGTCGCCGCTGGTGCCGGTGATCGTACCCTATCGTCCTGCCGGTGAGCCGGACGCCGTCCCGCGCCTGCTAGACGCCCTGCGCCACGCTCCGGCGGACAAGACCGGGGGGATTGCCCGCGCCCTGCAGCCCTATCTGGTCCAGGTTCCCCGTTCGGCCCGTGCCGGCTTGCTGAAGGCCGGGGCGGCGGAGTGCATCCGGAGCGGCGAGTTCGGCGACCAATTCGTCGCGCTGGTCAACGGCGACCTCTACCACCCCGACGTCGGGCTGGATTGGGAGGATCCTACCTTCCGGCGGTTCGAAACCAGCATTTTTTGAGGGAGAGCCATGGCCTACGGCGTGAAACTTCACGTGTGGGGCGACCGCGCTTGCTTCACCCGGCCGGAAATGAAGGTCGAGCGGGTGTCCTACGACGTCATGACACCCTCGGCCGCGCGCGGCATCCTGGAGGCGATCCATTGGAAGCCGGCGATCCGCTGGGCAATCGACGCCATCGAGGTGCTGAAGCCGATCCGCTTCCAGTCGATCCGCCGCAACGAGGTGGGATCGCGCGTGCCGACCGCGGCGGTGCGCAAGGCGATGAAGGCCGGTGCGGTAGAGGACCTACGCATGGTGGCGGAGGAGAACCGGCAGCAGCGCGCCGCGACCCTGCTGGTCGACGTTGCCTATGTCATCCACGCCCATTTCGAACTGACGGAGCGCGCCGGACCGGGCGACAGCGAGGCCAAGCATCTGTCGATGTTCAACCGCCGTGCGGCCAGCGGACAGTGCTTCCAGCAGCCCTGCCTGGGCGTGCGGGAGTTCCCGGCGAATTTCGCCCTGCTGGAGGATGGCGCCGCACCGGTGTCGGAACTGCCACTGGACCAGCGTGACCGCGACCTCGGCTGGATGCTGCTCGACATTGACCATGCCAACGACATGACCTCGCTGTTCTTCCGCGCGGCGCTGCGCGACGGAGTGATGGCAGTGCCGCCGCTGAACTCGGTGGAGGTGCGGTCATGACCGTCCTTGCCGCGCTCAACGGCTACTATGACCGGCTGGCCGATCGTGGCGAGGTGCCGCCCTTCGGCTATTCGACGGAGCGGATCGCCCACATCATCGTCCTGTCGCCCGAAGGCGAGACGGTGGAAATTCTGCCCTGGCAGAGCCTGTCGGGGAAAAAGGCGGAACCACGCCCGACGGCGGTGCCGCAATCCTTCAAGCGTCCGGGAACCACACCGCGCTCTTTCTTCCTGTGGGACAACGGCAAGTTCGTGCTTGGCCTTGGGGTGGACAAGGTGACGCGGCAGCGGGTTGCCCATCCGGCCAACCATGCAGCCTTCCAGGAGTTGCACCGTCGGCTGCTGGCCGGAACCGAGGATGCCGGGCTGGCCGCCCTGTTGCGCTTCCTCGATGGCTGGTCGGCCGACCGTTTCGACGCCTGCGGTTTCACCGACGCCATGCTCGACCAGAACTTCATGTTCATGCTCGACGGCGACCGGAATGATCGGGGGGAGCCGCGCTTCCTGCACGACCGTCCCGCCGCCCGGCGCATCTGGGAGCGCGCGGTGGCCGAGGGTGCCGGGGGTGAAGGAATCTGCTTGGTAACGGGAACGCGCCAGCCGATCGCCCGCCTGCACCCGGCGATCAAGGGGGTGATGGACGCGCAGAGTTCCGGCGCCTCCATCGTCTCCTTCAACAACGACGCCTTCACCTCCTACGGCAAGGAGCAGGGGCTGAACGCGCCGGTGTCGGAGGCGGCGGCCTTCGGGTATGGCGCCGCCTTGAATGCGCTGCTGGCGCGGGGCAGTGGAAACCGGTTGGTGATCGGCGACGCGACCACCGTGTTCTGGGCCGATGCTTCCGGTGGCGAGGAGTCTGCCCAGAGGGCGGAGGTGCTGTTCCACGACCTGCTCAGTCCACCGCCGGCCGAAGATGCCGACGAGGCGCAGGCGATTCGCAACGCCCTGCTACCGGTCAGCCAGGGGCGGCCGGTGCGGGAGATTGCGCCGGAACTGGACGAGCGGACGCGCTTCTATGTGCTCGGCCTGTCGCCGAACATTGCCCGGCTGTCGGTGCGTTTCTGGCTGGAGGACAGCTTCGCGGCCATCGCCGAACGCGTCGGGCGCCATTGGGAGGATCTGCGGATCGATCCCGCGCCCTGGCGCACCGCGCCGGCGGTCTGGATGCTGCTGCGCGAGACCGCCCCGCTGGGCAAGACCGAGAACATCGCGCCGCAACTGGCCGGGGAGGTGATGCGCGCCATCCTGACCGGCGGCCGCTATCCCCGCAGCCTGCTGGCGGCGGTCATCACCCGTATGCGGGCCGGCGACCCGGTGAACGGCGTGAAGGCTGCGATCTGCCGGGCCTGCCTGAACCGCGACTCCCGCCTGGGAACGAAGAAGACGGAGGAGATACCCGTGAGCCTGAACCGAGACGAGGCGAACCCGGCCTACCGGCTGGGCCGCCTGTTCGCCGTGCTGGAGGGTGCCCAGCGGGCGGCCCTGGGGGACGTGAACGCCAGCATCCGCGACCGCTATTTTGGTGCCGCATCGGCCACCCCGGCGAGCGTCTTCCCGATGCTGCTGCGCAACAGCAACCACCATCTGGCGGTGCTGCGCAAGGGCGACAAGCCCCGTCTCGGTGGCTGGTTCGAGGGGGAAATCGGCCAGATCCTCGGCGGGCTGGACAGCGGCTTCCCGCGCTCGCTGCGCATCGAGGATCAGGGGCGCTTCGCCATCGGCTACTACCACCAGCGCTATTCCGGCAAGGCCGCCGCTTCCACCGACCGGCCCGGCGCCACTGAACAGACCGTTTCCGAGGATTGAGCCATGTCCGCGATCCAGAACCGCTATGAGTTCGTCTATCTGTTCGACGTCACCAACGGAAACCCGAACGGCGATCCCGACGCCGGCAACCTGCCGCGGCTCGATCCGGAAACCAACAAGGGTCTGGTGACAGACGTCTGCCTGAAGCGGAAGATCCGCAACTTCGCCGCACTCAGCCGTGACGGCGAGCCGCGCTACGGCATCTATGTCCAGGAAGGGGCCATCCTGAACGAGAAGCACCGCGCCGCCTACCGCGCCGTCCGTCCGGACGACAAGGACGTCGAGAGCGCAAAGAAGCTGTCGCCTAAGGAAGCGGAGGAAAAGGCCGTCCGGCAGTTCATGTGCGACAACTTCTTCGACGTCCGCAGCTTTGGCGCTGTGATGAGCACCAGCATCAACTGTGGGCAGGTGCGTGGGCCAGTCCAGCTGTCCTTCGCCCATTCGGTGGAGCCGATCCTGCCGCTGGAGATTTCGATCACCCGCATGGCCGCCACCTCGGAGAAGGAGGCGAAGGAGCGCAAGGACGGCGACCCGGCGGATGATGGGCGCCGCGACAACCGTACCATGGGGCGCAAGCATGTCGTCCCCTACGGCCTGTATCGCTGTCATGGCTACATCTCCGCCAAGCTGGCGGAGGGGACCGGTTTCGACGAGGACGACCTGGACCTGCTGTGGACCGCGCTGGAGGGGATGTTCGACCATGACCGCTCGGCCGCCCGCGGCGAAATGGCCGGCCGCAAGCTGGTCCTGTTCCGCCATGACAGCGCGCTCGGCAACGCTCCGGCCCACCGCCTATTCGACCTCGTCACGGTGAAGCGGCACTTCCAGGGCGAGGATTACGAGCTGGACGGCCCCGGCACCGGCAACCTGCCGCCGGCCCGCCGCTTTGCCGATTACCGGATTGCCCTGGATGCGGCCCGCGTGCCCGCCGGGGTAACGATGATCGAGAAGTTCTGAACGAAGGGGACAGCCAGCCGGGGAAGGGGGCGCGGTATGGACGACGATGATCTTCTTCCCCTGTCGGCCTTGCAGCACCAGCTGTTTTGTTCCCGCCAATGCGCCCTGATCCATGTCGAGCGGCAGTGGCAGGAGAACACCTTCACCGTCGAAGGCCGGCTGCTGCATGACGCTGTGGATGCGGGCGGCCGGGACAGGCGCGGCACCGTCCGCACGGTGCGGTCGATGCCGTTGCGCTCGCAGAGGCTTGGCCTTGCCGGGGTTGCCGATCTGGTCGAGCTGCATGGTCCCGAGCAGCGACCCTACCCGGTCGAATACAAGCGCGGCCGGCCCAAGGCCCACCGGGCGGACGAGGTCCAGCTCTGCGCCCAGGCCATCTGTCTGGAGGAGATGTTCCACACGGACATCGCCGAGGGGGCGCTCTTCTATGGGGAGAACCGGCGGCGTGTCGTTGTCCGGCTCGACGATGAGTTGCGGGAGCTGACCGAACGGACGGCGGCCGCCGTTCGCTCCATGATCGAGTCGGGCCGCACCCCGCCGCCGGTGTACGAGGCGGCCAAATGCCGGAACTGCTCGATGATCGAGCTTTGCCGGCCGCGCCGGCTGGGCCGTCCGCCGCCGGTTGCCGACTGGCTTGTCCGGCACTTGGAAGATGGCGAGGACGCGATGCCGCCCGATGACCGTGGAGACACTGACCGGGGAGACTCCTGATTCCATGCGCCAGCATTTGAATACGATGTTCGTCACGACCGAAGGCGCATGGCTGGCCAAGGACGGCGCCAACATCGTGGTGGAGGTGGAGCGGCGGGAAATCGGCCGCGTGCCCATGCACATGATGGGCGGCATCGTCTGCTTCGGCCGGGTCGGCATGTCGCCGCCGCTGATGGGGGCCTGTGCCGAAGCTGGAGTGACGGTCTCCTTCCTGACCGAACACGGCAAGTTCCTGGCGCGGGTGGAGGGGCCATGCAGTGGAAATGTGCTGCTGCGCCGGCGCCAGTATCGGGTGGCCGACGATCCGGACGCCGGGCTCGTCATCGTCCGCGCCATCGTGACGGCGAAGACGGCAAACCAACGTGCGGTGCTGCGCCGCGCGCTACGGGACCATGGGTCTTCGATGGCGGAGACCGGTCGGGCTGGACTGGACGATGCTCAGCGCCGCTTGGGAGACGTGGCACGCCGGGTGATAGAGGCGGGGAGCATCGACGTCGCGCGCGGCCATGAGGGAGATGCCGCCAATGCCTATTTCGGTGCGTTCGACCACCTGATCCGTCGTGACGATGATGTCTTCCGCTTCCGCGGTCGCAGCCGCCGTCCGCCGCTGGACGCCTGCAATGCCCTGCTATCCTTTTTATACGCCATGGTCGGGCACGATTGCCGCTCGGCGCTGGAATCCGTTGGTCTGGACCCGCAGGTCGGCTTCCTGCATCGCGACCGTCCCGGCCGTGCCGGCCTCGCCCTCGACCTGATGGAGGAGTTCCGCCCTGTGCTGGCCGACCGGGTCGTTCTGACTCTGATCAACCGGCAGCAGATCGGGCCGAAGGATTTTACCTACATGGAAGGCGGTGCCGTCCTGTTGCGCGACGACTCCCGCAAGGCTGTCCTTGCTGCCTATCAGGAGCGCAAGAAGGATGAGATCACCCATCCGTTCCTGAACGAGAAGGTCAGCCTGGGATTGGTCCCGCACATTCAGGCGCAGCTGCTTGCCCGCCATCTGCGCGGCGACCTCGACGGTTACCCGCCGTTCCTTTGGAAATGACCGGCGATGCTGATGTTGATCACCTATGACGTGAACACCCAGGATGCGGCCGGCCGCCGCCGATTGCGCCGGGTTGCGAAGGCATGCCGGGATTTCGGCCAGCGGGTTCAGTTTTCTGTGTTCGAATGTGAGGTCGATCCGGCACAATGGACTGCGCTGCGTGCCCGCCTGCTCGGTGAAATCGACCAGAGCACCGACAGCCTGCGCTTCTACCATCTTGGCGCCAATGCGAGCCGCCGCATTGAACATGCCGGCGCCAAGCCCGCGCTGGACCTCGACGGGACGCTGGTGTTCTGAGCGTGCGCGAACCCGAAGCGGACAGGAAACCCCTGGGAGGTCCGCACCGCAGCGCTGTCAACGACTTAGCTTCAATGGCATAGTGAGCGACGCCCGACAGAGTGGAGCGCACGAGTGGTTCGCGCTCGATCCGGGATTGTGGGTTCCTGAACAAGTGGATATTGACTGGCAGTCGCCCCCTACGCGGGGGCGTGGATCGAAACAGGCCAGACAGGACGGCGCCGACGTCCGCTTGGCTGTCGCCCCCTACGCGGGGGCGTGGATCGAAACACCATTCCAGTTCGTCGCTTGCCTTGGCCGGACGGGTCGCCCCCTACGCGGGGGCGTGGATCGAAACCGATCCCGCAGAACCTCAACCCCGACACGGCGCGCGTCGCCCCCTACGCGGGGGCGTGGATCGAAACACCTTGGCGGCACACTCGACATACGACGCGCCGCGGTCGCCCCCTACGCGGGGGCGTGGATCGAAACAGGAACTTCAGCGCGTGCATGACGTGGTCGATGGTCGCCCCCTACGCGGGGGCGTGGATCGAAACTCGACCATGGCAAGCTCCTTCGCCATGTCGAGAGGTCGCCCCCTACGCGGGGGCGTGGATCGAAACATTGCTGGTCTCCTTGGGGCAAAAGAAAAGCCCGCGTCGCCCCCTACGCGGGGGCGTGGATCGAAACAGGACGTGCTAGAGGCCGAAGGAGTGGAGTTCATCGTCGCCCCCTACGCGGGGGCGTGGATCGAAACACCATCACCGACGCCGGCCGCGCCGCCCTTGCCAGTCGCCCCCTACGCGGGGGCGTGGATCGAAACGACTTCAAGCTGAAGCCGGAGGCCGATTACCGCAAGTCGCCCCCTACGCGGGGGCGTGGATCGAAACTGGTTCACGTCGATCCGGTCGCCGTAGACCCGAGCGTCGCCCCCTACGCGGGGGCGTGGATCGAAACAAGCGCGATGGCGCTCCAGGCTGCGTCCATGTGGGTCGCCCCCTACGCGGGGGCGTGGATCGAAACGGACGATCACCCGGAACACGCCGCCCGCCTGCAGCGTCGCCCCCTACGCGGGGGCGTGGATCGAAACGTTCCCGGATGGATGGACTGATGTCCCGTACAGGGGTCGCCCCCTACGCGGGGGCGTGGATCGAAACAGCTTGTTGTTGCCCATCATCAGGCGGTCGCGTTCGTCGCCCCCTACGCGGGGGCGTGGATCGAAACCCTTCATTCAAGTTTGTGTCGGTGACACTCCGCGGTCGCCCCCTACGCGGGGGCGTGGATCGAAACTCCGTCGCGCTCTTGGCTCCACGCTTGGCCTTCGGTCGCCCCCTACGCGGGGGCGTGGATCGAAACAGCGCATGACTGATCGAGGCTGCGAGCATGGTCTGTCGCCCCCTACGCGGGGGCGTGGATCGAAACGGCAGGGGGCGCGTCGGGGCGCTGGGGGGATCGGGGTCGCCCCCTACGCGGGGGCGTGGATCGAAACGGCCCTTGGTCAATCGAGACCGGGCATCGTCTGGTCGCCCCCTACGCGGGGGCGTGGATCGAAACATCGACGCCACCGTGTCGGCGACAGAGGCGACAGTCGCCCCCTACGCGGGGGCGTGGATCGAAACCCCGGCATAGTGCTGGCAGCGCGCCACCAGGATCGTCGCCCCCTACGCGGGGGCGTGGATCGAAACGCCTGCCACGCGACCACAGCGGCCTTGGTCAGCGGGTCGCCCCCTACGCGGGGGCGTGGATCGAAACCATGCAGCACCGGTGCAGGTGATGAAAGCCCACTGGTCGCCCCCTACGCGGGGGCGTGGATCGAAACCCTCGTTTAGCAGCGTCCGATACAGGCGGAACCGGTCGCCCCCTACGCGGGGGCGTGGATCGAAACAGGTTGAACGAAATGGTGCCCGCCAACCCGGTCGTCGCCCCCTACGCGGGGGCGTGGATCGAAACATCCGGCACGTGAGACCGGAGCAATGACATCTGCGTCGCCCCCTACGCGGGGGCGTGGATCGAAACTCCATGAAGGTGGTGAAGCGGTGGGAAGCGTCGCGGTCGCCCCCTACGCGGGGGCGTGGATCGAAACCACTCTTCGACCGTCCAGCCGTCGTAGCCAACGGGTCGCCCCCTACGCGGGGGCGTGGATCGAAACATCGCATCGCGGACAATCTCCTGCTGCGCGTTGGTCGCCCCCTACGCGGGGGCGTGGATCGAAACTCCGGGTCGGTCCAGCAATGCGGGCGGTCGAAGGTCGCCCCCTACGCGGGGGCGTGGATCGAAACCTTTGCCGCGCTTGTCCCCGCCACCGCATTATATCGGTCGCCCCCTACGCGGGGGCGTGGATCGAAACAGGACCTCAGCAACAGGGCTGTGCGAGGCGATTGTCGCCCCCTACGCGGGGGCGTGGATCGAAACTTGCCTTCAATGGAGAGCGTAAGGTGCCGCTGGAGTCGCCCCCTACGCGGGGGCGTGGATCGAAACAGCGCAACCGCATTATGGCAGGCCCCGCTCGCGCGTCGCCCCCTACGCGGGGGCGTGGATCGAAACCCATGAAAAAATACCAGAAATCTTGGAAGAATGGTCGCCCCCTACGCGGGGGCGTGGATCGAAACACCGCCGCCGAAGCCCGGTCATACATCGACGTGGGTCGCCCCCTACGCGGGGGCGTGGATCGAAACCTTCGGGAAGCGGTTTGGTTCGGTTGGCGTGGGCGTCGCCCCCTACGCGGGGGCGTGGATCGAAACGTTGCTGCCGGCCTGTCGGAAGGCGCCGCCCGGGTCGCCCCCTACGCGGGGGCGTGGATCGAAACTGAGCGATTGGGAGGGGCGCGGCAAGCTGCGCATGTCGCCCCCTACGCGGGGGCGTGGATCGAAACATGCGCGGTCGTCCTGTCCAGATCGTCAAGACCACGTCGCCCCCTACGCGGGGGCGTGGATCGAAACTACTGACTGAGATCGGAAGCGGAAGCCGTACTGGGGTCGCCCCCTACGCGGGGGCGTGGATCGAAACACGCCGCTGTCGATGACCAGGGAGCGCAAGGCGGTCGCCCCCTACGCGGGGGCGTGGATCGAAACCATGCAGGCCACCATTGCCAAGCTGGACAGCCTCCGTCGCCCCCTACGCGGGGGCGTGGATCGAAACCGCCATTCTTGCGTCAGCCATTGCAACCCGCGCGGTCGCCCCCTACGCGGGGGCGTGGATCGAAACCATGCAGGCCACCATTGCCAAGCTGGACAGCCTCCGTCGCCCCCTACGCGGGGGCGTGGATCGAAACGATATCAGCGCCCGGGCGACCACGGCCGAAATCGAGGTCGCCCCCTACGCGGGGGCGTGGATCGAAACCCACTTGGCCCACCCCATGCAATTGTCGTCCGACCTGTCGCCCCCTACGCGGGGGCGTGGATCGAAACAGCCGGCGGGCCGCGGTCTCGACGGTCATGGCCGTCGCCCCCTACGCGGGGGCGTGGATCGAAACATGCCTCCACCGCCCGACCGGCTGCGTCCGAGTGGTCGCCCCCTACGCGGGGGCGTGGATCGAAACGTCGTGCAGCCGCTGGAGGCAACCGATGCCGACGAGTCGCCCCCTACGCGGGGGCGTGGATCGAAACAATGCAGCGATGGTGTTAACGCCGCCGCCCTGCAGTCGCCCCCTACGCGGGGGCGTGGATCGAAACACCGCCGTCTCGAAAGCAGACTGCTTGTTGTAGGCGTCGCCCCCTACGCGGGGGCGTGGATCGAAACTCGAACATCGAGCATCTGGACCTCGCCCACTACAAGTCGCCCCCTACGCGGGGGCGTGGATCGAAACAAGGCCTACGGCATCGGTGAGGTGCTGGCCGGCACGTCGCCCCCTACGCGGGGGCGTGGATCGAAACCGGTGCCTGGGCGACTGGTGCCGGCACGACCACCGTCGCCCCCTACGCGGGGGCGTGGATCGAAACTGAGCGATTGGGAGGGGCGCGGCAAGCTGCGCATGTCGCCCCCTACGCGGGGGCGTGGATCGAAACTGGTTCCGCATCGCGTTGGCGATAGCCTCGGACGGTCGCCCCCTACGCGGGGGCGTGGATCGAAACCATGACCACCCGTGGAGTTTCGTCACACTGATCGTCGCCCCCTACGCGGGGGCGTGGATCGAAACGGCGTCGATGCGCTTGTGCCTCCAGCACCCTCCAGGTCGCCCCCTACGCGGGGGCGTGGATCGAAACGTTCGTCGCAGTCATGTCAGCCCCACGATTGGCGGGTCGCCCCCTACGCGGGGGCGTGGATCGAAACGCCAGATCGTAGTCGGACAGGCTCATTGGACGGCCGTCGCCCCCTACGCGGGGGCGTGGATCGAAACGTGACCGGGTGAGTGCTCCACCATGCGCGGGTGAGAGTCGCCCCCTACGCGGGGGCGTGGATCGAAACTCCGTCGCGGTAAAGCTCCAACTCGTTGAAGGCGGTCGCCCCCTACGCGGGGGCGTGGATCGAAACACAGACGGGGGTTCGCAGGGTCATCAACCCGACTGTCGCCCCCTACGCGGGGGCGTGGATCGAAACAGCGCCTCAATGGAGCCGTTGAAGCCGATGGAGGGTCGCCCCCTACGCGGGGGCGTGGATCGAAACAGTCCCGGCGTGCTGCCTGCGGCTCGTCGGTACTGGTCGCCCCCTACGCGGGGGCGTGGATCGAAACAAGCTGTGATGGTCGCGCCCTACCGCCCAACCATGTCGCCCCCTACGCGGGGGCGTGGATCGAAACGGCGGCGGACCAGCCGGGGATGGACGATAGAGCCGTCGCCCCCTACGCGGGGGCGTGGATCGAAACTGCGCCGGAGCGGCACCCTGCTGACCGCTTGAGAGTCGCCCCCTACGCGGGGGCGTGGATCGAAACCTGGACGATGCCTGCGGCGGTTTGCGCGGCGGCGGTGTCGCCCCCTACGCGGGGGCGTGGATCGAAACGTCAGAGCAGGCTCGGACGGCGCCACGGCTGACCAGGGTGCGGGTCGCCCCCTACGCGGGGGCGTGGATCGAAACGTCAGCAGCATGAACGTCGGCAGCGGCGTGCCAGTCGCCCCCTACGCGGGGGCGTGGATCGAAACGGTGTATTGGCCGCTCCACCAGTTGTCATCCTCCCAGTCGCCCCCTACGCGGGGGCGTGGATCGAAACCCGCCCGCCTGATGGTGATGGCGGAGCGCATTGTGTCGCCCCCTACGCGGGGGCGTGGATCGAAACCGAACCATGGCCGCCAATTCGTTGAAGGCGGCGTCGTCGCCCCCTACGCGGGGGCGTGGATCGAAACGCCTCCAGCACATGCCGGCTCCCACCGTTGGGCGAGTCGCCCCCTACGCGGGGGCGTGGATCGAAACCGTCTGAAAAATAGCCCCACCCGCTGGAAACATTGGTCGCCCCCTACGCGGGGGCGTGGATCGAAACTCCATCATGCTGCCTCCCGCTGGACGGCTGCGGTCGGTCGCCCCCTACGCGGGGGCGTGGATCGAAACAGGTATTCGAGCATCTGAGCGCGGACCTTGCCCCAGTCGCCCCCTACGCGGGGGCGTGGATCGAAACTCGAAGTGGACTTGGATGAACTGAAGCGCGGCGTCGCCCCCTACGCGGGGGCGTGGATCGAAACAAGACGGCTCTCGACTTCGCGATGGATGTGATCAGTCGCCCCCTACGCGGGGGCGTGGATCGAAACTGCCGGTGGTATGCCGACGAAGCAGCGCTAGGCCGTCGCCCCCTACGCGGGGGCGTGGATCGAAACCTGCGCGGCACCGGTACGGGCGCCTCTCCGAAGGGGTCGCCCCCTACGCGGGGGCGTGGATCGAAACAGCATCGTGAACGCCTTGGGGCGGGTGATGCCGTGTCGCCCCCTACGCGGGGGCGTGGATCGAAACCTTAGCGGTAGTCATCGAAGCTGTGTCCCGATTGGTCGCCCCCTACGCGGGGGCGTGGATCGAAACCCACACGATCTCCAGATCAGGCCAGCCGGCGCGCGGTCGCCCCCTACGCGGGGGCGTGGATCGAAACAGCCATCCCCACTGCCGGCCGATGGCATAGGCGGTGTCGCCCCCTACGCGGGGGCGTGGATCGAAACCATGACAAGGAGGCCGGCACCCGCGGCAACTGCAGTCGCCCCCTACGCGGGGGCGTGGATCGAAACGGGTCTTCGGCGGACTGGTCGAGGCGCATGACCGTCGCCCCCATGCGGGGGCGTGGCTCGAAACTCCAGCTTGTCGGCTAGGGCGAGTAATGCGGATTGTCGCCCTCCATGCGGGGGCGCGGATAGAAACCAGCGCTCGACGGCGCGTTCCAGCTGGGTGAGGGGTCACCCCCTGCGCGGGGGCGTGGATCGAAACTCCGTCAGAATGAAGGCGCTGACAAAGATGTTGAAGGTCGCCCCTCATGCGGGGGCGTGGATCGAAACACCGCCCCCCTTCGAGGCGGGCGACACCGATCTGACGTCGCCCCCTGCGCGGGGGCGTGGATCGAAACGGCTCCAGCAGCGTATACAGCTCGCGGTAGTTGGTGTCGCCCCCCGCGCGGGGCGTGGATCGAAATACCAAGAGCATGCACCGTTGCAAGGAGGAAGTCGCGTCGCCCCCCGCGCGGGGGCGTGGATCAAAACATGACCGACAAGGCCGCGCGCTATGCCGACAAGCGTCGCCCTCTACGCGGGGGCGTGGATCGAAACACCTACTCGGTCGTCGGCGGGGCCGATGCCGCTCGTCGCCCCCTACACGGGAGCGTGGATCGAAACGTTACCGGTATGGCGGCCTCGCGCGGCTATTGGGTGTCGCTACCCATGTGGGGGGTGTGGGTCGAAACTACGAAGGGTTGTGGACTTAGTCGGGGAAAGCGAATTGTTCCCTACGCAAGGGCGTAATCAAACCATCCGGCGTCATAGCATTCGCCATCGCCGTGGTGGTCGCCACCTACGCGGGACGACTGCGTCAAACGTCTATGGGCGGCAGAGTCAATTCTCGGTGGTTGCGCGCCCCCGCAACCAACGACACCAGACGCCCCGGTTCGAAAGAGCCGGGGCGTTCGTGCGTTTGAGGTTCATTTCGCCACACGCCTCAAGGATTGCCAGCAGGTCGCCATGAAGCTGCGCCTCCAGCCCGGCGCCTGGGGCAGGGGGACAGCACGACGCGGTCGACCATGGACCGGATCATCTCCATTGCGGCCATTTCCCCGTTCTCTTGATCTCTGCAATGCGGCAGCCCGGCAAAAAGATCACCGTTGCCCAGCGGTGGACTCCGCCGTCGTGCCGATTTGCGCACCAAAGTCTCGCCTCATTCGCCCTTGGCGGGTTTCGCCGGTGGCTCAATGCCGGCCAAGATCAACGTGCGGTCCAGCAATTGGTGGTAGATCGGCTTGCCGCCCAGCCATTGCGCGGCGAGGTTGGCAGAGAGGCAGGTGGCCAGCAGCGGCATGGCTACCTCAAAGGCGCCGGTCAGTTCCAGCGTCAGCACCACCCCCACCATGGGCGAGCGCACCGAGGCGGTGAACAACCCGCCCATTGCCGCAACGGCGAAGGTCGCCGGGATAATCCCGGCGTGGGGCGCAACCATGCCGGCGAGGCCGGCAAAGGCCAGCCCGACACACCCCGCCAACGACAGTATCGGCGCGAAGATGCCGCCCGGCACGCCCGTCGAGTAGCTCCCGATGGAGGTGCAGAACCGAACCGTCGCCAGGGCGAGCAGAACCAGCACGCCGGGCGGCTCGCGTACCAGCGCCGGGAGCACGGCCTCCCCGCCTGTCACCGTCGCGGGAAACAGGGACAACAGCGCCCCTACGACGAACCCGACCGCTGCCGGGTAAAGATAGGGCGCCTTTTTCTGTACGGCAGCCGCGAAAGCCAACGCCTTGAGGATGCCGGCGTTGAGCACGACGCCGAGTCCCCCCAGCAGGCACCCGAGCAGCACAAAGAGCGGCAGCATGGTCAGAGGCGTCTTGGGTGCCGGCAGTGAAAGATCGGGAGCCGTACCGCCGATCCATTGGGTCATGACGGTGGCCAACACAGCGGCGATGATGACAGCCATATATGTGTCAGACCGATAGGGAAACTGCTGCCGGGTTTCCTCGATCACGAACAAGACGCCGGATACGGGGGCATTGAAGGCGCAGGCCAGTCCCGCCCCCGCCCCTGCTGCCAGCAAGCCGCTGCGCTTCGTTGCGTCCAGCTGGAACCGGGCAGCGAGTATCGCCGCGACCGAGGCGCCGATATGAATCGTCGGCCCTTCGCGCCCCAGCACTAGCCCTGAGCCGATCGCCGCGGCCCCGCCAATAAATTTGACCGGCAGAACCCGTTCCCCATGGACTTCGCGCAGGCCCTCCATCGCCCCTTCCACTTCCTGAACGCCGCTGCCGCCGGCTTCGGGCGCGGCGCGGCGGACCAGCGCCATCACCCCCACAGTCACCGACATGGTGATCAGCGCGGTCAGCAGCACCAGCAGCGGCCCATCGACCAGCCCGTGCAGCTGTGCGGGCCAGTGCAGCAGGGCGTCGATGGCGAGGTGGAACAGGGACCCGATCGTGCCGGCAAGCACCCCCACCACCATGGCGAGCACCAGATACCACCCTTGCCCCCGCTGTCCCGTTGATTTGGGGCCTGCTGGAACTGGATGGTGCATGGGCTCTCCCTTCGGGTCCGTAGCGGCGGTCGATTTCCAGGTTCAACGCGGAGGGCGATCAGTATGTGTCCGGCGACAAATTGGTCGGCATCCACTCCCCCAACCCAGGATATAAACGCCAAAGGCAAGGCAGACAGTGCCCATGAGGAGGAGAACGGCACGGCGCCTCTTCACGGATGAGTTCAAGCAAGAAGCGTTGACGCTGTTGGCCAGCAGCGGCCGCTCCCTTGCACAGGTAGCCCGGGAATTGGCGGTGCAGCCATCAGTGCTGCGGAAATGGCAGCGCCCCCTGACCACTGGCGTCGATAAAGCATCGGAAATCGCCCTTCTGAAACGCGCGACGCCGCTCGTAGGGGGCCTGTTCGCCTACATCGAAGGGTATTGCAATCGCCGGCGACCGCACTCGGCTCCCGGCTACATCACCCCGGACCAGGCCAAGCTGCGAGTTGCTTAACCTCGTCTCCATTCTGCCGGAGGAAGGCCATCTGTGCATTTCACCGATGGCGAGCGTGACATCCGGCCGCTCCGCTTGTCTAGAGTCCATCAGATGCGGAATGCGGCATCTGGCAGACCTTGAGCTTTTGGCTTTCCGTGCGGTTCACGGTTCAAGCGCATCCGCTTGAACCGATCACACTCCAGGAACCGAAGGGTAAGATTCGGTTCCTGGTTCAAGACAAGGAGCGCGATGCCGCCCATGCTCGATTGTCTGATCGTCGGTGGTGGTCCCGCCGGATTGACCGCCGCCATCTATCTTGCCCGCTATCGCCGGTCGGCCCTGGTGGTGGACGAGGCGAAGAGCCGTTGTGCCTGGATTCCGACCTCCCACAACCTCGCCGGCTTCACGGGGGGCATCCGCGGCACCGATCTGCTCGCCCGCATCCGCGCCCAGGCCGAGACCTATGGCGGCCGCATAGAAACCGGTTCGGTGGCCGCGCTGGAGCGGGTGGAACGCGGCTTTCGCGCCAAGCTGGGAGACGGCAGGCAGGTGGACGCTGCCGCCGTTCTGCTGGCGACCGGCGTCATCGACGGCCAGCCGCGGGTATCTCATCTTTACGAGGCGATGCAGCGCGGTCAAATCCGGGTCTGCCCGATCTGCGACGGTTACGAGGTCATCGATAAGCGGATCGCCGTCCTCGGCCATGGCGCGCAGGCGGTCGGCGAAGCGTGCTTCATCCGCACCTACAGCCCGACCGTGACCCTGCTGACGCTGGGCGAACCGATGGCTTTGACAATGGAAGAGCGCACCGAATTGGGAACCGCCGGCATCGCGGTGATCGAGGAACCGGTGACCGCAGTCGAGGCCGGCGCGGGCCAGAGCACCCGCCTGACCTTGGAAAGCGGTCAAATCCTTGATTTCGATACGCTCTACTCGGCGTTGGGCATCACCGCGCGCTCCGGTCTGGCCGAGCAGGTCGGGGCGGAGATGGACACTGACGGACGCCTGATCGTCGACCGGCACCAGCGCAGTTCGGTTCCCGGTCTTTATGCCGCCGGCGATGTCGTCTCCACCCTCAACCAGATCGCCGTCGCCATGGGGGAGGCGGCGATCGCTGCGACCGCAATCCACAACGATCTGCGGAACCCCGGCTGATCTGCAAATCCAGTTGATCTGCAAACGCATCTGCAAAGAAAAAGGGGCGGAGCCTTGCGGCGCCGCCCCTTTCCGATGTGTCAGGTTACGTGGATCAGACGTCCAGGTTCGACACCTTCAGTGCGTTATCCTGGATGAACTCGCGCCGTGGCTCGACGATATCGCCCATCAGGGTGGAGAACACCTCTTCCGCCTGATCGGCGTGGCTGACGCGGACCTGCAGCAGCGAGCGCTTGGTCGGGTCCAGCGTGGTTTCCCACAGCTGGTCCGGGTTCATCTCGCCCAGGCCCTTGTAGCGCTGGATGGTGACGCCGCGGCGGCCCAACTCCATCACCGTGTCGAACAGGGCGACCGGGCCGGTCAGCGCGCGAGTCTCCTTTTGCTTTTCAAAGGCCTTGCCGGGGGTGCCGAACACCCGCTTCAGGTCGGCGGCCAGCCCGTCCAGCCGGCGTGCCTCGCCGCTTTTCAGCAGGTCGACGTCGAACAGATGGCGATGGGTGACGCCGCGCCGGGCGCGGATGACGGCATAGCCGCCCTGGGGCAGGGCTTCGCCGCGCCAGCCGCCATCGGCGTCCATCGCGTTCATCCGCTCGGCCACCGCCTTGGCCGCAGCCTCGGCCGCGCCCTTGTCCTCGGCAAGGGTGGCGGAGAGGGTGCCGGCGACCGCCGCCTGCTCCACCACCATGGCGTTGCCGACCTTGCGCGACAGCGTGTCGATCGCCGGGCGGGCGGTGCGGGCCTGATCGACCAGACCGGTCAGCTGCTCGCCGATCAGCAGGCTGCCGTCGGACAGCTGGACCGACAGGTCGCCCAGTGCCGCCTCGACCAGATATTCTTCCAGCGCCCGGTCGTCCTTCAGGTAGCGTTCCTTGGCGTTGCCGCGCTTGATGCGGTAGAGCGGCGGCTGGGCGATGTAGAGATAGCCGCGCTCGATCAGCTCGGGCATCTGCCGGAAGAAGAAGGTCAGCAGCAGGGTGCGGATGTGGCTGCCGTCCACGTCCGCGTCGGTCATGATGATGATCTTGTGGTAGCGCGTCTTGTCGGCGTTGAACTCGTCGCGGCCGATGCCGGTGCCGAGCGCGGCGATCAGCGTGCCGATCTCCGCCGAGCCCAGCATCTTGTCGAAGCGCGCGCGTTCCACGTTCAGGATCTTGCCGCGCAGCGGCAGGATGGCCTGGAACTGGCGCGAGCGGCCCTGCTTGGCCGAGCCGCCGGCAGAGTCGCCCTCGACGATGAACAGCTCCGACGCCGCCGGGTCGCGCTCCTGGCAGTCGGCCAGCTTGCCGGGCAGGGACGCCATGTCGAGCGCACCCTTGCGGCGGGTCAGTTCGCGCGCCTTGCGGGCGGCCTCGCGGGCGGCCGCGGCCTCCACCACCTTCTGGACGACGCGCTTGGCGTCGGCCGGATGCTCCTCGAAATACTGGGCCAGCGCCTCGCCCACCACCGCCTCGACGACGGGACGAACCTCCGACGAGACGAGCTTGTCCTTGGTCTGGCTGGAGAATTTCGGATCCGGAACCTTCACCGACAGGACGCAGGTCAGACCTTCGCGGGCGTCGTCGCCCGACAGGTTGACCTTCTCCTTCTTGGCGATGCCGGATTCGGCCGCATAATTGTTGATCGCGCGGGTCAGCGCGGCACGGAATCCGGCGAGATGGGTGCCGCCGTCCTTCTGCGGGATGTTGTTGGTGAAGCACAGCGTCGTCTCGTGGTAACTGTCGTTCCACTGCAACGCGCATTCCACCGTCACCACGCCGCCATGTTCGGTCGGGCGCTCGTTCTTCAGGGTGATCGCCGGCTTGTGCAGCGGCGTCTTGGAACGGTCGAGCCAGTTGACGAAGGCTTCCAGGCCGCCTTCGTAATGCAGGTCCTGCACCTTCGGCTCCACCCCGCGCGCATCGGTCAGCACCAGGCGGACGCCGGAGTTGAGGAAGGCCAGCTCGCGCAGCCGGTGTTCCAGCGTGGCGAAATCGAACTCGATGTTGGTGAAGGTCTCGGCCGAGGGCATGAAGGTGACTTCGGTGCCCGACAGCTGTTTGCCCTTCTCCGGCACCATCGGCGCCTCGCCGACATCGGCCAGCGGGGCCTCGGCGACGCCATGGCGGAAGCGCATGGTCCAGGTGCGGCCGCCGCGCCAGATGCGGAGATCCAGCCTTTCGGACAGCGCGTTCACCACCGACACGCCGACGCCGTGCAGACCGCCGGAGACCTTGTAGCTGTTCTGGTTGAACTTGCCGCCGGCATGCAGCTGGGTCATCACGACCTCGGCCGCCGAGACGCCTTCCTCCGCATGGATGTCGGTCGGGATGCCGCGGCCGTTGTCGCGCACCGTGACCGATCCGTCGGCGTTCAGCAGAACCTCGACCTTGTCGCAATAGCCGGCCAGCGCCTCGTCGATGGCGTTGTCGACCACCTCGTACACCATATGGTGCAGGCCGGACCCGTCGTCGGTGTCGCCGATGTACATGCCGGGGCGTTTGCGCACGGCATCGAGCCCGCGCAGAACGGTGATCGACTCCGCCCCATAGTCCGCCTGCTGGGGCTCCGACTGCGGGAGGTCGTTCTTCAGTGCTTCCTGTGCCATGCGTCGACTATAACAGATTCGGTTGCGGATTCGGCGGTTTAGCGTGCGTGAACACGCTTTTTTTCTGGGTCTCGGCCCGTATTTCCAGCCCTATCCGGGGCGGATTCGGGCGTCTTCGATGTGGAACCGGCGTGCATCCTCCCCAAGCGGGTCGAAAACCCCCTCGTCGGTGCCGGTCATCCAGGCTTGGGCGCCCAATGCAAGGATTTCGCCGAACAGCGCCGCGCGCCGGTCGGGGTCGAGATGGGCGGCCACCTCGTCCAGCAGCAGGATCGGCGCGGCCCCACGCTCGGCCGCCAGCAGCCGGGCGTTGGCGAGCACGATGGCGATCAGCAGGGCCTTCTGTTCGCCGGTGGAGCAGAAGGCGGCCGGCATGTCCTTGGGCGCATGGCGGACGGCGAGGTCGCTCTTGTGCGGTCCCACCGTGGCGCCGCCCGCATCGGCATCGGCCCGGCGGCCGGAGCGCAGGCTGTCGCGCAGCATATCTTCCGCCGCCAGCGCCGGACCCTCGTCCAGCCAGCGTTCCACCGTGCCGGCGACGGCGAGGTCGGCGCCTGGGAAGGGACCGACCGACCGGGCGCAGGCGGCGCGCAGCCGCTGCACCACCTCGCGCCGGGCCGCGGCGACGGCGATGCCGGTGGTCGCCATCTGGTCCTCCAGCGCCCCGAGCCAGCCTTCGTCGAAGCGGCCGTCACGCAGCAACCGGGCGCGTTCGCGCAGGGCATGCTCGTAGCGCGACAGCCGGCCGGCATGGGCGGGATCGAAGCCGAAGACCAGCCGGTCGAGGAAGCGGCGCCGTCCGCTCGATCCTTCGAGGAACAGGCGGTCCATCTGCGGGGTCAGCCAGACCATGGCGACGTGGTCGGCAAGCGCGGTCTGGCCCTTGGCCGGGTGGCCGTCGATGCGGACCAGCCGGCGGTCGCGGTCGGAGGCGCGGCTTCCGTCATGCGGCTCGCGGCCGGTGCCGATTTCCACCGGACCGAAGGGGGTGTCGAGCGTCGCCGCCACCGCCCAGCCGGCGCCGGGGGGCGATCCCAGCTTCTCCACCTCGGCCAGCCGGGCGCCGCGGATGCCGCGGCCGGGGGCGAGGAAGCTGACGGCCTCAAGCAGGTTGGTCTTGCCGGCGCCGTTCGGGCCGATCAGGGCGACGGGGCGGCGGTCGGGCTCCAGCCGCGCGGACTCGTAGCCGCGGAAACGCGTCAGCGTCATCCGTCGCACGGCCAAGGCCGGCGTCAGGGGTGCGGCGGGCACCGAAGCGCCGCCGCTCATCGAAACTGCCGTGTGCTGCAACTGGTCCGTTCCGCCTGGGGCGGGGAGGATCCCCGCAGCCCCATCACACACGCATCGGCATCAGGACGTAGAGCGCGGTGGAGTCGGCGACGTCGCGGATGATGGTCGGCGACGCGGCGTCGGCCAGCGTGAACTGGGCGCCCTCGCCCTCGATCTGCTGCGTGATGTCCAGCAGATAGCGAGAGTTGAAGCCGATTTCCAGCGGGGACTCGGCGTAATTGACCTCCAACTCCTCGGTGGCGCTGCCGGATTCGGGGCTGGTGGCGGACAGGGTGAGCGCGCCGCGGACCAGCGACAGCTTCACCGCCCGGCTCTTTTCGGTGGAGATGGTGGCGACGCGGTCGACGGCGGCGGCGAACAGCTTGGCGTCCACCTCCATCACCTTGTCGTTGCCGACCGGGATCACCCGCTCATAGTCGGGGAAGGTGCCGTCGATCAGCTTGGAGGTGACGACGACGCTGTCGAAGCCGAAGCGGATCTTGTTGTCGGACAGCGACAGCTCGATGCGGTCGGCGGCCTCGTCGACCAGCTTGCGGATTTCGGTGACGGTCTTGCGCGGGATGATGACGCCGGGGATGCCCTCGGCGCCGTCGGGCAGCGGCATCTCGACCCGGGCCAGCCGGTGGCCGTCGGTGGCGACCGCGCGCAGGACGGAGGTCTCCAGGCTGCCCGACTTGCTCTTGGTGGCGTGCAGGTAGATGCCGTTCAGGTAATAGCGCGTCTCCTCGGTGGAGATCGCGAAGCGGGTGCGGTCGATCAGCGCGCGCAGGTCGGCGGCGGCGACCGAGAAATTGTGCTTCAGTTCGCCGCTGGACAGCTGCGGGAAATCCTCCACCGGCAGGCAGGACAGCTTGAACTGCGACCGGCCGGAACGCAGCGTCAGGATGGTGCCGTCGCCACCGATGTCCAGTTCCACCTGGCTGCCGTCGGGCAGCTTGCGGACGATGTCGAACAGGGTGTGGGCCGGCGCCGTGGTGCCGCCGGGGCGCCCGACCGTGGCCGGGACCGTCTCGACGATCTCCAGGTCCATATCGGTGGCGGCCAGCGACAACTCGCCGTCGCCCGCGCGCAGCAGGACGTTGGACAGGATCGGAATGGTGTTCCGCCGCTCGACCACACTCTGCACGTGACCCAGGGAACGGAGAAGGGCGGCGCGTTCGATGGTGATGTTCATGCTGGCGTCGTCTCGGCGGGAGGAGTGACTGGAAAACGGGTCCACCGGGGTTGCGGGCCGTTGTCCGGCCGTCCCGCCCCGAGCGGGCGCGCATCATACCACATCGATGGTTGCGTCGAACCAAATTGTTGCGGTTAAGGCCTTTGGCCAATGGGGGCATCCGCAGCGATCACTCCCCCCGCCGCCGCGCCTCATGCAGCCGCAGAATGTCGACGAAATCCGCGCTCTGCCAATTCCTCGACCGGCTGAGTTCGCCGCGCACGCTGCCGACGAAGGCGTCGATCACCGCCCATTCGTCGTCGGAAATCTCGCCCGCCGCCTCCAGATAGCTGTGCACCACCCGGTGCAGGCCCTGGCTGACCGGGCTGATCCAGCCGTCCACCGTCTCGCCCATCGCCGCCATCAGCCTGCGGATGCGCAGCATGTGGGCCATACGGTGGGCCGGCTTCTCCTGCGGTTCGGCCTTCATGGCCTGGAGGAAGGCGATGCGGCCGCTTTCCACCGCGTAGAGGCGCAGGGACTTCAGCTCCGGGTTGGCGTAGCCGGCATTGCCGAGATAGCGGCCCCAGCGCCAGACCAGTTCGATCAGCCAGACGATGTCCTCATGGTCGGGCTCCGGGGCGTGGCGGGCGTTCATCGCCGCCTGCAGCCGGGCGGCCAGCGCCGGCATCACCGTGCCGGTCAGGTCGCGGCTGACCGCCGCCAGCTCCGCCCGCAGCGCCGGGCCGGTGGAGCGGCTGGCGAGGAAGCCGGTGCCGGACAGCGCGGTCAGCGCGCGGTCGAGCCGCTCCACCGCCTCGCCCAGCAGGGCGCGGGTCGGGGCGGGGGCGGAGAGGACGCCGCCTTGCTGGATCTCCATATCCCCGAACATGCCGTCCACCACCTCGCGGATGGTGGCGCAGGCGGCCTGGAAATGGCAGAGAAGGGCGCGCAGCAGCGGGTGCGACTCGCGCACCGCCGCCGGACCGCCATGCTCGCGCACATGGCGCAGGAACACGTCGTAGCGCCGCTTGACGTTCAGCCCGTAGAGCGGGGCGAACCAGGCCAGCACCTGCGACTGGTCGCGGAAGGGCAGGCCGAGATCGCGCAGCCGGCGGACGAAGCCGACCATCAGCGCCGACTGGCAATCCACCTCGGCGGAGCGGGGGTCGCCGGGGCCCTGCGTCTCTCCCAGACGCATCTCCTCGATGTCGCGGCGCATCCGCTCGGTCAGCGGCACCAGCGCTTCGTTGTGCTCCAGCAGGGCGCGGACGAAGCCCAGCAGATCGCCGTCGATCGGCGCCTTGCGGCCGAGATACTGGGTGCGGAGCCCGGCATCGTGCCGCGCCTCGTCATTCGCCAGCGCCAGGAAGCGGTCGGTCAGCTTGCGGTCGCCGGCCATGGCGTAGAGGAAGTCCAGCGCTTCCCGGCGCATCAGCTCGCGCATCACCATCGCGTCGGGGCTGGACAGCACGGCGTCCAGCATCGACTCGCGCGCCATGGCGTCCAACCGGCTCTGCACCTCCGCCGCGAGGCCGGGAAAGGCGTAGCGCGCCAGCGCCGCCCAGATGCCGCCCATGTCGACCCGCTGGATCAGCGCCGGCACCGACTCGGGCGAGCGGTACAGGATGGGGTCGTCGACCAGGAAGGGTTCGAACAGGCTGGTGAACAGGCGGCGCGCCTTCATCGGCCTCAGCCGGTTGAAATGCTCGACCAGCGCGTCGCGCAGATGCCGCGCCCGCTCGCCGTTCGGGCTGGCCGCCCCCTCCACCGCGTCCAGGACGGAGCGGATGGCATGCATCGGGATGCGGGAGACGACCTCGTCCATCTGCCGGCGGAAGGCGCTGGAGTCGATGCCGTCCACGCCCGCCGCGGGGGTGGCGGAGGGGAGTAAGGTCGTGACCGTCGGCGTGCTGTTCATGCGCCCAACACCTCGCGGGATAGTCGTCACCCGGACGCTCATGATCCAGCGAGATTATTAAATAAGTTTTGCCTTTTCCATGCGTGTCTTTGGCTAAATGTTATGATTACCGGTATATGCCAATTATTTGCTTTGGAACCTTAGTTTTATCTTTCCCCAATTTCCGGTCATAGCCCGGCCGTCAGCTGTGCCTCCAGCCCGGCGCGGTAATCGGGATAGGCCAGCGTGACGCCGAGCTGGCGCTTGATCCGGTCGTTCTTCACCCGGCGGCAATCGGCGTAGAAGCTGGCGGCCATCGGCGACATCTCCGCCTGATCGAAGGGGATCAGCGGCGGCGGCTCCACCCCCAGCAGGCGGCAGGCATACTCCACAACCTCGTGCGAGGGGCTCGGCAGATCGTCGGCCACATTGTAGACCGCGCCCAGCGTCGGCCGCGCCATCGACGCGCGCAACGTCCTGGCGATGTCCTCGACATGGATGCGGCAGAACACCTGACCCGGCTTGTCGACCCGCCGGGCGGTGCCGTCGCGCACGGAATCGATGGCGCTCCGGCCGGGCCCGTAGATGCCGGCCAGCCGGAACAGATGCATCGGCACGCCATACTGGCGGTACAGGTTCAGCCAGCCGCGTTCCGCCTCCACCCGCCGCTTCTGACGTTCCCCGGTCGGCTTCAGCCACGCGGCTTCGCTCACCCACTCGCCGCCGGTATCGCCGTAGACGCCGGTGGTGGACAGGTAGCCGGCCCAATCCAGCGTGCGCAGGTCGGCCAGATCGCGGGCATGCTGGTCCAGCACCGGGTCGCCCTTGGCATCCGGCGGGATGCTGACCAGCAGATGGGTGGTGCCGGCCAGCGCCGCCTTGGCATCGGCCAGCGGCCGGCCGCGGTCGAACAGGAAGGCTTCGATCCCCTGGGCCTCCAGCTCCGCCTTCTTCTCCTCGCTGCGGCAGGTGGCGGCGATGCGCCATCCGTCGGCGCGCAGCGCGTCGGCGAAGACGCGGGCGCTGTAGCCGGGGCCGAAGACGAACAGGCGGGGATCGGTCATCGCGGGCGGTTCCCGTTGGGGCAGGAGGGGGGCGTAATGCCGGGGGCTCGGCTTCTGGGCGTGGGCTTATGGGCTTGGCTTGCGGGCTTGCGCCCCGCCCGGCGATGGCGGAGTGTAAAGGCACCATGACCCGACGCAATCCTTACCTTTTCGGCGCGCTGGCCCTCGGGCTGTTCGCAGCCCTGCCGGCGGCGCACGCCGCATCCGGCTCCCCGTCCGCCCTGGACCGCAACCGCGAGCTTCAGGCCTGCGCCGCCAAGGCGGAGGCGAATCCCGACGGCGCCAAGGCCGACGCAAGACGCTGGCAGGAGCAGGGCGGCGGCGACTACGCCAGGCTCTGCGAAGCGCTGGCGCTGTTCCATGGCGGCGACTTCAAGGCGGCCGGCACCAAGATGGAGGCGCTGGTGCCGACGCTGGGCAGGGACGACCCCAAGGCCGCCGCCTCTCTGCTCGGCCGGGCGGGCTGGGCGTGGCTGCGGGCCGGCGACCAGGGCCGGGCGGAGCGGCTTTACGGCGCCGCGCTCGACAAGACGCCGGGCGACGTGGATCTGCTGATCGACCGCGCCTTCGCCCGCGCCGAGGGCGAACGCTTCTGGGACGCCATCGCCGACCTGGACGCGGCGCTGTCGCGCGACCCGCGGCGGGCCGACGCCTATCTCTACCGCGCCACCGCCCACAAGGCGCTGTCCAACTACCGGCAGGCGCTGGCCGACATCGACCATGCGCTTGAACTGAAGCCCGGCGATCCCGAGGCGATCCTGCTGCGCGGCAACGTCAAGGCGATGGGCGGCAACCTGCCGGCCGCGCGCGACGACTGGGCGCTGGCCCGCCGCGTCGCTCCCGACAGCGAATGGGGCCGCGCCGCCGCCGACAATCTCGCCCGCACGGCGGAGGCCGCGGGGGCTGCGGGTAAGGATAAGGCGCAGGAGAAGAAGGCGCAGTAGGGTGTGTCGGCGCTGAACGCCAGCGTTTTCAACGAAAAAGCCCCGCCGCGGCAACCGCGGGCGGGGCTTTTCCTTACCTGGAGCTGTCCGGCCGCTTACAGCGCCGACTCGACCCACTGGAACAGCGCACCCTTGGGCAGGGCGCCGATCTTGGTGGCGGCCACGCTGCCCTCCTTGAACACCATCAGCGTCGGGATGCCGCGAACGCCGTACTTGCCCGGGGTGAGCGGGTTCTCGTCAATGTTCAGCTTGGCGACGGTGACCTTGCCCTCATACTCGCGGGCCAGCTCGTCGAGCGCCGGGGCGATCATCTTGCAGGGGCCGCACCATTCCGCCCAGAAATCGACCAGGACCGGGCCGGTGGCCTTCAGGACGTCCTGCTCGAAGCTGTCGTCGGTAACCTTGATGGTGGTGCTCATGTGACCTCTAGCCTGGATTCGGAAGCGCCGCGGACCGGTTGTGGAAGGCCGGCGGCCATCGCCCCGTCAGTGGAATTGAGCAAAATGTAGGGCGGAGGCGCCCGGCCGGTCAAGTCACCCCATCTTTCGGTGGACCCGCCGGCCGCCCCTCACCCCGCCCGCGGGGCCAGTCCCGCAGCCGCCGCGTCCAGCACCGATGGCGGCAACTCCATAGTATAGGGACCATCGGTCCACAGCAGCACGCAGCGCACCCGGCGGCCGGGGTAAACCGCACGCAACGCCTCGCGGTAGGCCGCCATCTGCCTCCGGTAAACCATTGGCACGTCTTCCAGATCCCTTGGCGGCGGACGGTTGGTCTTATAGTCGACGATCCACACCGTATCCCCGGTCAGAGCCAGCCGGTCGATGCGGCCGGCCAGCGCCCGGCTGCCGTCGCCCAGCGCCACCACGCCGACCAGGGGCACCTCCGCCCGCGAGTCCGGGCCGAACAGATGCGCGAACTCCGCATGGCTCAGCACCGCCAGCGTCTCGCGCGCGATGGCGTCCTGCTGCTCCGGCGTCAGCTTGTGCGCCGGGCGGGCGAGGAAGCGGCGGCAGGCGGTCTCCCGCGCCTTCTCCGCCAGATTGGGCAGCGTCTGCAACAGCCTGTGCACCAGCAGGCCGCGTCGGAAGCGCTGGCCGTCGTCGTTGCCCAGCGGGGAGCGCACAGCCGGTTCCTCGCCGTCCGGCCGCGACGGGGTCAGCGGGCGCGACGGCTCCGGCTCGCCCGGGGCCGGTTCGGCGATCCAGGGCGGCGGCGGCTCGGCGGACGCGCTCTCCTCCGTTTCGACATGGCGCGGCACCGCCGCGGTCTGGGCGCCGACCAGCCGCCAGCCCTCGCCGGCCCAGCCGCCGGCACACAGGCCGGTGAAGTCGAAGGGGTGCGGCACGCCGTTCTCGCGCATCGCCTCCTCGACCAGCCGGTACCAGCAGTCGTCGGACGGTTCGCGCTTGCCCTGATGGCCGCAGATGTAGAGCCGGTCCTCCGCCCGCGTCAGCGCGACATACAGCAGCCGGCGGTATTCCTGGTCGCGCCGCCGGTTGGCCCGCGCCCGCGCCTCGGCGCACAGCGCGTCCTCCTGGGACCGGCGGGCGGCGAACAGCGGCACCGGGCAGTCCTCGTCCGGCCACAGGATCGGCGGGCTCTGGGTCGGGCTGCCCAGCGTGTCGGGCAGGAAGACGATCGGCGCCTGCAACCCCTTGGAGCCGTGGACGGTCATGATCCGCACGGTGCCGCCGCCCTGTTCCAGCTCGCGCTTGATCTCCGCGTCGCTGGCCGCCAGCCAGGCGAGGAAATTCTGCAGCGACGGCGGCTCGGTCTTCTCGAAGGCTAGGCAGACGGCGAGGAACTCCTCGAGCGGATCCTGGGCGTCGGGGCCGAGCCGCTTCAGGATCGCGCGCCGCCCCGACCGCCCGTCGGCCGGGCAGGGCCGGTTGAGCAGCCCGGCGAACAGCTCGTACGGCGCCGAGAAGTCGGTGCGCGCCAGCAGGTCGCCCAGATAGCGCCGGGCCGGCCGGAACTCCGGTTCGGTTTCCGCCAGCGCCACCAGCGAGCGCCACAGCGTGCCGCGCCGGCCATGGGCGACGCGGAACAGCTCCTCCTCGCTCAGCCCGATCAGCGGCCCCTTCAGCACGGTGGCGAGCGTCAGATCGTCGTCGGGCAGCAGCAGGAAATCGGCCAGCGCCACCAGATCCATGACGGCCAGCTGTTCGGTCAGCACCATGCGGTCGACGCCGGCCACCGGCACGCCGCGGTCCTTCAGCGCGCGGACCAGTTCGGTGACGAAGGCGGTGCGGCGGCGGACCAGAACCATGACGTCGCCGGGCTGCACCGGCCGTCCCTTGGCCTCCAGCCTTTCGCCGCTGTCGATCCAGCGATGCACCGTCGCCGCGATGACCGAGGCGAGGCGGGCGGACGGCGAGTCGGCGGACTCGCGCGCCACCGGCGGCGCCCAGGCCGGCGTCTCGGTCGCCTCGGCCGGCTTCACCGGCGGCCAAAGCTCGACCAGTCCGGCCTGTCCGCGGCGGAAGGCGCGGTGGCGGATCACCGGGCTGGCCTCGGACGCCACGCCGTCGCGGGCACGGTCCAGCGCGAAGACGGCATCCACCGTCTCCAGCACCGCGGCGGTGGAGCGGAAGGAGATGTCGAGGTCCACCCCCGCCCATGTCCGTTGCGCCACCTCCGCCTTGTCCTGGAAATGGCGCCGCATGCGGGCGAATTCGGCCGGGTCGGCGCGCTGGAAGCTGAAGATCGACTGCTTCTCGTCGCCCACCGCGAAGACGGTGCGGATCTTGCCGTCGGGGGCGGCGGCCTCCAGCTCTGCGAAGAACTCGCCGGCCAGCGACGCGACGATCGCCCACTGGTCGGGGTTGGTGTCCTGCGCCTCGTCGATCAGGATATGGTCCAGACCGCCGTCCAGCTTGTACAGCACCCAGGGCACCCGCGGCGTTCCGTCCTTGCCGCTGAGCAGCCGGTTGGCCGCCAGGATCAGGTCGTCGTAGTCCAGCAGGGCGCGCGCCGCCTTGCGCTCGCGGTAGGCGTCCAGCATCGCCTGCGCCAGCGTCAGCAGGGCGGTGGTCGAGGCGGCGACGCCGGCGGCCTTCACCCGTTCCGAAATCTCCACGAGCCGCTCCGCCTCCTTCTGCAGGGACAGCAGAGCCTGCGGGTTGGCGGTGGCCGGCTTCTTGGTCATCAGCGTCTTGCGCGGGCTGCCCTCGGCGGTCAGGAACAGGCGCTTGTAGGCCTCGAACGCCCGCACCCGGCGGTCGGCGGCGTCCAGCCAGTGCTGGATGGCGATGCCGCGCTCCTGGTCGCCGGCGCTGCCGCCCGCCAATGCCCGGCAGGCCTCGCGCAGGGCCGGCGGGTCGCAGTGATCGTCGTGGCAGGCCCGGGTCAGGATCGATTCCTCGGTCACGCCCGGCGGCACCTGGAGGGTATCGTGGATGGCGTCGATCAGCCCATCCAAACCGTGGAAGCGTTCGAACAGCTTCTCCACCTGCCCGCGCTGGCTGGCCAGCTCCGCCAGCAGCTCGGCGAAATCCTCAGGATTCAGGTCGCCGGTCAGCCGGCCCATGGCGCGGCCGAGCGGGCTGTCCGGTTCGGTGCGGCCGGCATGCAGCACGGCGTCGCGCGCCTCGGTCAGCAGCCCGTCGGCGGTGCGCTCGTCCATCACGTCGAAATGCGGCGCCAGCTCGGCTTCCAGCGGGAAGCGGCGCAGCAGCGACTGGCAGAAGGCGTGGATGGTCTGGATCTTCATGCCGCCGGGGCAGTCCACCACCTGGGCGAACAGCCGCCGCGCGTTCAGCCGCGCCTCCATCGACGGCCGCTCGCCGCACAGGTCGGCCAGCCGGTCCTCCAGCGCCTCGTCGGGCAGGGTGGCCCACAGGCCGAGCGTCCGGTTGATGCGGATCGCCATTTCCGCCGCGGCGGCCTTGGTGAAGGTCAGGCACAGGATGCGGGCCGGCGGCGTGCCGGACAGCATCAGCCGCAGCACCCGGTCGGTCAGGACCTTTGTCTTGCCCGACCCGGCCGAGGCGCCGACCCACACCGACGCGGTCGGATCGGACGCCCGCCGCTGCGCCACGTTGGGATCGAGCGGCAGGCTGCGGGGGGGCAGTTCGGTCATGGTCATGGGCGGGGCTTCCGGTGCCGGGGCGAAATGCTCCCTCTCCCGTCCCGGGAGAGGGAAGGGGCCCATGCGGAGCATGGGAAGGGTGAGGGGGGAGGCAAGAAGCCGTGCGGTTTGGGAGGCTTGGGCCACCCCTCACCCTCCCCGCGCCTGCGGCGCGGGTCCCCTCCCTCTCCCGGGGTGGGAGAAGGCGGTTTCACGCCAACTCCACCCCCCATCACTCGCCCTCCCCGCCGCCCGACGACCATTCCTGGACGCGGGCGAGATGCGCGTAGTCGGTGTAACGCGGCGCCATCGCCGGACGGGGGCGGGAGCGGTAGGGGGTGTTCGGGTTGTCGAACTGCGCGATCAGCGCCTCCAGCCCGGTCCGCGCCTCCTCGCCCAATGCCGCCGGGTCGCCCTTCACCGGTTTTTCCTCGCCGGCCGGATCGCCGCCGGACAGGCGCCAGAAGGTCAGCTCGGCCACCGCGCCCTTGTCCACGCCGCTGAACCCGCCCGCCGCCGCGATGGCGGCCTCCAGCGGCAACTGCGGAGCGAAGCCCAGCTCGATCTCCCGCGCGCTCGGCGGGGTGCCGGTCTTGTAATCGATCACCACCAGCCCGTCCGGGCCGCGGTCGATGCGGTCGGCCTTGGCGGTCAGGGTGAAGGGGCCGCCGGGACCGGACAGTTCCAGCCGGCCCGGAACCTCGGTCGCCAGCGGGCGGATGCGGGGGCGGCGTTCGCGCTCCAGATCGACGAACCAGCCGGCCACCCGCTCGAACCGCGGCCACCAGAAGGCCCAGACGTCGGGATGGCTGCGCAGCAGCGGGCCGAAGCGCTCGCGCCCCAGCGCGATCAGCCGGTCGAGCGCATCATGGGGCAGCGGTCCGGGATACTCGCGGACGAAGGCGTCCAGCGTGTCGTGGATGATCTGGCCGCGGTCCGACGCCCCCGGATCGGCGGCGATGGGGTCGAGCGCCCGCAGCCGCAGGGCGTGCCGGGCGTAGATGGCGTAGGGATCGCGCATCCAGGCCTCGATCTCCGTCACCGACAGCTTGCGCGGCCGGGCGGTCAGCGGCGGGCGCGGTTCCGGCGCCGCCACCGGCTGCACCCGGTCCGGCTCGTCCAGCCCGCGCGCCCAGGCGAGCCAGCAGGCCCCGCGCTCCTCGATCAGGCCGTCCAGATTCACCGCCTTCAGCACGGTTTCCAGCCGCAGCAGCCAGCGCGACGGCACGGTCGGCGTGCCCTCCACCCGCGCGGCGCGGGTCAGCACCACTTCGGGCGCGCCGCAGGCATGGGCGAAGTCATGGGCCGACATGCCGACCAGCCGTTCCGGGCTGGGCAGGCCGAAATCGCGCCGCATCGGTCGCGACATCCAGGGATCGGCGGCTGCGGTCGGTGGCCAGGTCCCCTCGTTCAGCCCGCCCAGGATGGTCAGGTCGAGATGCTGGAGACGCGCTTCCATCGGACCCAGGATGAACAGGCGCGGATGCAGGCCGTAGCGGGGGCGCACCGCCCGCGCGCTCATCAGCGCGTCGAGCAGCGCCGGGTAATCCTTGGCCGGGATCGGCGGGAAGCCCGCCGCCGCGTCCAGCAGGTCGTGGACGAAGCGCGCCGCCTCCTCGCCGTCGTCCTGGCGCCAAAGCCGCTCCGCCCCGGTGAGCTCATCATCGGCGGCCAGCGCCTCGCAGAAGGCGACATGGGCGCGCACGAGGTCGGCCAGCGGGGTTTCGCCGTTCAGCGCCTCCAGGAAGGGGGCGGTGCGCCGGCCGATGTCGACCAGCCAGTCGCGCAGGAATTCCTGCTGCTCCTCATGATCGAAGCGCTCGGCCTGTTCCAGCGCCGCCAGCACGCCGTCGAAGCCTTCCGCCGGGCGCGGGCCGCGCAGCACCACACGCTCCAGCGCGCGGGCGGCGGCGCGGAAATCCGCCGAGTCGCGACCGCCGGCCGCCATCGGGTGCTTGGCCAGCGCCAGCAGGGCCAGCGGATGGACGCGGCTCGCCGCCAGTTCCGCCGTCAGCCGCAGATAGGTGCCGACAGCGGTGTGGGCGAGCGGCTGGCCGCCGGAGTCGTTGACCAGGATGCCCCAGCGCGCCAGCGCCATGGCGACCCGGCGCCCCAGGTTGCGGTCGGGGGTGATGAGGGCGGCAGTCTTCGTCGGCGTCTCCAGCGCATGGCGCATCAGCAGCGCGATGACCTGCGCCTCTTCCTCCGACGTGGCGGCGTCGATGCGGGTCAGCCCGTCCAGCGCCGAGGCGTCCACGCCCGACAACTCGCGCCAGCCCTCGGTGGTCGCCGCCGGGCGCATCGCCTCGGCGATCAGGCGGGCGCGGGCGCCGCGCGGCTCCGTCGCGTCGGTCCAGGGCTGTACCTCGGCGCGTTCGACGCCCAGCAGACGGATCAACTGCGACAGGCCATGCTGCGGGTGGGACTCGTCCTCCGCGATGGCGTCCCAGATGGTGTCGTCGGCGCCGGTGTCGAGGCCGGGCAGCACCACCGCTCCCTGCGGAAGCCGGGCGATGACCGCCAGCAGTTCCGTCGTCGCGGCGATGGAGCCGGTGGAGCCGGCGGCGATCACCATGCCCGGCGGCGGGGCGGCCTGCCAGAGTGCCGCCTGCGTCTCCAACGCCAGATTGCGGCGCTTGGCCGGGTCGGTCTCCCCGGTCGACTCGAGGATGGCGGGCCAGACCTCGGTGATGATGCGCAGGAATTTCAGGGTGACCTGCCAGTGCTCGGCATAATCCTCCGGCACCAGAGATTCGAGTTTCTCGAAGCCGGCGCGCTCGGTCCACACCGCGTCGATCAGCCGGCCCAGGTCGGCGCCCAGCCGCACCGCCTGCGCCGTGGTCGCCGACAGCCCGTCGGCGCCCAGGATCAGCCGCGCCAGCGTCATCTGCCGGTTGAGCGGCGAGATCGCTTCCGGCAGGTCGAGCGGGACGTCGGGCAGCTCCTCCTCGGTCAGGCTGAGGTCGCCGGCGTCGAGTTCGCCCAGCGGCGCCATCCGCGGCAGCAGGGTCGGTTGTCCGCCCGAACGGCGCAGGAAGGCCGCCTGCAGCGCCCGGCAGGCGCGCCGCGTCGGCAGCAGCACGGTGACCCCGGCCAATGCCATCGGGTCGCCGCCGACCCGCTCCATGATCCCCGCCGCCAGCATGTCGACGAAGGGCGCACCCGCGGGGATGCTGTAGACGTTGGGGTGGGTCATGGAGTGTCCGGACTGGTGCTTGATGGTGCTGGTGCCGGTTGCCCCCTCCCTAACCCTCCCCCGCCCTTGGCGGTGGAGGGGACTGCCGCCGTTTCGCGGAAGGCACCCTCTCCCGCGCTAGCGGGGGAGGGGTGGGGAGGGGGCATTCAGCAGCAACTCATTCGACAGAATGGATGATACCCCAATACCGCCCTCAATGCGCTACCGCCCGCACGCCGCCGATGGCGAGCAGATCCTCGGCCTCCTTCAATCCGGCGGGCGTGCCGATGTGGAACCACAGCCCGTCATGGGCAAGGCCGAACAGCCGCCCGGCCTCCTGCGCGCGGTCCCAGATCAGGTTGGTGGAAAAGGCGCCGTCCGGCGTATCGGCCGCGAACAGTTCCGGCTTCACGATCTGCACCCCGGCATAGACGAAGGGCGCCAGTTCGCGCTCGGCCCTGCGGGTCAGGCGGCCCAGCGGGTCCATATGATAGTCGCCGAGCCCGTCATAGCCGACCGCCTTGGTCGTCGCCATCAGCAGCAGCAGCGCGTCCATCTCCGCCGGGTTCCAATGGGCCGCGAGGCGGCGCAGCGCCGGCACCGGGCCGTCCAGCCAGAAGATGTCGGCATTCACCGTATAGACCGGCGCCTTGCCCAGATGGGGCAGGGCCTTCCTCACCCCGCCGCCGGTCTCCAGCAGCGTGTCCTCCGGCGACAGGGTGATGGCGGGCGCCGTCCGGTCCTTCAGGTGCTCGCCGATCATCGCGCCCAGATAGTGGTTGTTGACCACCGCCCGGCCGACGCCGGCCTCGGCCAGCCGGTCCAGCGCATGGTCCAGCATCGGCTTGCCCAGCACCGGGATCAGCGGCTTCGGCATGTGGTTGGTCAGCGGGCGCATCCGCAGGCCCTGGCCGGCGGCCAGCACCATCGCAATCTGGGGCGCTGTATCGGGAATGGTCACGGTCATCTCAGATCGTCTCCGGAACGACGAAGGCGGCGCGGGCATTCGGCGGCAGATGGCGGTCGAACCAGGCGGCGACCGGCGCAAGTTCCGGCTTCGCCAGCTGGGCCTCCAGCAGGCGCCAAACCCGCGGCAGATGGACAAGGTAGGACCGCCGCCCCTGGCTCAGCGCCAGACGGACGAAGATGGCGACGATCCGCGTGTGGCGCGCCGCCCCCAGAACCGCCATGGCGCGGCGGAAGGCGGCGGCATCGGTGTCGGGGAAGGCGGCGAGATAGCGGGCGACCATCGCCTCGGCCAGATCGGGCGCCACGTCGCGCCGCGCATCCTCCAGCAGCGAGACGAGGTCGTAGGCCCGAGGCCCCCAGCCCGCGCTCTGGAAGTCGATCAGCCCGGCCGCCCCTACGCCCGGCCGCGGCAGCCGCATCAGGTTGTCGACATGATAGTCGCGCAGCAGAAGCGACGGCGCACCGGCGCAGACCGGCTCCAGCACCTTCCGCCAAGCCATATCGAAGTCCGAACGATCCTCATCGCTCAAGGGGCGGCCCAGCGCCACCGGCACATAGGCATCGGTGAACAGCCTCGTCTGCGCGATGAACAGCGCCGGATCGTAGACGGGCAGGGCGAGGCGCTCCGCCGCCCCCTCCGGCCAGCCGCGATGGAGGACGATCAGCGCGTCGGTCGCCAACTCGTAGAGATGCTGCGGATCGGCACCGTCGGCCAGCAGGCGAGAGAATGTTTCGCTTCCGAAATCATCCTGGATCGCCAGGCCTCGTTCTGCGTCGGAGGCGATTACGGCGGGAACCGATAGCCCAATGGCCGCCAGTTCGGCACCGATGGCGATGAAGGGAAGGAGGTCGTCGGCCGGGGTCGGGGTGTCCACCAGGATCAGAGTTCCGCCATCAGCCTTGCGAAGCCGCTCGTAGCGACGGGCGGAGGCATCGCCGGCCAGCGGTTCGCGCAGGGCATCGGACAGGCCGTTGGCCGCCAGGAAGGCGGCGATCTCGTCTTCCCGCGTGGAGGTAGCAGCAGTCATCACAGCGTCCAGTCGGTGGCGGCCACCCGCGCCGCCAGCGCGCCAAGGCCGGTCAGCGTGGCGCGGCGGGCATCCGGCCCGTCATGCTCCATCGTCACCTCCACCCGGTCGGGAGGCAGCAGCGGACCCAGCCGGTCCGGCCATTCCACCAGCGAAACGGTCTCGGCCCGCGCATCGTCCCAACCCAGTTCATACACCTCGTCCGGTCCCGACAGGCGGTAGAGGTCGAAATGCCAGACCGGGCCGATTTCGGTGTCGTAGGTCTGCACCAGGGTGAAGGTGGGGGACGGCACCTCGGCGTCCTCATGGGTGACGCTGCGGATCAATGCCCGCGACAGCGCCGACTTGCCGGCGCCGAGATCGCCGCGCAGCGCCACGAGGTCGCCCGGCCGCAGGATGGCGCCCAGCCGGCGGCCCAGCGCCGCGGTGGCGGCCTCGTCCGGCAGCGATACGGCGACGGTGTAGGGAGGGATGTCCGACATGGCGAGGATACTGTGCGAAGCCGGCATCCGCCCGCAAGCCGTAAAGAAGGGTGGGTCAGCGGCCGACCCGCCGCTTCGGCGACAGCCGGTCCCCCACCCCCGCTCCCTCTGCCGCACCGGCCACCACCAGCCGCGGCGCCTTGTTGAAGTTCATGGTGATCATCAGCGTCAGCGCGCCGTTGATCAGGTGCAGCATCTTGTCCGATGCCACCGGCAGGGGAATGCGCCGGCCCATGCAATAGCCGACCAGCGCCGCCGTCACTTCGGCTTCGGCCAGCACCAGTTCGGTCACCGCGCCATTGTCGTCGGTGATGGACAGGCGGGTCTCGATGCCCTCCTGCTCCGGCCCCTCGCTGCGGTGGCAGACGATCCTGGACACGGTGCCGACCGGCAACGGATCCTTCACCCGGCGCCGGCGGTCGAGCACGGCCCGCACAACCTCCTGGTCGGTGAAGACCAGACAGCGAAGTTCCTTCATTCCGGGCCTCCACCCGACTGGCGTCCGGACCGGCCATCCGCCGCATACCCCTACTGTCCGCCTTGCACTCTCCGGCGCGCAATCGACAAATTTAAGCGAATTTATGCGAAATCCGCGCTGCCATGCCGGCCCAATACCCGGACCCATGCGCGACACAGCACCGCCATCCCCTTGCGGGGGGTTGACCCGGCCGGGAAATGCGGACAATGGAAAGACCGTTCGTCCACCTTTATCTTTCATCCGGCATCCTCCACCCGGCACCCCGTCTCAAGGAATTGGCTTCCATGTCGCAGACCGCATCCAGCCACGACGTCCTCACCACCGATGTCGTCATCGTCGGCGCCGGCCCCGTCGGCCTGTTCGCCGTGTTCGAATGCGGCATGCTGAAGATGCGCTGCCATGTGGTGGATGCGCTGGACATGGTCGGCGGCCAATGCACCGCGCTCTACCCGGAAAAGCCGATCTACGACATCCCGGCCCACCCCTCGATCGACGCGGCCGACCTGATCGACCGGCTGGCTGAACAGGCCGCTCCCTTCGCGCCCACCTATCACCTGGGCCAGCAGGTGGAAAAGCTGACCCGCCAGGACAGCGGGCGCTGGCTGGTGGAGACGAGCATCGGCACGAAGATCGACACCCAGGCGGTGATCATCGCCGCCGGCAGCGGCGCCTTCGGCCCCAACCGCCCGCCGCTCGACGGGCTGGAAGCGTATGAGGGCAAGTCGGTCTTCTACATGGTGCGCCGCCGCCAGGACTTCGCCGGCAAGAAGGTGGTGATCGCCGGCGGCGGCGACAGCGCGGTGGATTGGGCGCTGTCGCTGGCCGACGTCGCCGACCGCGTCTATGTCGTCCACCGCCGCCCCAAATTCCGCGCGGCCCCCGAAAGCGTCGCCCGCATGGACGCGCTGGTGCGCGAGGGGCGGATCGAGATGGTGGTGCCCTACCAGCTCTCCGGCCTGGACGGCGAGAACGGCCAGCTGACCGCCGTGCGCGTCGCCACGCTGGACGGCGAGGAAAAGGCGCTGCCGGCCGACGCGCTGCTCGCCTTCTTCGGCCTGTCGATGAATCTCGGCCCGATCGCCGACTGGGGCCTGGACCTGGAGCGCAGCCACATTTCGGTGGCCCAGCCCGGCTGCGCCACCAACGTGCCGGGCGTCTTCGCCATCGGCGACATCGCGACCTATCCGGGCAAGCTGAAACTGATCCTCTGCGGTTTCGCCGAAGCCGCCCAGGCCGCCCACTCCATCCGCCCGCTGGTCTATCCGGGCGAGGCGCTGCATTTCGAGTATTCCACGTCCAAGGGCGTGCCCGGCGCGGCCTGATCCTTAACGCGGATTGCAATCCGCTTTGGGCCGCGACGGCGGCTCCGGCCGCTCATGCGGCCGAAGCCCGACCGGCGAAAGAGGTCATGTGCCGAAGCCCGACCGGCGCATGAGGTCATGTGAATCCAAAGCGAATGCAAATTCGCTTTAGGCGTCCCACCCATGGGCCGAGCGGAAAGCGGGTGGGGCTTCGCTTGCGCTCTCCCCCGCCGCACCGCATCATCGCGGCAACGAAAACGTCGCCAACGACGAGACGGGGGAGTTTGCCATCATGTCGACCGCCAAGCAGCGCTTCACCCTGGCCGCCATCGCCGGACTGGCGCTGGCCGCCGCATCCCAAACGGCTCTGGCCCAGCCGCGCACCGACCTCGTCGTCGGCATGGCGCTGGAGCCGCCGCATCTCGATCCCACCGCCGGGGCGGCGGGCGCCATCAAGGAAGTCACCTACGCCAACCTGTTCGAACCGCTGCTGCGCGTCGATGGCGAGGGCAAGCTGATCCCCGGCCTGGCGGAGCGCTGGACCGTTTCGGATGACGGGCTGACCTACCGCTTCACCCTGCGGCCCAACGCGAAGTTCCACGACGGCACCACCGCCGATTCCGCCGACGTGAAGTTCACCCTGGACCGCGCCCGCGCCGCGGATTCGGTGAATGCGCAGAAGGCCTATTTCGCCCCGATCGCCAATGTGGAAACGCCGGACCCGCAGACGGTGGTCGTCACCCTGTCGCGCCCCGACGGCCTGTTCCTGTTCCACATGGCGAGCGGCGACGCCGCCATCGTCGCCCCGGAATCGGCGCCGACCAACAAGCAGAAGCCCGTCGGCACCGGCCCCTTCAAGTTCGACCGCTGGGTCGCCGGCGACCGCGTCGTGCTGGTCCGCAACCCCGATTATGACGGCGCGCAGCCCAAGCTGGACCGCGTCACCTTCCGCTTCATCAGCGACCCCGCCGCCCAGGTGGCGGCGCTGAAGGCCGGCGAGATCGACGCCTTCACCCTGTTCAGCACCTATGAGGCGCTGCCGGAGTTCCGCAACGATCCGCGATTCACCGTGACGGTCGGCTCGACGGAGGGCGAGACGGTCCTGTCCACCAACAACGCCCGCAAACCCTTCGACGATGTCCGCGTCCGCCGCGCCATGGCCCATGCCATCGACCGCAAGACGCTGATCGAGGGCGTGCTGTACGGCAACGGCGCCGCCATCGGCAGCCATTTCCCGCCGCACCGCGAGGGCTATGTCGACCTGACCGGGATGTATCCCTACGACCCGGTCAAGGCGAAGGCGCTGCTGGCCGAGGCGGGCTATCCCAACGGCTTCGACACCACCCTGCGCCTGCCGCCGCCGCCCTATGCGCGCCGCGGCGGCGAACTGGTCGCCGCCATGCTGGCCGAGGTCGGCATCCGCGCGAAGATCGAGCCGGTGGAATGGGCGGCCTGGCTGGAAAAGACGTTCAGGGGCAAGGACTACGACCTGACGATGATCGCCCACACCGAGCCGCTGGACATCGACATCTACGCCCGGCCCGACTACTACTTCAATTACAAGAGCGAGCGCTTCAACGCCCTGAACGAGGAGCTGAACCGCACCCAGGATCCGGTCAAGCGCAACGCGCTCTATGGCGAACAGCAGAAAATTCTGGCCGAGGATGCGGTCAACGGCTTCCTTTTCATGCTGCCGTCGGTGACGGTGCAGAAAGCCGGCCTGACCGGCATGTGGGTCAACCGCCCGGTCCAGGCCAACGACGTCACCAACGCCGCCTGGAAATAGCGTCGAGCAAGTAAGGCAAGTAAGGATAGACCCCGCGTGCCCGCTTTCCTGCTGCGACGGCTGGTCAGCCTGATCGTCACCGTCTGGCTGGCCACAATCGTGGTCTTCACCGTGCTGCAGCTGGTTCCCGGTGACCCGGCGCTGCTGATGCTGGGCGTCAATGCCCAGCCCGATACGCTGGCGGCATTGCGCAGCCAGATGGGTCTCGACCAGCCGATCCTTACCCGTTACCTCGACTGGGTCGGCGGGCTGGCGCGCGGCGACCTCGGCGTCAGCCTGACCTACGGCCGCCCGGTGGCGGAGCTGGTGGCGGAACGGCTGACGGTGACCCTGCCGCTGTCCCTGCTGTCCCTGGCCATCAGCACGGTGGTTGCCCTGCCGCTCGGCCTCTATGCCGCGGCCAGGCGGGGCAGGGGCGGCGACTGGGCGGTGCTGGGCTTCGCTCAGCTCGGCGTGTCGATGCCCAGCTTCTGGATCGCCATCCTGCTGATCCTGCTGTTCTCGCTGACCCTGCACTGGTTCCCGGCCGGCGGATTTCCGGGTTGGGACGGCGGCATCGGTCCGGCGCTGCATGCGCTGGTGCTGCCGGCCGTGGCGCTGGCCGTACCGGAGGCCGCCATTCTCGCCCGCGTCACCCGCACCGCCGTGCTCGACACGCTGGGCGAGGACCATATCCGCACCGCCCGCGCCAAGGGGGTGGGCCGCACGGCGGTCCTGCTGCGCCATGCCCTGCCCAATGCGCTGATCCCGGTGGCGACGGTGCTGGGGCTGCAGATCTCCTTCCTCGTCGCCGGCGCGGTGGTGGTGGAGAATGTCTTCACCCTGCCGGGGCTCGGCCGGCTGCTCTATCAGGCCATCGGCCAGCGCGACCTGATCGTCGTGCAGGGCGTGGTCGTGCTGCTTGCGCTGTTCGTCGTGCTGGTCAGCGCGCTGGTCGACATCGCCTGCGCGCTGGCCGACCCGCGGCCGAAGGGAGGGGCGTCGTGATCGGGGCGCAAGAGGAGTTGAGGGGGCATCGCCGATGGCAGTCCGCATGAGGCGCCTTCCCCTCTCCCTCCATCTCGGCGCCGTCCTGACCCTGCTGCTGGTCGCCATGGCGCTGCTGTCTCTGCTGTGGACGCCCTACCCGGCGGAGCAGGTGCGCGTGCTGGCCCGGCTGAAGCCGCCGAGCGCCGCCCATTGGCTGGGCACCGACCATTTCGGGCGCGACGTGCTGTCGATGATCATGGTCGGCGCCCGCAACTCGCTGGCGGTGGGGGCGGCGGCGGTCGGGCTCGGGCTGCTGGGCGGGGTGCCGCTCGGGCTGCTGGCCGCCGGGCTGGGGCGCTGGGGGGACGAGGTGATGGCGCGGCTGGGCGATCTGGTCTTCGCCTTCCCCGCCGTGCTGACGGCGATCCTGCTGACCGCGGCGCTGGGGGCCGGGGCCATCAACGTCGTGGTGGCGCTGGCCCTGTTCAACGCCGCGGTGCTGGCCCGCGTCACCCGTGGCGCGGCGCTGGCGGTGTGGCGGCGGCCCTTCGTCGGTGCGGCGCTGGCGCTGGGGCGGGGGCCGCTGTCAGTGACGCTGGTGCATGTGCTGCCCAACATCGCCGGCATCGTCGTGGTCCAGGCCACCGTCCTGTTCGCCATCGCCATCGTCAACGAGGCGGCGCTGAGCTATCTCGGTCTCGGCATCCAGCCGCCCAGCCCCAGCTGGGGCAAGATGCTGGGCGACGCCCAGACCTACCTGTTCACCGCGCCCTTGCAGGCGGTGTTCCCGGGTGTCGCCATTGCGCTCAGCGTGATGGGGCTGACGATGCTGGGGGATGGGCTGCGCGACTGGCTCGACCCGCGGCACCGGTCTTCGGGGATGATGTAGTCGGCGGGGGGAGGTGAGGTGGGGGTCTGACGTCGCAAGGAATGCTGCCCCCGCTCACCCCACCGGCCGCGTCCGCTCCGACAGCTCGATCAGGTCCATCAGTTCGTTGCTTTTCCAGTAGCGGGACTTGCCCACCTCGGTGCGCGCCGTGGCGACGAGGTCGTCGATGATCGCCTGCTCTTCCGCGCCCAGTTCGCCGCCGCGCTCCAGCCGATGCGACAGCAGGCGGGTCATGTTGTGGCTGAAGGTTGGGATCCAGGCGCTGACGCGCTGGCCGAACACCCCGGCGATGGCGTTGATGCGCAGAAGATGCTCCATCCGCTCGTCCAGCGGGTCGGCATCCTCGAACTTCATCGCCTTCTCGACATTGGCGCGCAGCTCCTCCAGCAGGTTTTCGCGCCATTTCACCAGATCGTAGGTCTCGAACCCGAAGTCGCGCGACATCGCCTGCCAGCGCCACAGCAGCCGGTCGAGCCAGACGACGTCGGCATGGTCGATCACCGGCTGGCGCCTGGCGGCGGCGGCCTGGGCGGAACGTTCCATCGCCACCGCGGCCACGCGCGCCCCGATGATCCTGGCCGCCTGGGTCCAGGCGTTGCGGAAGGCCGGCTCGCTGCGCCGGTCCTCCATCAGCCCGGCGGTGATGGCGGCGTGGATCAGCTGGTCGAGCCGCTGCACCAGCGCCTCCAGCCGCGCCTTCTCCTTGGCGCTGGGCCGGATGGCGGAGCCGGGCACCCGGTCGTTCAGCTTCAGGATGACGGTCAGCGCCGCGGTCAGCGCGCGGGTGACGCCGACGAAATGGCCGGTCAGCGCCGCGGTCATCGCATCGCCGCGGCCGGGATCGACGCCGCTCTGCCGGATATGGAGCGCCGCGACCGGATAATTGCGCTTCACCGTCAGCACGGACAGCGGCAGCAGGTTCGCCAGATCGTCGCCGCAGCGGTCGCGCAGCTGCTCCGTCGCGTCCAGCAGGATGTCGGCCAGCCGGTTCGCCTCCGCCTCGCCGCTGCAGGTGGCCGGGAAATTCTCCAGCCGCTCGGCGACCGGCTTCACCGCGCCTTCGGCATTGGCCAGAACCAGATGCATCAGCCGCAGCGTGCCGATGTCGATGGCCGGCGTCTTTTCCAGGAATCCCGACATCAGCCGGGTGCGGCGCGGCCGGTTGCGCGACAGGGCGGCCAGCAGTTCGTCCACCGATTTCCTGTTCGCCAGCACGGCGTCCAGATGCTTCACCGCGGCGACGCGCATCCGCTCCTTCATCACCATGGCGACGGGGGAGCGCAGGATGCGGTCGATCACGTCGCCGCGCGCCATCTCGTCCAGCGTCTCCTGCGCCTCCACCGCCAGCAGCGGGAAGGCGTCGCGGCTCAGCGCCTCCCACAGGGCGCCGACGTCGACCCGCTGCAGCATGCCGGGAATCGACAGGCCGGCGTGGTACAGGACGTCGTCGTCGATCAGGAAGGCTTCGAACAGGTTGGTGAACAGGCGTCTTGCGCGGTTGGTGCGCTGGCGGTTCAGGTACTCGATGACATATTGGCGGACGAGCTGGACCCGGTCGGTCGGCTCGCTGTCCATGCCCTCGATCTCGCTCAGCAGGCTGTAGACGAGGCTTGCCGGCAGCCGGGCCACCAGCGCGTCGATCTTCTGCCGCAGCTCGTCCTGGTGCAGTTCATCCGGGCGAATGTTGCCGGTCGAATCGTCGGTCATGCGCGGGCCGCCACGCGATGTTGGAAGGCGCTGGCGGGCGCAGGGACTCCGCCGCGCGTCATTTAGGACGAAAACGGTAAATTTTTACGTAATGAGTCCTAAACAGGCGAACGGGGTCACCGGCGCGATCCCCGCATGCCGCGGGCGGCCGCGCCGGTGGTTGTCCGTCAGCCGGCAGTCAGCCCTGGCGCAGCTTGGCGATCGGCTGCGAGAACTGCAGTTCGATGTCCCAGGGGAAGTGGATCCAGGTGTCCTGGCTGACTTCGGTGATGAAGGTGTCGACCAGGGGCCGGCCGGCCGGCTTGGCGTAGACGGTGGCGAAATGCGCCTTCGGCAGCAATTTGCGCACGACTTCCGCCGTCTTGCCGGTGTCCACCAGGTCGTCGATGATCAGCCAGCCCTCGCCGTCGCCGGCATTGGCGCCCTCGACACCCTTCAGCACCGTCGCATTGCGCTGCTTCTGGTGATCGTAGCTGGAGACACAGACGGTGTCGATCATGCGGATTTCGAGCTCGCGCGCGATGATCGCCGCAGGAACCATGCCGCCGCGCGTGATCGCGATGATGCCCTTCCACGGGCCACGGTCGATCAGGCGCCAGGCCAGCGCCTTGGCGTTGCGGTGGAGCTCTTCCCAGGACACCGGGAAATGCTTGTTGAAGGGGGCTTCGGCCACGGTGCTGACTCTCCAAAAACGGCAAGTGGACTGTATAACCCAGCCGCCGCCGCCCGGCAATCGGGCCGGCAATCAGGCCGGCAATCGGGGGTGCTTCGTGCGCGGTGGACCGGCCGTCGCAGGGGCGTCGCAAGGCCGGCGACAATTCGTGAAAAAAGCGCTTGCGGGGCAGGGGGTGTTTGAGTATGTTGCGCGCCTCGACGCCGACGGCCTGCCGCCGACGCCGGGACAGACGGTGGATAAAGCGCCCGTAGCTCAGCTGGATAGAGCATCAGACTACGAATCTGAGGGTCAGGAGTTCGAATCTCTTCGGGCGCGCCATCCTCCCCGTTTGACAATACAGGCCACCTCCGCGGTGGCCTTTGTCGTCTGGGGCACCGTCGAAATCCGCAAGAAAGCTTCGCGTTTTTCTTCGTGAAAAGCTCTTGCCTTCGATGACGGATTTGAGTAGGTTGCGCGCCTCGACGCCGGGGGACACTTCGACGGCGAGACGTTTGGTGGATAAGGCGCCCGTAGCTCAGCTGGATAGAGCATCAGACTACGAATCTGAGGGTCAGGAGTTCGAATCTCTTCGGGCGCGCCATCCTCCAAAGAGCCATGACCGACATGCAAGGCCGCCTCCGGGCGGCCTTTGTCGTTTCACGACTTCGTTGCTCTGGCGCGAGCCCCGGTGGCTCCTCTACACTTGCGGCCCGCACCACTGGATGCACGGCCATGCCCCGCAGCGACTTCTATCCGCCCATCGACCCGTACCAGACCGGCACGCTCGCCGTCGACGGGATCCACACGGTCTATTGGGAGCAGGCGGGCAACCCGCGCGGCGTGCCGGTGATGTTCCTGCATGGCGGGCCGGGGGCCGGGGCCTCGCCCACCCACCGCCGCTTCTTCGACCCCGCCCATTACCGCATCGTCGTGATGGACCAGCGCGGGGCCGGCCGCTCCACGCCCTTGGGCGAAACGCGCGAGAACACCACGGAGAGGCTGATCGAGGACATCGAGACGCTGCGCCGGCATCTGGGGATCGAGCGCTGGCACCTGTTCGGCGGCTCCTGGGGATCGACGCTGGCGCTCGCCTATGCGCAGACCCATCCGGAGCGCTGCCTGGGCCTGATCCTGCGCGGCATCTTCCTGATGCGGAAGAGCGAGATCGACTGGTTCCTCTATTCCATGCGCGTGCTGTTCCCCGAAGCCTGGGCCGCCTTCGCCGGCCATATCCCGGAGGACGAGCGCGGCGACCTGCTGGAGGCGTATTGGAAGCGGCTCGACTCGCCGGATTCGATGGTTCGCATGGCGGCGGCGCGGGTGTGGAGCATCTATGAGGGCAGCTGTTCGTCCCTGCTGCCGTCGCCCGACCTGATCGCCGCCAGCGGCGAGGACCGCCACGCCCTGGGGCTGGCGCGGATCGAGGCGCATTACTTCCGCTCCAACCGCTTCACGCCGGAAGACAAGCTGCTGCGCGACGTCCACCGCATCCGCCATCTGCCGGGGGTGATCGTCCAGGGCCGCTACGACATCGTTTGCCCGACGATCTCCGCCGACGCGCTGCACCGCGCCTGGCCGGAGGCCGATTACCGCATCGTCCCCGACGCCGGCCATTCCGCCATGGAGCCCGGCATCCGCACGGCGCTTATCCAGGCGACGGAGCGGTTCAAGGAATATCGTTGACGCTCTCCGTGACGCCCCGGGCTTTAACTTCGATCCCTTCCACCCCACACTCTGCCGATGCCTGAACTTCCCGAAGTCGAGACGGTGTGCCGGGGCCTCGCCCCGCACCTCGAAGGCCGGCGGCTGGTCCGTGTGGAGCAGCGGCGGCCGAACCTGCGCACCCCCTTTCCGCCGCGCTTCTGCGAGAGGCTGACCGGCCGGCGCATCGAGTCGGTGCGGCGGCGGGCCAAATACATCCTGATGCATCTGGATGACGGCGGCGTGCTGATCGCCCATCTCGGCATGTCCGGCCGCATGATCATCGCGCCGGAGCGCCCCGAATCCTACGACAAGCACGACCATGTGGTGTTCGAGACCGACGCCGGCACCGTCGTCACCTTCAACGACGCCCGCCGTTTCGGCCTGATGGACCTGACGGTGGCGGACGCGCTGGGCGACCATCCGATGCTGCGCAACCTGGGGCCGGAGCCGCTGGGCAACGAATTCTCCGGCCCGGAGCTCGCCCGCCGTCTGGCCGGCAGGATGACGCCGATCAAGGCCGCCCTGCTGGACCAGAGCGTCGTCGCCGGCCTCGGCAACATCTATGTGTCGGAGGCGCTGTACCAGTCCGGCATCCTGCCCACCCGCAGCGCCGCCAGCCTGACCGGCGAAGAGGCCGACCGTCTCGCCAATGCGGTGCGCGAGGTGCTGGAGCGCGCCATCGCCGCCGGCGGCTCCTCGCTCCGCGACTACCGGCAGGCGTCGGGAGAGCTGGGCTATTTCCAGCACCAGTTCGCCGTCTACGATCGGGAGGGGGAGGGATGCCCCGATTGCGACTGCGACCGTACCCGGACGGGAGGCATTCAGCGGATTGTACAGTCAGGCCGCTCGACTTTCTTTTGTGCGGCGCGCCAACGGTGATATAGCTGGGGCATGACGGCTCTACCGGCCATGCTCCGGGCGGCGTCCGCCGCTTTCCTCCTTGCCGGCCCCGCGGTCGCGGGCCTGGGGAGCTTCCTTATTCCCATTCCTCCGGCATTCGCCGCCCAACTGGCCGCTGCCGACTCCGGGCCGTTCGTCCCCGGCTTCACCGACGTTCCGGTGATGCCCGGGCTGGCGACCGCCGAATCGGAGCCGCTGGTCTTCGACAAGCCGGGCGGGCGGATCGTCCAGGCCGTGCTGTCGGGGGAGGTGCCGCGCCAAGCGGTGCTGGCCTTCTACGACCAGACCCTGCCGCAGCTGGGCTGGCGCCGGGCATCCGACCGCGTCTTCGTCCGCGAGGGCGAGGAACTGCGGCTGGAATTCCCCCAGCAGACCCCCAAACAGGCCAAGTCCAAGGCCGCGACCGCCGTCCGCTTCACTTTGACGCCGCGCTGACGGCGGGCACACCCGCCATATTCGCGCAAATTCCAGATCGACACCCCTACACAACCACGAGTCCCGGAAGCAACCGGGCTCGCCCCATCGGGAGAGTGCTGCAGCCATGTCGTATGAAACCATCCTCGTCGAGACCCGCGGCCCCGTCGGCCTGATCACCCTCAACCGTCCGAAGGCTCTGAACGCGCTGTGCGACCAGCTGGTGACCGAGCTGGGTCGGGCTCTCGATGATTTCGAGGCCGACAGCGCCATCGGCGCCATCGTCGTGACCGGATCGGAGCGTGCCTTCGCCGCCGGCGCCGACATCAAGGAGATGGCCGGCTTCTCCTATATGGATGTCTACAATTCCAACTTCATCACCGCGAAGTGGGAGCGGCTGGCCAAGTGCCGCAAGCCGACCATCGCCGCGGTCGCCGGCTTCGCGCTGGGCGGCGGCTGCGAGCTGGCGATGATGGCCGACTTCATCCTGGCCGCCGACACCGCCAAGTTCGGCCAGCCGGAGGTCACCATCGGCACCATCCCCGGCGCCGGCGGCACCCAGCGCCTGACCCGCTTCGTCGGCAAGTCCAAGGCGATGGAGATGGTCCTGACCGGCCGCATGATCGACGCCGCCGAGGCCGAGCGTTGCGGCCTCGTCTCCCGCATCGTCCCGGCCGCCGAGCTGGTGGAGGAGGCGGTGAAGGTCGCCACCAAGATCGCCTCGCTGTCGCAGCCGGTCATCGCCATGGCCAAGGAAGCGGTCAACGTCGCCTATGAGTCGACCCTGGCCGAGGGCATCCGTTTCGAGCGCCGCCTGTTCCATTCGACCTTCGCCACCGAAGATCAGAAGGAAGGCATGGCGGCCTTCGCCGAGAAGCGGCAGCCCGGCTGGAAGAATCGCTGAGTCGTCGAACACCCTTCGACTCTGCCGCCTGAGCCATCCCCTGCATCTTGCGGGGGATGGACCAGATCCCATCAAGATGTCGTCCGCGTACGATTAGTCAAAATCATCGGGCGTCCACGCCTTGACTCGCGGTGCGCTGCCGCGTATAAGGCGCGCTCGCATCACGACAGCCGTGTCGTTCGGAGTAGGGTTTCCATGGCCAATCATAAGTCCGCTGAAAAGCGCATTCGTCAGACCGAGCGTCGCACGGAAGTCAACCGTGCCCGCATCAGCCGCATCCGCTCCTTCGTGAAGAAGGTCGAGGGCGCGATCCAGAGCGGCGACAAGTCCGCTGCCGCCGACGCGTTCAAGTCCGCTCAGCCGGAGCTGATGCGCGGCGTGTCCAAGGGCGTGCTGCACAAGAACACCGTGTCGCGCAAGCTGTCGCGTCTGTCGGCTGCGATCAAGGCTCTCTGATAGAGCTTTCATCCGCTGGTTTCAAAAAGCCGCGCCCGTGACTCGGGGCGCGGCTTTTTGCGTTTAAAGTAAATGTATGGGTAATCGACAATTGTCTTAGATTGTTGTTAGGCGCGCTTATGAGATTCGGGATCGGCCTTGTGGTTAGAACGATGGTTTTTATCTTTTTAGGCCGTTCGCCATCTGTCCCATTGCCAGATTTCGTTGGTATGGTTAGACTTTTGCTCCAATTCGGCAGAGCCAAATGGGGTGATGCAACACTCTGTGGCCGGCCGAACACAGAAGTGAAATACTGAAGGTCTTACGCAGGATCGGGGCTTGTTGAGTCCCGGTCGATCGCACGATCTTCTTTTACTTACAAGCTGTCGCGCTTGGGGCGGGATTTACAATCCCGTCGACTCATGCGTGTGCGTTTTGGGTATAATGTTCCGTTCGGGGTCAACCCTGCCTGGATTCGTCCGGGCGGGACCAGGCGGGCGGCCGGGGCACCAGTCGGCGGACACATCTTCGGTGTGTGCGGCACCGGTGCCGGCTGTCCCGGCCGCGGGGTCGCTCCCGCGCCGCCTCGGCGGTGGGGGCTGGCCGGGGGGAAGGAGCGGGAGTAAGGGAGCATGTCGGTCGGCGTGTCGTTGGATCAGCAGTGGGCGCGCATTCGCGGACGCCTGAAGGAAGAGGTGGGCGAGATCGCCTACCGGAGCTGGCTTCAGCCGCTGTCCGTCGCCAGCCTTGTCGGCGGCGAGGTGTGCATCGTCGTGCCCACGCGCTTCATGCGCGACTGGGTGCTGACCCACTATGCCGACCGCATCCGCGCCCTCTGGTCCGGCGAGAATCCGGAAGTCCAGTCGATCGACGTCATCGTCGCCTCCACCAACCCGCCCGCGGCGCTGGTCGCCGACAATGACGACAACGGCGACGGCCGCCCCGCTCCGGCGCCCCGTGCCCAAGGCGCCCAAGATTCCCGTTTCGCCGAGTCGCGCCCGGCGCCCCGTCCGGCACCGCCCCCGCGTCCGGCCGATGGCGGCCTTGCCGCGGATTCTGCCCCGTCGACCGTCTACACCTCGGCTTCCTATGGCGGGGCGTCGGACGAATCGCCGAACGCCGTCCCGGCGATCCTGGAGGACCGGTCCGACCTGTCCGCCGCGCTCGACCCGCGCTTCACCTTCGAGAATTTCGTCGTCGGCAAGCCGAACGAACTGGCCCATGCCGCAGCCCGCCGCGTCGCCGACGCCACCACCGTGACCTTCAACCCGCTGTTCCTCTATGGCGGAGTCGGGCTGGGCAAGACCCACCTGATGCACGCGCTGGCCTGGCAGATCCGCAAGAACGACCCGAACCGCAAGGTGCTGTACCTGTCGGCCGAGAAGTTCATGTACCAGTTCATCCGGGCGCTGCGCTTCAAGGACACCATGGCCTTCAAGCAGCAGTTCCGCTCGGTCGACGTGCTGATGATCGACGACGTGCAGTTCATCAGCGGCAAGGACTCCACGCAGGAGGAGTTCTTCCACACCTTCAACGCGCTGGTCGACCAGAACCGGCAGGTCATCATCTCCGCCGACAAGAGCCCGTCCGACCTGGAAGGCATGGAGGAGCGGCTGCGCTCCCGCCTCGGCTGGGGGCTGGTCGCCGATATCCACCCGACCACCTACGAACTGCGGCTGGGCATCCTCCAGGCCAAGGCCGACGCGCTCCAGGCCAGCATCCCGCTGAAGGTGCTGGAGTTCCTGGCCCACAAGATCACGTCCAACGTGCGCGAGCTGGAAGGGGCGCTGAACCGCATCGTCGCCCATGCCGAGCTGGTCGGCCGCTCCATCTCGCTGGAGACGACGCAGGAGGTGCTGCACGACCTGCTGCGCGCCAACGACCGCCGCGTCACCATCGACGAGATCCAGAAGCGGGTGGCGGAGCATTACAACATCCGCGTCGCCGACATGCATTCCGCCCGCCGCGCCCGCGCGGTGGCCCGCCCGCGCCAGATCGCCATGTATCTGGCCAAGCAGCTGACCGCCCGCTCCCTGCCGGAGATCGGCCGCAAGTTCGGCGGCCGCGACCACACCACGGTCATGCACGCGGTCAAGAAGGTGGACGAACTGCGCGCCACCGATCCGTCCTTCGCCGAAGACGTTGAACTGTTGCGCCGGATGCTCGAAAGCTGACAATCGTTCGATATCGTCGGGCGCAAGATTCGACTTGCCCCCGCCAATATGGGTTGCCGATCAATCGCGGTGCGCCGCCGTGCCAGTCGGCATGGATACCGGCGATCATCAATGACCGCCGATATCAGAGCGGCAGGGTCACCGTCGCGCGCAGGCCGCCCCCATCGCTTCTGTCGCGGTTGGACAGGGTCACGTCGCCGCCATGGCCGCGGATGATGCTGCGGGCGGTGGACAGGCCCAGCCCGACGCCGCCGGTATCGCGGGAGCGCGAGCGTTCCAGCCGGTAGAAGGGGGCGAAGACCTTCTCGAACTCCGCCTCCGGGATGCCGGGGCCGTCGTCGTCGATGTGGATGCGGGCCTGCCGGCCGGAAGCCTGCCCGTCCATGCCCGCTCCCTCCGCCAGCCGCAAGGTGAAGCCGCCGCCATACTTGATCGCGTTGTCCATCAGGTTGGCGAAGGCCCGGCGCAGGGCCACCGGGCGGCCTTCCGCCACCACATGGGCGGGACCGTCATAGACGGCGCGGTGGCCGGCATCGACGCGGTCGTCGCACAGGCTCTGCAGCAGGTCGGCAAGGTCGAAGCGGACGCGCGGCTCGCGCTGGGCATCGTCGCGGGAGAAGGCCAGCGTGGCGGAGATCATCGCTTCCATCTCGTCCAGGTCGGCCAGCATCCGCCGCTGCATCTCCGGATCGTCGACCAGCTCGGCGCGCAGGCGCAGGCGGGTGATCGGCGTGCGCAGGTCGTGGCTGATCGCCGCCAGCATCTGGGTGCGGTCGGCGACGAAGCGGGCGAGCCGCGCCTGCATCCGGTTGAAGGCGCGGGTGGCGGCGCGCAGTTCGCGCGGGCCCTCCTCGGGCAGGGGCTGGGCCTCGCCGTCGACGCTGAGCCGTTCGGCGGCGGCGGCGAAACCGGCTAGCGGCGCGGTCACCCGCCGGGCGGCCAGCAGCGAGACCAGCAGGATGACCGCCACCACCGCCCCCATCCAGAACAGGAAGCGGACGATGCCGAAGGGGCCGGCCAGCGGATCGCCGCCGGTGAAGCTGAGCCACGACCCATCGCCGAGCCGCACCGACAGCCGGACATGCGGCCCCCAGCGCCGGTACTCGTCGCCCATGGCGGGCGGGTGATGGTTGTTGCCGTCATCGCGGGCTTCGCCATGGGGCGGGCGCTGGACCTCCACCAGGATGTTGCGGTCGGGCGAGTCCAGCGACTCGCGCAGCCGGCGCTTCAGCCCGTCGAACCGGCGGCCGGAATAGGTCTCCTCCGGCAGCGGGGGCGGCCGGTCGGCGCGCCACTCCACCCGCAGGACCGGATCGTCGATGGCGCGCACCACCCGCCCGCGGCCCTGCGGCGGGGTGCTTTCCACCAGTTGGACGATGGCGGTGATGCGCTGGACCAGCACGTTCGGCCCATGGATCGGCGGCCCTTCGCTGCGGTCGGTCAGATAGACCAGCGCGCTGATCGCCTGGGTGAGCAGCAGCGCCAGCACCACCGTCAGCGCGATGCGCGCGGCGAGGCTGTCGGGAAAGCGGAGGCCCAGGCGGCGGAAGGCGCGGCGGCGGACCGACGGGCGATGCGGCGCCTTGGGCTTTCCGGTCATGTCGTCCGGCCGGGCGGTCATGGCGCCGCGCTGCCGCTGGTCACCGACGGGGTGAAGAGATAGCCGCCGCCGCGCACGGTCTTGATCAGGGTCGGTTCGGCCGGGTCGGGTTCGATCTTGCGGCGCAGACGGCTGACCTGCACGTCGACGGAACGGTCGAAGGGAACCGCCGAGCGGCCGCGCGCCAGATCCAGAAGCTGGTCGCGGGTCAGCACCCGCTGCGGATGCTCGGCGAAGGCGACCAGCAGGTCGTATTCACCGGCCGACAGCTGGACCAGCACGCCGTCGGGCGACCGCAGTTCCCGCTTGGTGAGATCGAGCGACCAGCCTTCGAAACGCAGCACCGCGCCGGCCGCCGCCGGGGCGCCCGCCACCGGCGGGGCGGCGACGCGGCGCAGCACCGCCTTGATGCGGGCCAGCAGTTCGCGCGGGCTGAACGGCTTCGCCAGATAGTCGTCGGCCCCCATCTCCAGCCCGACGATGCGGTCGGTCTCCTCCCCCATGGCGGTCAGCATGATGACGGGGGTCTGCGCCGTCTGAGGCGCGGCGCGCAGGCGGCGGCAGAGCGACAGCCCGTCCTCCCCCGGCAACATCAGGTCCAGCACGATCAGGTCGACGCGGGCGCCGTCGAGCGTGCGTATCATTTCCGCCCCGTCCCTGACCCCGGTGACCCGGAAGCCGTGCTTGGTCAGGAACTGGGCGACGAGGGAGCGGATTTCGCGGTCGTCGTCGACGACGAGGAGGTGGGGTGTGCGGTCCATGGCTCCCATGATCGGGCGAGGCGCGGTGGGCGTGAAGGGGAAATGTGTAACGGCGGGTTACGGGATGGCCGGCGGTTACACTCTGTTACCAAATGACCGGTTTGCGGACATTCGACCGCAACGTTCGGCGCCCATTGTCTGTTCACCGGGACAGCGGCGGCAATGCAGCCGGCAACGTCCCAACGAAATAACCCCCTTCAAATCCGGGGTTTCGTCAGCGCCGTGATCCACGGTTCAAATACTGAGGAGTTGTCACCATGAAACGCGCCCTTCTGACGTCCGCCCTGCTGGTCGCCGGTCTCGGCATGGCCGTTCCGGCCTTCGCCCAGGGGGGCCCGGCCGGTGGTCCGGCCGGTGGCCCGCAGGCTGGCGGTCCCGGCCCCGACCGCCAATTCGCCCGCATGTGCGATGACCAGGAGGCCCGTATGGCCGGCAGGCTGGCCTATGCGGAGAAGAAGCTGAACATCACCGAACAGCAGCGCGCCGCCTGGACCAAGTTCGCCGACGCCGCCCGCTCCAGCCTGAAGCCGACGCAGGACCTCTGCGTGAAGTTCAAGGACGCCCCGCGCCCGGCGGCCCTGCCGCAGCGCCTGGAGCGTGCCGAGCAGATGATGCAGGCCCGCCTGCAGCAGGTCCAGACCGTCCGCCCGGCCCTGACCGACCTCTACGCCCAGCTGACGCCCGACCAGCAGAAGCAGGCAGACCGCATGCTGAGCCAGGGCATGGGCGGCATGGGCGGTTACATGGGCAAGCACATGGGCGGCCCGCGCCATCACGGCATGGGTCCCGGTGGAATGGGGCCGGGTGGGATGGGTCCGGGAAAGGGCCCGGGCCCGGCACCGGCACCGGCACCGCAGCAGTAACCCGGGAACCGACGTAACAGAAAAGGACAGGCTCCCGGCGGCGACCCCAAGCCCCCCACCGCAGCCGCCGTGAGACTGAAGGCCGCCGAATTCCCATTCGGCGGCCTTTGTCGTTCGGGAGAGGGAAGGGGATAAAGACAAGCCGCCGCTTGCATTGCGGGCTTCCGCACCCCAAAGCTTAACACCATGACGTCCTCTCACGCTTCGGCGGGCGGCGGTCTCGGGCGCGGGGGCCGTGTGGTCGCCGTGCTGGGGCCGACCAACACCGGCAAGACCTATCTGGCGATCGAGCGCATGCTCGGTCACCGGTCCGGCATGATCGGCTTTCCCCTGCGCCTGCTGGCGCGGGAGAATTACGACCGCATCGTCTCGATCAAGGGAAAGAACGCGGTCGCATTGGTGACGGGGGAGGAGAAGATCCTGCCGCCCAACCCGTCCTATTGGGTCTGCACCGTCGAATCGATGCCGCTGGACCGTGCCGTCGATTTCCTGGCGGTCGATGAAATCCAGCTCTGCGCCGATCCCGAGCGCGGCCATATCTTCACCGACCGGCTGCTGAACGCCCGCGGCATGGTCGAGACGATGGTCCTGGGCTCCGATTCGATGCAGCCGATGATCCGCCGGCTGGTGCCGAAGGCGGAGTTCATCAGCCGGCCGCGCTTCTCCCAGCTGACCTATGCCGGCTACAAGAAGCTGACGCGGCTGCCGCCGCGCTCGGCCGTCGTCGCCTTTTCCGCCACCGACGTCTATTCCATCGCCGAGATGATCCGGCGCCAGCGCGGCGGCACCGCCGTGGTGCTGGGGGCGCTCAGCCCGCGCACGCGCAACGCGCAGGTCGGGCTCTATCAGGCGGGGGAGGTGGATTATCTGGTGGCGACCGACGCCATCGGCATGGGGCTGAACATGGACGTCGACCATGTCGCCTTCGCCCGCATCGTCAAGTTCGACGGCTTCGCCCCGCGCCGGCTTCGCCCCGCCGAGGTGGCGCAGATCGCCGGCCGCGCCGGCCGCCACATGCGCGACGGCACCTTCGGCACCACCGACGAGGTGGGGGAACTGGACGCCGATCTGGTCAGCCGCGTCGAGAACCACGAGTTCGAGACGGTCAAGGCGCTGTCCTGGCGCAACAGCGCGCTCCGCTTCGACACGCCGGGCTTCCTGCTGAAATCGCTGGAGGAACGGGCGCCGATCCCGGAACTGAGCCGCGTGCGCGAGGCCGATGACCACCTGGCCCTGCAGGCGCTGGTGCGCGATCCGGAGATCATGGACCTCGCGCGCGGCCGCGATGCGGTCAAGCTGCTGTGGGAGGTCTGCCAGGTTCCCGATTTCCGCAAAGTGCTGTCCGACGCCCACACCAAGCTGCTGGCCCAGGTCTTCCGCAGCCTGCGGGGGCCCCTGCGCCGGCTCGACGACGATTGGGTGGCGAAGCAGATCTCGCGGCTCGACCGGACCGAGGGCGACATCGACGCGCTGGTCGCCCGCATCGCCCATATCCGCACCTGGACCTACATCTCCAACCGGCCGACCTGGCTGAAGGACCCGCTGCACTGGCAGGAGCGCACCCGCGCCATCGAGGACCGGCTGTCCGACGCCCTGCACGAGCGGCTGACCCAGCGCTTCATCGACCGCCGCTCCGCCACGCTGGCCCGCACGCTGAAGGACGGGCGCTCGCTGCTGGGCGGCGTGCGCGCCGACGGCGAGGTGGTGGTGGAGGGGCATGTGGTGGGGCGGCTGGAGGGCTTCCGCTTCGTCCCCGACGCGCCCGACCGCTCCGACGAGGCGAAGTCGCTGCTGACCGCCGCCCGCCGGGCGCTGCGCGACGAGTTGGCCAAGCGCCTGCGCGCCTTCGAGGCCGAGCCCGACGATGTCTTCGCCCTTGGGCCGGACGGGGTGCTCAGCGCCGACGATCTGCCGGTGGCGCGGCTGGCCGCCGGGCCGTCGGTGCTGACGCCGCTGGTGGTGCCGTTCGACGAGGGCATGCTGGACCAGGCCCAGCGCGAGCGGGTGCGGGCGCGGCTGGACCGCTGGCTGAAGGACCACATCGCCGCCCGGCTGAAACCGCTGTTCGCCCTGTCCGCCGCGGAGGGGCTGTCCGGCCCCGGCCGCGGGGTGGCTTTCCAGCTGGTGGAAGGGCTGGGCGTTCTGCCGCGCGCACCCGTCGCCGCCATGGTCGAACAGCTGGAGCGCGAGGACCGCAGGACGCTGGGCAGGCTGGGTGTCCGGCTGGGCGTGTCGCACCTCTATCTGACGGCGCTGGCCAAGCCGGCGGCGGTTAGTCTGCGCGGGCTGCTGTGGGCGGTGTCGAAGGGGCATCCGCTGCCGGTGCCGATCCCGCCGCCCGGCCGCGTGTCTGTGGAGGCGCCCTCGGTCAAGGACGGCGGCGCGCCGCCCGCCTTCTGGGAAGCCATCGGCTATCCGCTGGCCGGCGGCCGGGCGTTGCGCGTCGACATGCTCGACCGGCTGGAGACGGAACTGCTGACGGCGTCCAAGGCGAATGCGCCGATCCGCGAGGTGGCGCTCGGCCAGCGCGTCGGCCTGTCGGCGGAGGAGCTGGGCGCGGTGCTGAGCGGGCTCGGCTATGTGCGCGCCGAAGGCGAGGACGGGGCGGTGACCTGGAAGCGGAAGCGTCCGCAGGGGCAACGCCAGGGAAACCGGCAGCGGCGGGAGCGGCCGACGAACGAGGACCACCCGTTCGCCAAGCTGCGGCAGCTGTCGGGGATGTGAGGGGCTCTCCCCTCCACCGCCAAGGGCGGGAGAGGGTTGGGGAGGGGGCATGACAACCCCACGGATAATGAACGAAATCAACCGACGGAAACGCCCATGAGCAACACTGCCGGCAACACCGACACCGACGACTCCACTCCCGGCCGGCTGCGGCTCGACAAGTGGCTTTGGTACGCGCGCTTCTTCAAGACGCGCAGCCTTGCCGCCAAGCTGTGCAACGACGGGGGCGTGCGGCTGTCGGGGGCGGTGGTGACCAAGGCGCATGCGTCGGTGAAGCCGGGCGACGTGCTGACCTTCGCCCAGGGGCGGCACATCCGCGTCATCAAGGTGGTGGCGCTGGGCAGCCGCCGCGGACCGGCGCCGGAGGCCCAGGCGCTGTACGAGGATCTCGCCCGGCCGGTGCCGGAGGAGCGGCTGCAGGATCCCTACCGTGCGCCGGTGCAACAGCCCGGCGCCGGGCGCCCGACCAAGCGCGACCGGCGGGCGATCGACGCCCTGAAGGGCGATCCCCTGATGGATGCTGCGCTGCAGAATGAAACTGATTGAGCAGCGGTACCGATTGTTGCTGGAAAAAAGTGAGACCGCCTCTTAAACCGGGTGGCCGGCACCCCCATGTGGGAAGGCTGGAAAACCGACCAGATGCGACAAGCGAGCACGAATATGAGCGAGAAGACCCGACCTTCGAGCCTTTCCGCCACCTCCACCAAGATGCGCGGGGCCCGCGCCGCCACCGCCGTGGCGGTTGCGCTGGTGATGGCGTTGGCTGCCGGCACCGCCGACGCCCGCGCCGGCAAGAGCAGTTCCTCGGGCAGCCGCGGCAGCCGCACGACCGAGGCGCCGGCCGCCACCTCCACCGCGCCCAACGCGGTCTCGCCGATGGAGCGCTCCGCCGCCCCGGCGGCGGCTCCGGGCGCGCAGCGCCCCGGCTCGCAGGCCACCGCTCCGGCGGCGGCGCCTTCGCGCGGCTTCTTCGGCGGCGGCTTCATGTCGGGCCTGATGGGCGGCCTGATCGGCGCCGGCATCGGCGCGATGCTGTTCGGCGGCGGCTTCTTCGAGGGTCTCGGCAGCTTCGCCGGCATCCTGGGCTTCATCCTGCAGATCCTGCTGGTCGTCTTCCTGGTCCGTCTGGCCATGCGCTTCTTCCGCAACCGCTCGCAGACGGCGAAGACCGCGGCGCCCGGCGGCCCGCTCGGCTCGATGGGCAACCAGATGGGCGGCGGCCCGGCCTATGCTGGCGGCCCGCAGGGTGGCCAGATGAACCGCGACGCGGCCGACGTCCGATACAACCCGGTCGGAGGCGCCCCGATGGGCGGCGGCAATGCCGGTCCGGCCCAGCGCCGTCAGGCTTCCGACGAGGTCGGCATCCAGCCGGCCGACTTCGAGGCGTTCGAGCGCCTGCTCGTCACCGTCCAGACCGCCTACGGGCGTGAGGATGTGGACACTCTGCGCGCCGCCACGACGCCGGAGATGCTGGCCTACTTCACCGAAGACCTGACCGAGAACCGCAACCGCGGCGTGGTCAACCAGATCAGCGACGTCCGCCTGCTGCAGGGCGATCTGGCCGAGGGCTGGCGCGAAGGGGCGCAGGAGTACGCCACCGTCGCCATGCGCTTCTCGCTGATCGACACCACGGTGGAGCGCGCCAGCGGCCGCGTGGTGGAGGGCAACGCCTCGCAGCCGACCGAAGCGACGGAGCTGTGGACCTTCGTCCGCCCGCGCGGCGGCCAGTGGCAGCTGTCGGCGATCCAGCAGGCCAACTGACGGCCCGACTGACGGCACAGTCTTCCCAATGCGAAACGCCCCGGCCGATTGGCCGGGGCGTTTTCGTTTGTGCGCTTTATTTTCTTGGGAGTTCCTTACCCCGTCGGCAGAACCACCGCGTCGGTAGCCCGGAAACCCAGCCGCACGGTCTCGCCGGGGACGAAGACGGGTTCCTGGCCCAGATGCGGCATCTGAACGGTCAGCCCGCCGTCGAGGAAGGCGTTGACGAAGGCGCCCTCGAAGTCGCTGTGGCTGACGCGGGCGCTCAGGCCGTTTTCACCCGGGCCACTGCCACTCGGGCCATTGCCGCTCAGGCCGTTGCCGTTCCCGCCGGGAGTCAGCCGTTCCGGCCGGACGAACAGGGTGGCGCGCTCGCCCACCGCCAGCCCCCGCGGGTTGCGCCCGCGCAAAGGGCCGAAGGCGGTGTCGAGTACCGCCCAGCCTTCCGCCGCTTCGACCACCGGGCCGGCGAAGCGGTTCGACTCGCCGACGAAGGACGCGACGAAGGCGGTTTCCGGGTGGTCGTAGATGGTCTTGCCGTCGCCCACCTGTTCCAGCACGCCGCGCGACATCACGCCGATCCGGTCGGACATGGTCAGCGCCTCGCCCTGGTCGTGGGTGATGTAGATGAAGGTGACGCCGGTGCGTTTCTGAAGCTCGCGCAGCTCCGCCCGCATATGCTGGCGCAGCTTGAGGTCCAGCGCCGACAGCGGTTCGTCCAGCAGCAGCACCGCCGGTTCCACCGCCAGCGCGCGGGCGATGGCGATGCGCTGGCGCTGGCCGCCGGACAGGTCGGTCACCCGCTTGTCCGCGGTGTCGGGCAGGGCCACCAGTTCCAGCAGCTCCCGCACCCGGCGGCGGCGGTCGGCCGCCGGCACGCCGCGCACCTCCAGCCCGAAGCCGATGTTGTCCGCCACCGTCATCAGCGGGAACAGGGCCAGGTTCTGGAAGATCAGCGCGGTCGGCCGCTTGTTCGGCCCGATCCCCTTCATGTCCCTGCCGCCGATGCGGATGACGCCCGCCGTCGGTTCCATGAAGCCGGAGATCATGCGCAGGATGGTCGTCTTGCCGCAGCCCGAGGGGCCGAGGAAGCTGAAGAACTCCCCGGCGCCGATGGTCAGCGACACGTCGCGGACGGCGACGGTGTCGCCGAACCGCATGGTGACATGGTCGAGTTGGACGTCTTGGCTCATGGCCCCTGCTGTATGCCGATCACGCCGCCAGGAAGCGATCCTGGTACTCGTTGCGGATGGAGACGTACCACGCCTCCTGGATCGGCCACCACCACAGCTTCTGCAGCGCGTCGCCCGGATAGGCGTCGGCGAAGAACTGCTTGTTCAGGTCGGTCAGATGCGCCTCGGCGCCGACCGAGGTGCTGGCGATGCCGGAATGGTTGGTGTAGAGCGCGCCCGCCTCCGGCGTGTAGAACCAGTTGATCCAGGCATAGGCGTTCTCCAGGTTCTCCGCCTTCTTCGGGATGGCGAAGCCCTCCATCCAGGCGAGAGCGCCCTCCTTCGGCGCGACGAAGCGGATCGGCAGCCCTTCCTTGCGCAGCGCCACGGCGCTGCTGTCCCAGGTCTGGCCGATGACGCAGCCGTTGGTGCGGAAGGCGCCCTGGGCCTCGTTCTCGTTGGTCCAGAACTGGGCGACCGACTTCTTGTTGGCGGCGGCCACCTTGAGGATGGCGTCGAAGTTGGCGCGCGCCTTGGCCTCGTCCTTGAACTGGTCGCGGACGGGGTGAGGCAGCTTGCCCTGGCTTTCCAGCCACAGCGCGATGCCGATCAGCGAGGAATGGCCGCGCACCGTCACCTTGCCGGCATTGGCCGGCGTCCACAGATCGCCGTAGCTGGCGGTGCCGTAGGCCAGCGGCGCCTTGTTCATGTCGAAGGCCAGCGCCTCCGTCCCCCAGTCGGCCGGGGCGAAATAGCGATTGGCCCCGACGACGCCGCCCATTCCGGCGGATCCCTCGACCGAAGACTTCAGGCAGCCGTCCCACTTCACCTTCGATTCGTCGAGCGGCTGCACCAGCTCGTACTCGACATAGTTCGGCACGCGGTCGACGGTGGGGTGGATGATGTCGAAGCCGGCGCCGCCGGTGGCCTTCAGCTGGTTCAGCAGCTCGTCGTTGGTGCCGTATTCGGTCAGGGTCGCCTTGACGCCGGTCTTCTTCTCGAAATCGGCCAGCATGTCCGGGCTGATGTAGCCGGCCCAGGAGAAGATCTTCACCGACCCCGACGCGGCGCGGCCCTCGCGCAGCACGAAGGGACCGACCGAGGCGACGCCGGCCGCCGCCGCCGCGCTCTGCAGCAGCAGGCGGCGGGTGAAGCTCTTGGCGGCGCGCTGCGTCTCGGCGCTGGACCGCTGGGTCTCGGTCTTGGCGTGATCGACCTGGGCGTTCTCGGTCTTGGACATGGCGTCCGGTCTCCCTGGCTCTTGTTTGGCGTTTGAACGGCTGGCGTTCAGACGGGCTGGCGTTTCGGCCGATGGCGCGGCCCCGCTCAAGGCGCGAAGTGTGCCTGAGACGAAACTGCCCCGTCCATGCCGGAAGTCGGGCCTCCGACAAACTTCATAGAGCCGTCATAACGCCCCCTTCTCCTTCGCGATTCTCCATCTCGAAATTGCGGATAGCGTCATCCTTTCGCCACGGTCGCGGGACAAATAATCGCCGGGCCGCCGCCGGTCTTCCGGCGAAGCGGGTGTGGGCGTATGAGGACCATTGCGGGGAGTGTCTCCCGGCAAGACACCGACTGAAACCCTCCCCATCCGACAGGGCTTTGCGAGCGCGCCGTGACAGCCGACCGACCGGACCACATGACGGAGCAGCACCGGACGGGTCAGCTTTATGCCGGCCCCCGCCCTGTCCGCACCCGCGAAGACCCGTCGCCGCTGGACAAGCTGTCGGGCCGGCTGTCCGCCGGTGCCATCGCCCGCAGCCTTGCCCGCGACATCGCGTCCGCGGCGCTGGCGTCGCTCGGCCGCGGCAAGCGCCGCCGCAAGACGCCGCCGTCGGCCGCTCCTCCGCCGACGCCCTACAAGCAGGTCCGTCGGCCGCGCCGCCGCTCCGGCCTGCCGTCCTTCACATTGCCGTCCTTCACCCTGCCAAGGATCTCCTTGCCCAAGCTCCGCTCGTCCAAGCCGTCCGTCCGCCGGTCCGGCGGCTCCCAGCCGCCGCAGCCGCCGGTCCCGCCCGCCGGGCGCCCCGGCCGGGCGCCGCAGCCGCCCCGCAAGGGGGGAGGATGGGGCAGGCGGCTGGTGCAGGGGGGGCTGGTCGCCGCCATCTGGTGCGGCATCGGGCTGGGCGCGGTGCTGGCCTGGTTCGCGCTCGACCTGCCGGACATCTCCAAGGTGGCGCAGTTCGAACGCCGCGCCTCCGTCACCGTGCTGGCCGCCGACGGGACGGAGTTCGCCCGCTTCGGCGACCTGCACGGCACGACGCTGAGCGTGCGCGACCTGCCGCCGCATCTGGTGGACGCCGTACTGGCGATCGAGGACCGTCGCTTCTACAGCCATTTCGGCATCGACCCGCTGGGCCTGGCGCGCGCCGTCTACGTCAATTGGCAAGCCGGCCGGGCGGTGCAGGGCGGCTCCACCATCACCCAGCAGCTCGCCAAGAACCTGTTCCTGACGCCCGAGAAGTCGCTGAAGCGCAAGATCCAGGAGGCGATGCTGGCGCTCTGGCTGGAGAGCCGCTTCTCCAAGGACCAGATCCTCACCGCCTACCTGAACCGCGTCTATCTCGGCGCCGGCACCTTCGGGGTGGACGCCGCCGCCCGCACCTATTTCGGCAAGCCGGCGACGGCGGTCGACATCCGCGAATCGGCGGTGCTCGCCGGCCTGCTGAAGGCGCCGTCGCGCTACTCCCCCAGTTCCAACCCCGATGAGTCGGCGGAGCGGGCGCGGGTGGTGATGGCGGCGATGCTGGACGCCGGCTATCTCACCCAGGCGCAGTACGAGGCGGCCCGCGCCGCCAAGCCCTCGCCCAGGCGCAAGCCGCGCGGCGACGGCCGCTATTTCGCCGATTGGGTGACCGATCTGGTGTCGGGCTTCGCCGGTCCCGACCATGGCGACGTGATCGTCCGCACCACGCTGGACCTGAAGATGCAGCGTGCCGCCGAACAGCGGTTGGAGGCGCTGCTGGCCGGTCCCGGCGCCGCCGCCAACGTGCGCCAGGGCGCCCTGGTCGCCATGAGCCCCGACGGCGCGGTGCGCGCGCTGGTCGGCGGGCGCGATTACGACAGCAGCGAGTTCAACCGCGCCACCCAGGCGATGCGCCAGCCGGGCTCCGCCTTCAAGCCCTTCGTCTATCTGGCGGCGCTGGAGGCCGGCTGGTCGCCCGACAGCGCCATCGAGGACGGGCCGGTCCAGTTCGGCACCTGGAGCCCCGGCAACTATGACGGCAAGTATCGCGGCAGCATCACCCTGGCCGCGGCGCTGGCCTATTCGTCCAACACGGCGACGGCGCGGCTGACGGAGCGGGTCGGAACCGACCGGGTGCGGCGCATCGCGTCGAATCTCGGCATCGCCTCGCCGCTGACCCGCGACCTGTCGCTGGCGCTCGGCACCAGCGAGGTGACGCCGCTGGAACTGGTGCGCGCCTATGCCGGCATCGCCAACCGCGGCGCCCCGGTCTGGGCCTATGCAATCACCGAGATCAGGAGCCGCGACGGCACTGTCCTCTATCGGCGCCAGGGCGGCGGCGGCGGGGCGGTGGTCGATCCGGCCCATGCGGTGCGGCTGACGCAGATGATGAGCGGCGTGCTGGATTACGGCACCGGCCGCAGCGCCCGGCTGAACCGCCCGGCGGCGGCCAAGTCCGGCACCACTCAGGACTATCACGACGCGTGGTTCGTCGGCTTCACCGCCGATCTGGTCGCCGGGGTGTGGCTCGGCAACGACAACAACGACGCGATGAAGAAGGTCACCGGCGGCAGCCTGCCGGCCAGGCTGTGGCGCGACTTCATGATGGACGCCCACGCCGGCAAGCCGGCCCGGCCGCTTCCCGGCCTGGACGGAGCCCCCGCCTGGACGCCGCCGCCCGGCGCGGTGCCGCAGGGCGGCGTTCCGGTCGCCTCCGCCGAGGAGAGGTCGGGCGGCGGGATCGGGTCGCTGATCGAGAAGATCGCCGGCAGCCCGTCCATCCCCTCCGGCACCGCGCCGCGGGTGCAGTACGACTACAGCAACAGCGGCGTGCGGTAGGGGAGGGGCCGTAGCGGAGCCGCCACCCCCCAGGTTCCCCACACCGCCCCGACGCTGCTATACCTCCCCCCGAATTTCCCCGACAGCGGACGAGACATGCAGGCGGACGAGAGATTGGACGGAGCGGAACTGCTGGCGGAGGCCGCCCCGCCGCCCGCCGCCGGCACCCCCGATCCGCCTTCGCGCCCCCGCGACTCCCTCAACCCGCTGCTGACCGTCGCCGCCCCGGTGCTGGCGCTGGCCGGAACCTTCCGCGACCGCGCCCTCGCCGACCCGCCGCGGGCCGCCGCCGCCGCGGCTCTGGAGCGGTTCGGCCGCGAGGCCGCCGCCGCCGGCCTCGACGCCGAGGACATCGCCGCCGCCCGTGTCGCGCTGTCCGCCACGCTGGACGACATCGCCCGCGCCGCCGGACATGGCGGGGCGGCGGTGGCGGAGCCCGGTGCCGGGGTGCGCTTCTTCGACCTGCTCGACGGCATGCTGGGCGACCCGCGCCGCCACCGCCATGCGCTGGAAGTGTTCTACGCCTGCCTGTCGCTGGGCTTCGAGGGGCGGTTCCGCGACAAGCCCGGCGGCGCCCACGACCTCGCCCGCCTGCGCGACGAGCTGTACCGCATCCTGCGCCGCGCCCGCGGCGACGTGGCGGCGGAGCTGTCGCCGGCCTGGGCCGGGGTGACGGAGCCGTTCCGTCCGCTGGGGCGCGGCTTGGGCGCTGCCTTGCCCGGCTGGATCCTTTGGGCGGCGGTCGCGCTGGGCCTGTCCGGCCTCTATGTCCATCTCGCCGGCACCCTCGACCGGCAGGCGGAGCCGGTGGCGGCCCGCATCGTAGCATTGCTGCCCGACCGCCCGATCGAGATCGCGCGGATGGTCCCGCCGCCGCCGCCCACCGCCGGCCCCGCCCTGATCGCCCGCATCACCGGCCAGCTCGCCCCGGAACGACGCATCGGCGCCGTCGAGATTCTGGCGGGGGAGGACGGCGCCCTGGTGATCCGCATCCCCGCGGCGGCGATGTTCGCCACCGGCGGCGACGCCGTGAAGGCCCGCCACCGCGCCATCGTGGAACGGGTGGGCCAGACCCTGGCGGCGGAGCCCGGCCGCGTCCTGGTGGTCGCCCATACCGACGACCAGACCCCGGCGGCGGGCCGGCTGCCCACCGCCCAGGCCCTGACCGACGCCCGCGCCGAAGCCGTGCGCAAGCTGCTGGAGCGCAGCATCGCCCCCGACCGCCTGTCGGCCGAGGGCCGTGGCGACCGGGAGCCCGTCGCCCTGAACGACACGCCCGCCGGGCGCGACGCCAACCGGCGGATCGACATCCGCCTCTATCCGCAATAGGGCGCCCGCCATGGCCGATCCCCGTCCCGCAAAGGCAGGCGCCAAACCGTCCAGGCGCCGCCGCAGGCCCGCCGCCGTCCCGTCGCCGCACCGTTCCGCCCGCACCCGCTGGGCGCTGTCGCTGACCGGCGCGCTGGCGTTGGGGCTGGCCGGCTGGCTGCTGCTGCCGCGGCTGGCTGCGGCGCTGGCCCCCCATCTGCTGCCGACCGTCCAGGCCGACTGGAGCGTCCGGCTGCTGCCGCTCGTCCTGGCGCTCGCCGCATGGGTGGCGGTCAACCGCCGCATCGACGCCCGCGAGCGCGCCGCCAACTCCCGCCTGCTGCAAGCCCTGGCCGCCACCCGCGATCCCGAGCTGAAGGCCTCGCTTGAAGAGATCGCCACGGTTCGCAAGCGGATGGACGCGGTGCTGGCGCGGCTGCGCAAGCGGCGCGGCGGCCGTTACCTCTACCAGCTGCCCTGGTATCTGGTGATCGGCGCCCCCGGTTCGGGCAAGACGACGGCGCTGGCCAATGCCGGCTTCGGAGCCGCCGCGGCGGATGGCAGCGTCGTGGAACCGCTGGCCGGCCTGGCCGGCACCCGCAACTGCGACTGGTGGTTCACCGACCGCGCCGTGCTGATCGACACCGCCGGCCGCTATACCACCCAGGACAGCCGGCGCGCGGTGGACGGGCGGGTGTGGTCCGGCCTGCTCGACCTGCTGAAGGAGCACCGGCCGCTCCAGCCCGCCAACGGCGTCCTGCTGACGCTGAGCCTGCCGGACCTGGCAAGCTGGGACGAGGCGGAGCGGCGCAACCACGCCATCCTGATCCGCCAGCGCCTGAACGAGCTGCGCGTGCAGCTGGGGGTGCGGCTGCCGGTCTATCTGCTGCTGACCAAGGCCGACCTGCTGGACGGCTTCACCACCTTCTTCGATCCGCTGGACCGCGAGGCGCGGTCGCAGATCTGGGGACTGACCCTGCCGGTGGACGAGCCGGCCCCCAAATCGGCCATCAAGTCAGCTATCAAGTCGCCTATCAAGTCGGCCGGCAGCCCGCTGCCGGTGTTCCGCGATCTCTATGCCGGGCTGGTGCGGCGGCTGGACGAACGGCTGCTCGACCGGCTGCACCAGGAACCGGATTTGCGCCGCCGCGGCGACGCCTTCGTCCTGCCGCTGCGGGTGGCGGAACTGGAACCGGCGCTGGCCGACATCGTCGACACCGTCTTCGGCTCCGAACACGGGGAGGAGACGCCCCGCCTGCGCGGCCTCTACCTGACCAGCGCCACCCAGACCGGCGGGGCGCTCGCCCTGCTGGAGCCGGACCCGGCCGTCCGCGCCTCCACCTATTTCCTCGACCGCCTGCTGCCGGATGTCGTCTTCCCCGAGGCCAACCTCGCCCGGACCGACCGGGCGGTGGAGCGCGCCCGCCGCCGCCGGAGCGCCCTGTCCGCCGCCGCCGCGCTGATGCTCGGCCTTGTGGTCGGCGGCTGGTGGCTGGTCAGCGCCCGCGGCAACGCCGCCCTGCTGGAGCGCGCCGATGCCGGGGCCGCGGCGGTGGAGGCGGCGCTGCTGCCGCTCGACACGCCGCCGCTGTCGCTGGCGCGGGTGGAGGATGCCGACCCGGCGGCGATCCTGCCGGCGCTGGATGCCCTGCGCGCCCTTCCATTCGCCTTCGACGGGTCTCGGGGCTGGATCGACCCGGCGCTGGCCGGCGGGCTGTATCAGGGGGCGCGCATCGCCGGCCCGGCGCAGGAGGCCTACCGCCGCGCCCTGCGCAGCCAGTTCCTCGCCCGCATCGCCCTGCGGCTGGAGGAGCGGCTGCGCGCCGACTGGGCCTTGCCCGACCAGCTGCGCCAGACCCTGCGCGTCTACCGCATGGTCGGCGGGGCGGAGCCGATGGATGCCGGCGCGCTGGCGGAATGGGTGGCGCTGGACTGGCAGCGCACGCTGCCCGGCCCGGACAACGAGGCGCGCCGCCGCGCGCTGGGCGACCATCTGGCCGCGCTGTTCGCCGTCGGCTTCGCCCCGGTCCCGCCCGACGAGGCGCTGGCCGCCCGCGTCGAGGAGGTGCTGGCCCAATCTGTTCCCCATTCCGCGGTTCAGCCCATGGCCCAGCCCGGCGGGGCTCCGTCGCCATGATGGGGCTGCGATGATGGGATCGTTCGGCACGCCGCGCGGCGCCGATCCGGTGCCGGTGATGGGCTTCCACGGCAAGGTGCCGGCGCGCGGCGATTTCGTCGGCCATGGCCTGCCGGCGGCGGTTCTCGGCCCCTGGGACCGCTGGCTGTCGGCCGCCTTGGGCGAGGCCGGGCGGCGGCTGGGCGGCGAATGGGATTCGCTGTTCGCTCAGGGTCCGGTCTGGCGCTTCGCCCTGTCCGCCGGCCTGTGCGGCGCCGCCCCGCTGGTGGGGGTGTGGATGCCCAGCGCCGACCGTGTCGGCCGCAGCTATCCTTTCACCATCGCCGCCGGCCTGCCCGCCGGCTTCGACATCGCCGACACCCCCGCCGCCTGTGCCGCGTGGCTGTCCCGTGCCGAGGCGCTGGCGGCGGACGCCTGCCGCGCCGGCGCCGACGTGGAGGGGCTGCCGGCCCGCCTCGCCATCCTCGGCCGCCCGGAGCCGGAGCGCGTCAGCCCCGCCACCCGCGCCCTGCTGAACCGCCTGTCCGGCCCGCTGGGGAGGGATGCCAGCCTGTGGTGGACCCGCGGCGCCGGCCGCGTCGCCCCGTCGCTGCTGTCCTGTTCCGGCCTTCCCGCCGGCCCGCGCCTGACCGCCTTCCTCGACGGCGCCTGGAGCCGCTGGGGCTGGGAGAACACTGGCGAGGGGCAGGGCGAGAGGTAGGGGGGAGTGTGCGTCCCGCGTCCGGCGCCCAAGATCGAAAGGCTGTAGCGGAGCCGCAATTCCCGGTATGGTGCGGCGATCTTTTCGTGTTCCCGCCGTCCCCTGGAGCCGCAGCGATGACCGACACCCCCGCCCCGACTCTGATGGAAGCGGCCAAGCGTTTCCGCGGCAACGATCTGGCGGGGGCGGAGGATGCCTGCCGGGCGATCCTGGCGACGGATCCGCACAATGCCCAGGCGCTGCATCTGCTGGGGCTGGTCGCCGCCCACACCGACCATCCCGACTATGCGCTGACCCTGTTCGCCCAGGCCATCGCGGAGAACGGCAACGACCCGTCCTTCCACAACAGCCGCGGCAGCCTGCTCTTCCAGCAGGGCCGCGCGGCGGAGGCGGAGGAGGCGTTCCGCGCCGGCCTCGCCATCAACCCGCGCCTGCCGGAACTGCACGGCAACCTCGGCAACGCGCTGAAGGTGCAGGCAAGGCTGGAGGAGGCGGCGGACTGCTTCCGCACCGCGCTCGGCCTCCGGGCGGAAGCGCCGGAGATGCACCATTTCCTCGCCGCCACCCTGCGGGAGCTGGGCGATCTGGAGGAGGCGGAGCAGCATTTCCGCGCCGCGCTGGAGCAGGCTCCCGACTATCTCGACGTCCATTACAGCCTGGCCGAACTGCTCTCCACCCGCGGCCGGCTGGCGGAGGCGGAGGCGGAGTTCCGCATCGTTCTGGCCGCCGCCCCGCGTTTCGTCCCGGCCCAGGTCGGCCTCGCCCATGTGCTGCAGAGCCTGGACCGTGCCGCCGAGGCCATCGAGGTGATCGAGGCGGCGCGCGAGCAGGCGCCCGACCACCCGATGGTCAAGTTCACCCGCCGGCTGATCTATTCCAACGCGGTGCCCGGCTGGCATCTGCCGATGATCAACGATTTCGAGCGGAACGAAGCCTACAAGCAGTCGCTGGAACGGGCGGTGAAGCCCGGTTCGCTGGTGCTGGAGATCGGCACCGGCTCCGGCATCGTCGCCATGATGGCGGCACGCGCGGGGGCGAGGAAGGTGGTGACCTGCGAGGTCAACCCGATCCTGGCCCGCGTCGCCAAGGAGACGGTGGCGCGCAACGGCTATGCCGACCGCATCGACGTGGTGCCGCGCCTGTCGACCCAGCTGACGGTGGGGGAGTGCGGCGACCTGCCGGAAAAGGCCGACGTCTTCGTGTCGGAACTGATCAACATCGGCATGCTGGCCCCGCGCATGCTGTCGGTCCTGCAGCATGCCCGCACCCATCTGGTGAAGCCGGGCGGCGCCATCATCCCGCGCGCCTCCACCGTCTACGCCATGCTGGTCGAGACGCCGGAACTGGCCCGCATCAACCCGGTCGAGACCATCGACGGTTTCGACATGGGCAGCTTCGACGTCTTCCGCTCCCCCGGCTACCAGCAGATAGACCTCGGCGCCGACGCCCACACCCCGCTGTCCGAACCCTTCACCGCGCTGGATTTCGACTTCACCCGCAACATGCCGGAGGAGGGCGAGCGGGTGATCGACGTGACCATCGTCACCGGCGGCACCTGCCACGGCGTCGCCTTCTGGTTCGACCTCTTCATGGACGACGAGGTGGTCTACAAGTCGGAAAGCCGCGCCCGCACCAACCACTGGAAGCAGGCGATGACCTTCCTCGAAAAGCCGATCACGCTGTCGGCCGGCGACCGCCTGCGCATCGTCGCCCGCTACGACAACAACCAGATCTCCTTCGGGATCGACGGGTTGACGGGGGGTGAGGGCGTTTGAGCGAAGCCTCCCCCTCCAGACGCGCCATCGCCTCCTGGTGTCTCTACGACTGGGCGAATTCGGCCTACAACACCATCATCACGACCTTCGTCTTCTCGGTCTATTTCGCCCGCGGCGTGATCGGCGATCCGGTGGAGGGCACCGCGCAGTGGGGAGCCGCCATGACCGCGGCCGGCGTCGCCATCGCGCTGCTCAGCCCGGTGCTGGGCGCCGTCGCCGACCGGGCGGGACGGCGCAAGCCCTGGATGGCGCTGTTCACCGGGCTGACCGTGGCCTTCACCCTGGCGCTCTGGTGGGTCAGGCCCGATCCGGCCGATGCCGCCTTCGCGCTCGTCTGCGTGGTGATCGCCACCGTGTCGTTCGAACTGGCCAACGTCTTCTACAACGCCACCCTGCCGGGGCTGGTGCCGCCGCGGCTGCTGGGCCGGGTGTCGGGCTGGGGCTGGGGCATCGGCTATTTCGGCGGGCTGACCTGCCTCGTTCTGGCGCTGGTCGGTTTCGTCCAGGCGCCGGCGCCGCTGTTCGGCCTGCTGGGGGTGGAATGGGCGGATTGGGGCGAGCAGGCCAATGTCCGCGCCACCGCGGTGCTGGCCGCCGCGTGGTACGGGCTGTTCGCGCTGCCCTATTTCCTGTGGGTGCCGGACGAGCCCTCCACCGGCCAAGGGCTGCTGCGGGCGGCGCGTGACGGGGTGGCGACGCTGGTTGCCACGCTGCGGGAGGCCCGGCGCTACCGGCAGGTGATGCGTTTCCTGATCGCCAGCGCCTTCTACCGCGACGGCATCAACACCATCACCGCCTTCGGCGGCATCTTCGCCGCCGGCACCTTCGGCATGAGCTTCGAGGAGATCCTGGTCTTCGCCATCGTGCTGAACGTGGTGGCGGGGGCGGGGGCCATCGGCTTCGCCTGGATGGACGACCGGGCGGGGGCCAAGCCGGTGATCCTGATCGCGCTGGCCGGCATGTCGATCTGCAGCGTGCCGCTGCTGCTGGCGACCGAGCGGCTGTGGTTCTGGGTCTTCGCGCTGGGGCTGGGGCTGTTCTTCGGACCCGCGCAGGCGGCGGGACGCTCGATGATGGCGCGGCTGGCCCCGCCGGGAATGGCGGGCGAGATGTTCGGGCTCTACAGCCTGACCGGGCGCTTCGTCGGCTTCTTCGGCCCGCTGCTGTTCGGGCTGGCGACCCAGGCCTTCGCCAGCCAGCGTGTCGGCATGGCGACGGTTCTTGCTTTCTTCGTGATCGGATTCGGGCTTATGCTGGCGGTTCGCGAACCGGCCCGTTAAAAGGGCTGCGTCAAAGCGCCGCACATGAGATCATTCGAGGGCAGAGCTGTTACCTTCGTTTTTGCTGCGACGCACAAAAGTCGAAGCCGAGGGGTACGGACCATGCTGCACATCAACGATATCGAAGCCTTCGCCCGCATCAACGAGGCGTTGAACGAGGACGCCGGCACCGGGCAGGCCGATCATTCCGGCCAGGATACCGCCGGCCCGGCCCATCCCGCGCTGGTGATGGCGATGCTGGCGACCGGCCGCCTTCCGCTGTCGGCCGTTTCCAAATCGGCCGAACCGCTGACGCCCTTGGGCAAGATGCTCCGCCGCTCCTGACGGTCACAACAGCGACAGCTGGAGCGGCAACTGGTCCCCGGCGGCCGGCGGCACCCGGAAGCGGCTGCAGTCGAGGTGCCAGTTGCGGTCGCCCAGCCCATGCTTCCGGCAGGCCAGCTTGAAGCGGTGGCGCAGCAGGTCGGCGTAAGCACCGGTGCCCTTCATCCGCGTGCCGAAGCCGGAGCGGTACAGCGCGCCGTCGCGGCTTTGCCGCATCAGGCTCAGCACGCGGTCGGCGCGGTTGGGAACATGGGTGCGCAGCCACTCCTCGAACAGGGTGGCGATCTCCAGCGGCAGGCGCAGCAGGATGTAGCTGGCGGCGGTCGCCCCGGCCCCGGCCGCCGCCTCCAGAATCGCCTCCAGTTCATGGTCGTTCAGCGCCGGGATCATCGGGCTGGCGAGCACCGCCACCGGAACGCCCGCCTCCGCCAGGGTGCGGATGGTTTCCAGCCGGCGCGGCGGGGTGCTGGCCCGCGGTTCCATCACGCGGGCGAGGTCACGGTCCAGCGTGGTGACGGAGATCGCCACCGAGGCCAGCCCCTCCGCCGCCATCGGCGCCAGGATGTCGAGGTCTCGCAGGACCAGCGCCGATTTGGTGATGATGCTGACCGGCTGGTTGAAGTCGCGGCAGACCTCCAGCACGCGGCGGGTGATGCCCTCCGTCCGCTCGATCGGCTGGTAGGCATCGGTGTTGGCGCCAAGCGCCAGCGGCTGGCAAACATAGGATTTCGCCCGCAGCTCCTTCGCCAGCAGTTCCGCCGCGTTGCGCTTGGCGAACAGCTTCGTCTCGAAATCCAGCCCCGGCGACAGGTTCAGATAGGCGTGGGTCGGCCGGGCGAAGCAGTAGATGCAGGCATGCTCGCAGCCCTGATACGGATTCACCGACTGGTCGAAGGCGACGTCGGGCGACTCGTTGCGCGCGATGATCGACTTGGCCGAGGCCGGGGAGACGGTGGTGCGCACCGGATCGCTCAGCGCCTCGTTCCCGCCGGACTCATAGCCGGTCCAGCCGTCGTCGGTCAGGACGCGGGTGTCGCGCTCGAAGCGGCCGGTGGCGTTGCTCACCGCGCCGCGGCCCTTGATCGGCGGTCGCTTGATCTCATCCATGCCCGCAGCTTAGCCGCGGACAAGAGGAACGTAAAGGGAACAGAAATCCGTCCGCCGGTTGGTTCGCCATCCATACCCCGCAAACATAAAGATATCTTTATGCTTGCATGGTTCCCGAACCGCTGATACACCCTTCGCCAATTACAGCGGCAGGGCCGGGGAGCCGGTTCGCCTGAAACTCCGCTGCCCGACCGACATTGCCCACCAGGAGTCATCCCTCATGGCCGCCGAATTCACGGACTACAAGGTCAAGGACATCAGCCTTGCGAGCTGGGGCCGCAAGGAGATCACCATCGCCGAGACCGAGATGCCGGGCCTGATGGCCCTGCGGTCCGAGTTCGGTGACAGCAAGCCGCTGGCCGGCGCCCGCATCGTCGGCTGCCTGCACATGACCATCCAGACCGCCGTGCTGATCGAGACGCTGACCGCGCTCGGCGCCACCGTGCGCTGGTCGTCCTGCAACATCTTCTCCACCCAGGATCAGGCCGCCGCCGCCATCGCCGCCGCCGGCATCCCGGTCTTCGCCTGGAAGGGCGAGACGGAGGAGGAGTTCTGGTGGTGCATCGAGCAGACCCTGCGCGGCCCCGATGGCTGGACCCCGAACATGATCCTGGACGATGGCGGCGACGTCACCCAGATCATGCACGACAAGTATCCGGAGATGCTGGACGGCGTCCGCGGCCTGTCGGAAGAGACCACCACCGGCGTCCATCGTCTGTATGAGATGATGAAGAAGGGCACGCTGAAGGTTCCGGCCATCAACGTGAACGACAGCGTCACCAAGTCGAAGTTCGACAACCTCTATGGCTGCCGCGAGTCGCTGGTCGACGGCATCAAGCGCGCCACCGACGTGATGGTCGCCGGCAAGGTCGCCGTGGTCGCCGGCTATGGCGACGTGGGCAAGGGCTCCGCCGCCTCGCTGCGGTCGCAGGGCGCGCGCGTCCTGGTGACGGAGATCGACCCGATCAACGCCCTCCAGGCCGCCATGGAAGGCTATCAGGTCGTGACGATGGACGATGCCGCTCCGCAGGGCGACATCTTCGTCACCGCCACCGGCAACGTCGATGTCATCACGCTCGACCACATGCGCGCCATGAAGGACCGCGCCATCGTCTGCAACATCGGCCACTTCGACAGCGAGATCCAGATCGAGGCTCTCCGCAACTACAAGTGGGAAGAGGTCAAGCCGCAGGTCGACGAGGTCGTCTTCCCCGACGGCAAGCGCCTGATCGTTCTGGCCCAGGGCCGTCTGGTCAATCTGGGCTGCGCCACCGGCCATCCCAGCTTCGTGATGAGCGCCAGCTTCACCAACCAGGTGCTGGCCCAGATCGAGCTGTGGACCAACGCCGCCAACTACGAGAACAAGGTCTACGTCCTGCCCAAGCACCTGGACGAGAAGGTTGCCCGCCTGCATCTGGACAAGATCGGCGCCAAGCTGACCACCCTGACCGACAAGCAGGCCGAATACATCGGCGTCAACGCCGCCGGCCCGTACAAGCCGGACCACTACCGCTACTAAGCGGTCGCGGGGTTGAATGGAAAAGGGCCGTCCCATCGGGGCGGCCCTTTCTTGTTTGCGGCATGTATTTGGCGATTGGCCCCCTCTCCCGAGGCGGGAGAGGGGGCTCCGCTACCGCCCCAGCCACTCCGCCATTCCCTTGCCGGCCGCCACGCCCATGGCGAAGCAGCCCTGCAGCAGATAGCCGCCGGTCGGCGCCTCCCAGTCCAGCATCTCGCCGGCCAGGAACAGGCCGGGGCGGCGGGTCAGCATCAGCCGCCCGTCCAGTTCCGACAGGCGGACGCCGCCGGCCGAGGAAATGGCGCGTTCGATGGGGCGGACGCCGGTCAGCACAACCGAAAGCCCCTTGATCTGCCGTGCCAGCGCCACCGGATCGGACAGGTCGGCGGCGGGGGCGAACTCGCGCAGCAGGGCGGCGCGCGGGCCGGCCAGGGACAGCGACTTCTTCAGGAAGGTGGACAGCGACTCCGCGCCGCGGCGGCGCAGGCGCTTGACCAGTTCCGTTTCGGGAATGTCCGGCAGCAGGTCCAGCGTCAGGGTCGCCCAGCCCTCGGCGGCGATGGCGTCGCGGAGCGGGGCGCTCAGCGCGTAGACGGCGCCGCCTTCGATCCCGGTCTCGGTGATGATGAACTCGCCCTTCAACCGGCGGCCGGCAGCGGACAAGCCGACGCTCTTCACCGGCTGGCCGGCGAAGCGGTCGCGCAGGTGATCGGACCAGGGCACCTCGAAGCCCATGTTGGAGGGGACCAGCGGCGCCACCTCCACCCCCAGCCCTTCCAGCAGCGGAACCCAGCCGCCGTCGGAGCCGGTGCGCGGCCAGCTCGCCCCGCCCAAGGCCAGCAGGGTGGCGCGCGGGGCGACGCTGACCGTTTCCTCACCGTGCCGGAAGGTCAGCGCGCCGTTCTCGTTCCAGCCGGTCCAGCGATGACGGCTGTGCAGGGTGACGCCCAGCCCGTCCAGCCGCCGCAGCCACGCCCTGACCAGGGTGGATGCCTTCATCTGCACCGGGAAGACGCGGCCGCTGCTGCCGACGAAGGTCTCGATGCCCAATCCGGCGGCCCAGCCGCGCAGATCCTCCGGCGAGAAGCCGGCCAGCAGGCGGCGGAACAGCGGTTTAGCGGCGCCGTAACGGGGCAGGAAGCGGTCGAGCGGTTCCGAATGGGTCAGGTTCAGCCCGCCGCGCCCGGCCAGCAGCAGCTTGCGCGCCGGGGTGGGCGTGTGGTCGAACACGGCGACCCGCAGGCCGGCGCCGGCGGCGATCTCCGCCGCCATCAGCCCGGCGGGACCGGCGCCGACGATCGCCACGTCCGGGGCCAAGTACGAGGCCAAATCCGGGGCCAAATCCGGGGCCGCGTCAGGGATGGGTTGGGACACTTGGCAGGGCTTTCACAAAAGGAAGCGCCCCGCCCTTCCCATGCTGCGCGGGGCGGGGCGGGGGCATTCTCGTCTCGAACTCATATCATCGAGCGTAAATTCCGACCCATCGGACTTTACGCTCGCCCTCAAGCGGCGGGCGCGGCCGTCCGGTCGCTTGCCTTGGCAGGGACGGGCCTGCGGGGCCGCAGTCGCGGCCCCTGCCCCTGCCCCTGCCGCCCGGGTTCAGTCCTCGTAATCCTGATCCTGCGCCACTTCCTCGGCCAGATCGGCGGCGAGGTCGGCGAAATAGCCGGCATCGACGTCCAGGCCGTTCTCCTCGCAGATGCGCATGAAGATGCGGTAGGCGTGCAGGATGGCGACGTCGAGAACGACGAGGTCCCCTTCCTCGCTGTGACGGTCGGAGATGTCCCGCTCCTGCAGGGTGGCGACGATGTCGTGCGCAGCGGCCTGCAGGACCGCGTCCATGGCTTGTTTGTGTTGGGTCGACATCGTGTGGATCCTTGTCCCGGTCGTGCTTCGCGCCCCCGCCCGTCCTGACCGGCGCCGCATGGCCGGCGGGGGTGGTCGAACCGTCGGAGGAAACGGGCGCGCCCCGGCTCATTTTCGAAGGGGCTCCGTTCGTCCGCGAAAGTTCGGCCTCCCCCTTGTTGTAGAATCCTTTTTCACGGGCGAACAAGCCCCTTCACGGTGGGCGGCGGCGTGACCTTCCGGGTAGCTCCATACCGCTTTCCGGCGCAGCCCCTTCAGCGTTTGGCGGGAGCGAGCAGCGCAGCGGCGACATAGCCCGGAGCCTTGCCCTTCCGCCCGATCTTGTACCAGCCGCCGACCGTCTCGATCACCGTCACGCGCTCGCCCGCATCCAGCACGTCCAGCACCTTGGCATCGCAGACCGGGGCGACGCGCAGATTGCCGGCGGCGCGCAGCCGGGCGACGGTCCCCGGGGACAGGCGGGCGGCCTGCGACCGTTCCGGCAGGCCGCCGGGCAGGGTGCAGCCGCGGTCCTCGCGGTCGGCCTTGGCATAGGGTTCGGGTTTGGGCGGGGAGGAGGGCCCGGTACGGACGGCCGCGACCTCCGCCAGATAGGTGCTGGCGACGTAACCCTGCGGCTTGCCGGCGCGGGCCACCCGCTGCCAGCCGTTCACCGGCGCGCCGATTGCCTCCACCCGGTCGCCCTTCTCCACGGTGTCGAGAACGAGCCCCTTGGCGTTCGGCGTGGCGCGCAGATAGATGCCGGCCGTGGCGACCATGGTCCGCCGCGCGGCGACAGGCTTCTGCTCCGTCGGCGCGGGCTGCGAGGCGGGCTCGGGCTGCGGCTTCACCGGCGGCAGGGGAGGAACGGCGGTCGGAGCCTGTTCCGTTCCGGCAATGCTCTGGCCGGTGCCCTGGGGATCGGAAGGCTTCGGCTCCGGCGTCCTCGCCGCCGGGGCTGGCGTCCGGTTCGGAGCGGGGGGCGGGCCGGCCAATGGGCCGACCGGCGACAGCGGGGCCGGTGCCTCGGGCGGATGCTCCCAGACCATTGCGGGATTCGGCGGTGGCGAGACGGGCCGTGCCGGGGTCAGGCGGGGCAGGGCGACGATCGGGGCGGCGGGCGGGGTGAAGCGCTCCGCCGACGTTTCGGCCGAGGTCGTGGCAGGCATCTGGGCCGGCGACTGGCCCGCTGCGCCGGAGTGGGGGGCCAGCAGCAGGAACAGCGCCGCGATCCGCCGGAGCCCTTTCGCAAACGCGTCGCCCATCGGCTCCACCCCTCAGTCAAGCGTGATGCGGGCGATCAGCGTCGGCAGGGTCTGGCAGCGCAGAAGCCCATCCAGAGTCCGGTGTTCGGTCAGCCGCAGGGTCAGGGCGCAGCCGAAGGAGTTCACCGCCAGTTCGGTCTGCGCCAGGGTGCCGACGATGCTGGACGGCCGCGCGATGCTGTAGCCGGGGGCGCCCAGCTTGCCGGCCAGCGCCCCGTTGACCGGACTGAAGCCGTCGATCTCCAGGGTCATCGGCCCCAGATTCTGCACCACCACCTCGGAACTCGGATCCTCCTTGGTGGCATAGAGCTGGACCGGCACGGCGCGGCGGCGGGCGATCCAGTCCTTCAACGCCAGATTGGCGACCACGGGATCGCGGCTTTGCAGCGCCGCCTCCATCGCCGTCTGGCGCAGCGCCGGGTCGTTGCCGCCCAGCGCCGCTTCGAAGGCGGCCAGCCGCACCGCGCGGTCGTTGCCGGCCAGCTTGCCGCGCAGGTCGGCCAGCTGGGCGATGCGCGCCTCGACCGCCCGGCGTTCCGTCTCGGCACGGGCGGCCTCGGCCTTGGCGGCGGCGGTCTGCTGGGCCAGCCGTTCCTCTTCGCGCCGGCGGCGTTCAGTGTCGTCGGCCAGCCTTTGCGCGGCATCGCGGTCCAGTTGCTCGCGCAGGCTTTTGGCTTCGGCCGTGCCCAGCACCACGGTGCGGCCGGGCAGTTCCGCTGCGGGCTTGCCGATGCCTTCGAGCAAGCCGGGGGTCTGCGGCGTCAGCGTGACCGTCCAGCCATTGGCCCCGCGGGTGCCGAGCGCGGTCGCGACCCAGCTCTTGGCGAGACCGGCATCGGCCGCCGGGCGCAGGAAGGTCACCGGCCCTTCGCGGCTGTCTACCAGATAGGTCGGGGCGCCCAGCACCAGCTTTGCGGTCACCCGCGCCTCGGCTTGCGGTTCCGGTGACTGCGCGGCGGCGTTGGACAGCGGCTCCACCGTCAGGGATTCGATGCGCCAGGGCGCCGGCAGCATCGCCTCGATGCGCGCACGGAGGACGGCTTCCGGAAGCAATTCAGCGATGCCGGCTTCCGCGGCCAGGGCATATCCGGAGGGCAGAGCAAGCACGACTCCGCCGGCCAACAGGGCAGCGACGCCACAGGCCGCGACGCAGCCCGCGAATCGTCCGTTTCCCGGTCGCTTCATCGCCGATCCTTCCTCTTCCACCGCCCGGTCCGTCCGTCCGTCAGGCCGTGCCGTCCCACCGGTGTCCGCCCGATTCCCGCAGGAATGATCCCGCACTGGTACAGCGAAGGCGTGAGCCAAGGGAAGCGGCTTTTCCCGGCAACCTGACGGTCTATAGCCGGAGCGGATACCCGCCTGCGCCCGATTGTCGCGCCAAGGCGCAGCTATGGGTCGAATTGGACTTGGATTGCACACGCTTCTTGCAATATCGTCACACAAATGGATGTATTGCCCCGAATCGGGTGGGTGGCATGCGCAACGGATGAGGAACGGGAATTCCCATGGCGGGCACGGGCGGAGGTAAGGAAGGGCCAGGGCTGCTCTGCCGCAACGTGAAGGTGAGCGGGCGTCGGACAAGCCTCAGGATGGAGCCGTATATCTGGGACTCGCTGAAGGAAATCTGCGAGCGTGAACAGCTGAGCTTGAACGAGATTTGCACCCGGATCGACGAACGGCGGGGGGAGGCGAACCTGACCGCCTCCATCCGCGTGTTCATCGTCAGCTATTTCCGCACCGCCACCGGCAGCCGCGGCTTCTCGGAAGACGGTCAGTCCCTCATCCTGCGCAAGGCGATGGACGACGCGGTTCCGATGGACTGACGGGGCGGGGAGCGCGGCGGGGCCCCCGCCCGAACGCAACGAACGAATGCAAAGAACGCTTACCAGCGCAGGCTGGGCATCGCATAGGTCGGCATGTGGCCGGAGGCATCGGCCAGCGCCCGCAGGTTGACCGGGTCGACCGCCTCGCCCCAGGCCGCTCCGCCCAATTCCTCCTGGTGGATGCCGGCGGTGACAAGCGCCACGTCGATCCCGGCGGCGTTGGCGCCGGCGACATCGGTGCGCAGGCTGTCGCCCACGGCCAGGATGCGGCTCTTGTCCGCGATGCCCAGCAGCTTGAAGCAGCGCTCGTAGACCGGGGCATAGGGCTTGCCGTGTTGGCGCACGTCGCCGCCCATCTCCTCATAGCGGGCAGCCAGCGTGCCGGCGCAGATCACCAGCATCGGCCCGACCATCACCACCAGATCCGGGTTGGCGCAGATCATCGGCAGGCCGGCGGCAAGACAGGCGTCCAGTTGCGGCTGATAGTCCGCCAGCGTCTCGCCGAAGGTCACGATGCCGGTGTTGACGACGAAATCCGCCTCGGCCGGGGTTGCCGCTACCTGATAGCCAAGCCCGTCAAAGACGTCGGTGTCCCGCTCCGGCCCGATGTGGTAGAGCCGCCGGCCGAGCGCCGCGTGCCAGGGATCGTCGCGGTCGCGCAGGGCTTCATAGGTCGCCTCGCCCGACGTCATGACATGGTGGTAGCACTCGCGCCCCAACCCCATGCCGTCCAGCTTCTCGATCACGCCGCGGGTGCGGCGCGGGGCGTTGGACAGCAGGCACAGGGTCTTGCCGGCGGCGCGCATGCGGTCCAGGCAGTCCGGCACGCCGGGATAGGGCCTTTCGCCGTCATGCAGAACGCCCCACAGGTCCAGGATGAACCCATCGTAGCGGTCGATGACCTCGGCGATGCCGGAAATCTGTCGGATGTCGGCCATGGTGTCCGGTCGTTTGATGGTGGGTTGAAGGTCGGATTGCGTCAACAGGCCGGTTTCAGCGTGGTTGCAGCAACTCGGCATAGACCGCCAGCGTATCGGCGCACATGCGGTCCTTGGTGTAGCGGTCGGCGACGAAGGCCATGGCGCGGGCGCCGATGGCGTCGCGCTGCTCCGGCGTCAGCGACAGCGCCTCGTCCAGCGCCCGGGCCAGCGCGTTGGGATCGTCCGGAGGCACCACCCAGGCGGTTTCGCCGGGGATGACGGTTTCCTGATAGGCGCCGATGGCCGAGACGATCACCGGCTTGCCCATCGCCTGTGCCTCCACGATCACCCGCCCGAAGGCTTCCGGCTCGCGCGAGGCCGAGACGACGACCGTCGACAACAGGTAGGCCGCGGCCATGTCGCTGCAATGGTCGGTCATCCGCACCACGCCGCGCAGGCCGTTGGTGGCGATGCGGTTCTCCAACTCCTCCCGGTAGCCGGTGCGGCCCTGGTCGGAGCCGACCAGCAGGGCCAGCACATCCTTGCGTCCCAGCTTGGCCAGCGCGTCGATCAGCACGATCTGGCCCTTCCAGCGGGTCAGCCGGCCGGGCAGCAGGATCACCGGCCGGTCGTCCGGCAGGTTCCATTGCCTGGCGAGCGTGACCAGCCGCGTCGGGCTGACCCGGTCGGGGGCGAAGACGTTGCGGTCGATGCCGCGGTGGATGACGCGTACCCGCGCCGGATCGACCGGATAGTTGCCCAGCACATGGTCCCGGATGAAGCCGGAGATGGCGATCACCCGCTCGCCCCGCGCCATCACCGAGTTGTACCAGCGCTTCAGCCGGCCGCCGACCGGCCCCGACCCGAAATTGTAGGGGGCGTGGAAGGTGGTCATATAGCGCGCGCCGGTCTCGCGGCAGGCCAGCCACGCGCTCCAGGCCGGGGCGCGGGAGCGGGCATGGACGATGTCCACCTTGTGCTCGCGGATGATGGCGGCGAGACGGCGGGCGTTGCGGCGGATGGTCAGCGGGTTCTTGGAGGCCAGCGGCAGGGTCAGGTGGGTGATGCGGGCGCGGTCCAGTTCGCGCACCATCGGCCCGCCTTCCGAGGCCACCAGCGGGGTGCCGCCGGCCGCCTGCAGGGCGAGCGCCATGTCGATGCAGCCGCGCTCCGCGCCGCCGGTGACCAGCGTCGGCACCACCTGCAGCACCGTCGGCGCCCGGCCGCCCGGCCAATGGCCCTGCCAGCGCGATGCCGGGGCGTCCTGACGGGTGTCCGCGTTGCGCGGGGACTGGTCGGTGGTAAGGTGGGGGTCGAAATCCATGATGCCGGCTGCTCGCAAGGGGCGGCCCGGAACCGGCCGCGGGCCCCGGCATGCCGGCGTCCGTCGAACCGGTGTCCGACCGCATGCCGGTATCCGTTGCCGAGGGTGACCGTATGACCGAATCCGCAGCCCAACCGGGCGGCGCGCACCATAGCCTAACGCGCGGTGCGGCGACCATAGCCTATCACCACACCCCTGCCGGTCCGTCCGGACAGGGCAAGCCCGGCGTCATGTTCCTGGGCGGCTTCATGTCCGACATGACCGGCGGCAAGGCGACCGCTCTGGAGGCCTGGGCGGTGCAGCGCGGCCTGTCCTTCACCCGCTTCGACTATCAGGGCCACGGCGCCTCCAGCGGCCGTTTCGCCGACGGCACCATCGGGCTGTGGGCCGACGACGCGCTGGCGGTGCTGGACCGGGTGACGACGGGGCCGCAGATCCTGGTCGGCTCCTCGATGGGCGGCTGGATGATGCTGCTGACCGCCCTGCGCCGGCCGGAGCGGGTTGCCGGTCTGGTCGGCATCGCGCCGGCTCCTGATTTCACTGAAGACCTGATGTGGGACATCTTCGATGCCGACGTCCGCCGGCGGATCATGGAGCAGGGTGTGTGGAACCGCCCGTCCGACTATGGGCCTGAACCCCAGCCGATCACCCGCGCCCTGATCGAGGACGGCCGCAACCACCTGCTGCTGCGCGGCCCCATCGCCTTCGACGGTCCCGTCCGCCTGCTGCACGGCCAGCGCGACCCCGACGTCCCCTGGCAGTATAGCCTGCGCATCGCCGAGGCGCTGACGGGCGACGACGTCCGCGTCACGCTGGTGAAGGACGGCGACCACCGCCTGTCCCGCCCCCAGGATCTGGACCTGCTGTGCCGCACCGTCGGTGCGCTCGTCGACGAGGTTGGCGGATGAAATCGGGGGTGGTTTGACGCGCCGCCAAAAAAACCAAAAAAAACGTCGCCCGCGTGAAACGGAGGCTTGCATCGCCGCGAACCTCTGGCTATAACGCGGGCCTCTGCGGAGGGGTGGCCGAGTGGTTGAAGGCGCACGCCTGGAAAGTGTGTATACGTCAAAAGCGTATCGAGGGTTCGAATCCCTCTCCCTCCGCCACTAAGTTTCCGGGATAGACCCGCTAGAAAGGCTCAGCTGACAAGCTGAGCCTTTTTCGTTTTGGGCCTGAGAGCTTTCGTTCCAGCAAAATTTCCAAATAGAAAAGCCCGCCCCGCATCCGGCAATTGCCGGATGCGGGGCGGGCTCATAGTCGTTTCCGGTGCCTGGAACGGAAGGGACGGTGCCCCTTACTTCGCCCGCGACACGCGGCGCAGGAAGTCGATGAACTGCGCCTGTTCTTCCGGGGACAGATCCTTGACCATGCTCTGGTCGTGGGCCTGGACGCGCGGAGTCAGGTCGTCCATCAGCGCCTGGCCTTCCGGCGACAGGCGCAGCGCATAGGAGCGGCGGTCGTTGGGCGAGGGGGCGCGGACGACGAGGCCGCGCGACTCGAGACGGTCGATCACCGCGACCATGGTCGACCGGTCGATGCCGACCGCCGTGCCCAGATCGGACTGCGACAGCCCCTCGTTCTCCCGAATCATGATCAGCACGCCGAACTGGCCGGGCGTGATGTCATGCGGAGCGACCGCGTTCTGGAAGCTCTGGAACACCGCGACCTGAGCCTTGCGCAGGTTGTAACCCACGAGCTCCGGAAGAGGGCCAAGGGCGAGCTTGCCGTTTTTCCCGGGGCGCAGACGCGACCGCCGGTCGGCGGGGGTGGAACGCTCGTTGTCAGTCACCGTGCATGCCATGTTTGGATGAATTGTCGGATGAACGGATAAAATGCGGGCAGGGCATTCGTTTGTCAGCAAGAACCGCACGGAAGAACATGGTATGCATATCAGGAATGCGTTAAACGCATTGGTGGGACTCCCCACAAATTCCATCTTGAAGAGTCAAGAAGTGGTCGACGCCGATTTGACGCCGATCGCCCGCCCTGCGGTTTCCCCTGCCGCGCGCGGGTTCCCGCATCGGAGCTTCCGACGCCCGGTCCCCCCCAGACCGGGCGTCTTCGTTTCCAGGCATCTGCGTTTGCAGGCTGCGGCGGGGTCCGAGTCGCACGCTGCCGCTATGGAAATCGACGCCGCTGTGCAGGGCAGGGCGGACGGTTGGACGCTTGGTCCGCCGCGGGCTTTCGGGTTAGCTGTTCGCGAGCTTACCAACCTTGAGAGCCGATGACATGGCCTTCGCCATTCCCCTGTGGTCCCAGCCGGCCGTTCCCGTCGTGGGCGGCGATCCGTTCCCGGTGCGCCGCATCTACTGCGTCGGCCGCAACTATGCCGCCCATGCGCGCGAAATGGGGGCCGATCCCGACCGCGAGCCGCCCTTCTTCTTCATGAAGCCGGCCGACGCCATCGTCGCCGACGGCGCCACCATTCCCTATCCGCCCCGCACCGCCAACCTGCACCACGAGATCGAACTGGTGGTGGCGATCAAGGACGGCGGTCGCGACATCCCGGTCGACCGCGCGCTGGACCATGTGTTCGGCTATGCCGTCGGGCTCGACATGACCCGGCGCGACCTGCAGAACGCCGCCAAGAAGGAAGGCAAGCCCTGGGACATGGGCAAGGGCTTCGACCAGTCGGCGCCGTGTTCCGCCATCCGCACCGTCGCCGACATCGGCCACCCGGACAAAGGCGCGGTCACCCTGCAGGTGAATGGCGAGCCGCGGCAGAAGGGCGACCTGTCCGACCTGATCTGGTCGGTGGCGGAGACGATCTCCTACCTGTCCGGGCTGGTCGAACTGCAGCCGGGCGACCTGATCTACACCGGCACGCCGGAGGGCGTCGGCGCGGTGGTGGCCGGCGACGTGCTGACCGGCGAGGTCGAAGGCGTCGGCACCCTGACCCTGACCATCGCCTGAGCCGCCTGACATGCGCATCGCGACCTGGAACATCAATTCGGTCCGCATGCGTCTGGACCTCCTCCTCCGCCTGATGGAGGAGGAGCGGCCGGACGTGATCTGCCTGCAGGAAACCAAGGTGGTGGACGCCGACTTCCCGCTCGGCCCCCTGGCGGAGCGCGGCTATGTCCACGCCCACATCCACGGGATGAAGGGCTACAACGGCGTCGCCATCCTGTCGCGCCTGCCCTTCGAGTCGCATGATGTCCAGCACTGGTGCGGCAGGCAGGACTGCCGGCACGCGCTGGCCCATCTGCCGGGCGGGATCGAACTGCACTGCGTCTATATCCCCGCCGGCGGCGACATTCCCGACCCGGCGGTGAACGACAAGTTCGCCCACAAGCTCCAGTTCCTGGACGAGATGACCCACTGGCTGGGCACGGAGCGGACGCCCGACCGTCCCATGGTGCTGGTCGGCGACCTGAACATCGCGCCGCTGGAACAGGACGTGTGGAGCCACAAGGAACTGCTGTCGGTGGTCTCCCATACGCCGATCGAGGTGGAGAAGCTGGCGGCGATGCAGGCCTCGGCCGGCTGGATCGACGCCTTGCGCCGCTTCGTGCCGCCGGAGGAGAAGCTCTACACCTGGTGGAGCTACCGGGCGAAGGACTGGGCCGCCTCCAACCGCGGCCGGCGGCTGGACCACATCTGGGTGACCCCGCCGCTGGAAGGCGCGCTGCAGGGCATCAAGGTGCTGCGCGACGCCCGCGGCTGGGAGCCGAAGCCGTCGGACCATGTGCCGGTGATCGTCGATCTGAATGTCTGATACCGCCGAGCGTAAAGCCTGATGTTCCAGGCTTTACGCTCGATGATATGAGGAAACGGGAGGGAGTGTCCGCAGCGGCGCCCCCCCCCCCTCCATTCCCTTCTACTCAAGCAGACCGATATTCATCCGCAGGACCGACGGAGTGCCGTCCTCCGCCAGCCGGAACAGGTGGGCGCAGCCGTTGCGCAGTTCTTCCGCCGGCTCGTCGCGCATGTCCCAGCCGGTGGCGAGCGAATAGAGCGCGCGCAGGACGCCGTTATGGGCGACGGCGCCGGTGGGCCGTCCGTCGGCCGCAAGGTCGGCCAGCCAACCGCGCAGCCGGGCTTGCAACTCGCGCGGGCTCTCGCCGCCGGGAGCCTTGTAATCCAGGCCGAGCCGGTCGTGGCGGGCGGGCATGCGGCCGTCGGCGCGCAGATCCTCGGTGCGCAGGCCTTCCCATTCGCCCCAATCCATTTCGACGATCCGCGGTTCCGGCGTGGGGTCGAGGCCGAGCAGCAGCGCGGTTTCCCAGGCGCGGCGCTTCGGGCTGGCGACCCAGCGCAGACCGGCCGACTCGGGCGGCAGGCGATAGCGGGCGACCCGCGCGCGGCCGGCGTCGGAGAGCGGCTCGTCGATGCTGCCCTGGATCCGCCCTTCGGCGTTCCAGGCGGTCGGGCCGTGGCGGAGGATCAGCAGGGTGGTCATGACGATGCCGGGGCGCTCTGTGAAGGGAACGCCCGGAGCTTAGCGTTTCGCCGGCTTCTGCGCGGGCATTTCCTTGATCTGGGCCAGGGCCACGCGGACGCGCGTCAGATCGGGCGGCGGCTTGGCTCCGGGAGCCGCCGGGGCCTTCACCGGGGCCTTGGACGGCTTCGTCCCCGCATCGGCCACCTGAGTGCGCGCCTTCGCGTTGCCGGCCTTCTGGGCGAGCGCCAGCGCCTGGGATTTGGCCTTGGCGCGGGCCTGCGCCTCCAGGATCTGCGGTGCGCGCGGCTCGCCGGTCTTCGGCGTCCAGGTGCGGAAGGGGCCGGTGTCGACATGGACATGGCCGGTGTGGGCGTACATCGCATAGCCGCCGCGCTGCATCGCCGCCGCCTCTTCCACCAGCCGGGCCGGCGGGACGCCGGCGATGGAGAAGTCCGCCGCCTGTCCGCGCAGATGGTAGGAGTTCTCGGCGACGTTCGGGTTGCTGCGGGCGAGGCTGGCGTTGGTGGCGCCCGACCGGAAGCCCGAGGTGATGCGGATCGGCGACTCGGGCGTTGCGCCGACGCGCTGGCGCAGTTCGACCAGCATGTCGACCAGGGCCGGGTCCACCGGGATCATCTCGTCGCTGCGGCGGTCGCGGAACAGGATGGAGATCTCGCGCATCGCCGCCGGGTCATAGCCGTCGCCGGGGCGCCAGTAGGTGACGGAAACCGTTTCGCCGCTGGCAGGATGGTGCAGGACCACGCTGCGCGGGGAGCCGTCCAGCTTCGCGTTTTCCAGCGGCGCGGTGGCGCAGCCGACAAGCTGCGTCGCGGCTGCCAGGACGGCAAGCACACCAAAGGCACGACCGGTCATGCGCATCGCTTTTCCCCCCAAGCTTTGCACGCCCAAACGATCCCCGCCCGCCCCAATCGTGGCGGGGTTGCAGGCCCGATCTAATACCAAGAATGTCACAGGAGGCCAGTGTGACAAAGCAACCTGTGGCGCATTCGACACGCACAAGAGCTTTGCTTAAGGGGAATTATTATTTCAAGTTCAACCCGGAGGGAGGGGTGCCCTACAGGAACAGTTCCATCCCCTCGCGGGCCACCAGCGATCCGGGGCGCATCGCTTCCGCCTCGGCCGCGATGACGTCCAGTTCGTCGTCGGTGCGGGCCGGATCGTGGTGGAAGATCACCGCGCGGCCGACGCCGGCGGCCTCGGCCAGCCGCAGGCACTCCTGCCAGGTCGAATGGCCCCAGCCGACGCGCGCCGGGTATTCGGCGTCGGTGTAGGTGCTGTCATACACCATCAGGTCGGCGCCCCGCAGCAGGTCGAGGATCACCGGGTCGCGCCCTTCGGCCGGATGTTCGGTGTCGGTCAGGACGCACAGGCTGCGGCCACCATGCTCCACCCGATAGCCGGTGGCGCCGTCGGGATGGTTCAGCATGCAGGTGCGCACCACCACGCCCGGCGCCGGCTCCAGCGTCTGGCCGGCCTGGAAGTCGCGGAACTGGCAGTCGGCGCGGAAGATCTCCACCGGGACCGGAAACAGCGGCGCCGTCATCATGTCGGACAGCACGGCGCGGAAGGGACGCTCCGGCGGCAGATGCCCGGCCCACAGCCGCAGCCGGCTGCCCGGATCGAAGGCTGGGGCGAAGAAGGGCAGGCCGCAGATGTGGTCGAGATGGCTGTGGGTCAGCAGCAGGTCGATATCCACCGGCCCGCCGCCCCTGGCCAGCGACTCGCCGAGCGGGCGGATGCCGGTGCCGCAGTCGAAGACGATGTGGGCACCGCCGCAGCGGACCTCGATGCAGGCCGTGTTGCCGCCATAGCGGATGGTTGTCGGCCCGGGCGACGCGATGCTGCCGCGCACGCCCCAGAAGCGGACGGTGAAGGGGGACGTGCCGCCGGCCTCTTCACGGGCGGGCGGGGGAACGGAATCGGTCGTATTGCTGACGGTCATGACGGCGCCATGGTGGCGATCCCGCTTGCCCAAGTCTAGCAAATCTCTTACCCCCGTCTCCCTTCCAGGGGCTCCCGTTGGGGGGCGGTGCGGTGATGGTGGCGCGCCTTTCGAACGGGCACGCCGCGAGTCGCCGACCCACGAAGGGCACCTGTCCAAACCCATAAGATGTGGTAGGTTGTGGCTCGTCGCGCAGTGCGCGGCATGACTTACCAGGGTCCCCGCGCGTGTGGGGACCGGCTCCGGCGGAACCCGACGCGGATGGATCCTGACAAGCTCGCCAAAGTCCTCGCCATGGCCGAGTCGGAGCATCAGGGCGAGGCGCTGTCCGCACTTCGCGCCGCCCGGATCATGCTGTCGCGCGCCGGCCTGTCCTTCCGCGACCTTGCGGAGCGGGCACGCAGGCCGGTGCCCCCGGCGCCGGAACCGTCACCCGCCGCCGAATCCGCCGGTGCGCCGGCCCCGCCGCCGCCGCCGGACGAGCTTGTCCGCGGCCTGCGCCGACAGGTGAAGGACCTGGAACTGGAACTCGCCACCCTGCGCCGCCAGCTCGACAAGGCGTCGGGCGATGCCGACCGCCAGCGCGAGGAGGCCGACCGCTGGCGCACCCTGGCGCGCGAGACCGCGGAAAAGCTGTGGGACATGGGCAAGGCGCTGGAGCGCAAGCATTCCCGCCACGCCGACACCGACAAGCGGCGCGCCGTGCTGGAGCTGCTGCAGGATCCCGGCAGCGCCCTGCTGTCGGACCGCGAGATCGCACGCCGCGTCGGGGTATCGCCGCACGACGTCAGCCATTGGCGCCGCCGTATGGCGATCGTCGGGCGCAAGCTGCGGCTGCTGCCGGTGGTGCCCCGTGGCCGCGGCCTGTGGGGCGGGCCGTCCGCCATCGGCCTGGGCGCGGCGCGGCTGGGCCGGCATCCGTCGGGGGAGCGCGAACGCCAGCGTTGGCTGGGCTTCGCCGGCGAGGTCACCATCGCCGAACGGGGAAGCCGGCGGGGACTGGCCCCCTGCGGGCGGCGCTGAACGGCGACCCGCCCAGCGCGGTATCGCTGCTTACGGAACCAGCCGGTAGCCGCCGGGCTCCGTCACCAGGATGCGGGCGTGGGACGGATCGGCTTCGATCTTCTGGCGCAGGCGGTAGACATGGGTCTCCAGCGTGTGGGTGGTGACCGCGGCGTTGTAGCCCCAGACCTCTCCCAGCAGGGTCTCGCGCCCCACCACCAGATCGCGGGCCCGGTACAGGTATTTCAGGATCGCCGTTTCCTTTTCGGTCAGGCGGATCTTCCTGTTGGCGGCCTCGTCCAGCAGCAGCTTGGCGCCGGGCCGGAAGCTGTAGGGGCCGATGGTGAAGACGGCGTCCTCCGTCTGCTCGAACTGGCGCAGCTGGGCGCGCAGCCGGGCGATCAGCACCCCCAGGCGGAAGGGCTTGGTCACATAGTCGTTGGCGCCGGATTCCAGGCCCAGGATGGTGTCCGCATCGCTGGCCGACGCGGTCAGCATGATGATGGGGCAGCGCACGCCCTCGCGCCGCAGCAGCTTGCAGACGTCGCGCCCGTCCATGTCCGGCAGCCCGACGTCGAGCAGGATGGCGGAAAAGCCGCCCCCGGCGGCCCCTGCCGCCGCGCCCGCCCGGACCGCCTTCAAGGCTCCGGCGCCGTCGCCGGCCTCTTCGGTCTCGAATTCCTCCAGCAGCCGCAGCTGCTCCGCCAGCGACTGGCGCAGGGCGGTGTCGTCATCGACCAGGAGGATACGCTTTGCAGGGATCATGGGGCGTGCGGCCGAAAGCGGGAAGCGGACGGCCCCGCACGGCAAGGCCGGGGCCGCGCCTTAGTAGCATGGCGGCGGTGGATTGTCGTGGTGGCTTGTGGGCGGGGCAGAAGGGCTTACAGAACGCCGCCGGACTGCCCCTACAGCGCGGCCAGCACCGCCATCAGCGCCGCGGCACCTCCGGCGTCCGCAGCGGCACGGACCACACGGTCGGGCCGAACTCCCAGTGCGCACACCGCGGCGGTCGTCTCCTCGTCCGGCACGACGATGCGGCGCAACAGGGACAGCGCGCCCTGTTCCAGGTTGCGGCGCACCGCGGCCTCGTCGGCGGTCAGGCCCGGATCGGTCCAGTGCGGCCGGTCGACCAGCGCGACGAAGCGCAGGCGGCGGTCGTCGGCCGGCAGGCTGGCGGCGAGATTGAACAGGGCGTTGCCGTCCAGCAGGACCGGCGCGCCGTCGGGCAGCCGCGCCAGGGCGATGTCGGCCGCCAGAACCGCCGACGGATCGACCTGCGGGTAGGGGCCGGGCAGGGCGTGAATCGACATGCCGGCCCCGGCGGCGCGCAGCATCTCGATCATGCGGCGGCCATAGGCATCGGCGGGAAGCGCGGCCGGCATCACCGCATGGAGGGCAGCGGGCGGCTCTTGAGACGGCGGGGGCTGGATCGTCACGGGGCAAGGCCTGTGGATGAAGGGACGGTCGGAGCAGGCTAGCGGGATCGTTGCGCCTTCGGCAACGGTGTGGCGCGCGGGAATTGCTGGACAGGGGCGCGCCACCTGCGCTTTGCTTCGGCCGCCGAACGCACCATGTCCCGTTCTTGCGCCGAAACCGGCGCTCCCGCTACGCAAAGCCGCTGACGATGCAAGCCGAACACCCGACCGACACCACCAACACGGCCACCCTGTCCGCACCCGCGGTTTCCGTGGCGCCCATCGACGAGGCCGCCGTGCGCGCCGTCGACCGGGCGCTGGCCGCGCTGCGCCGTGGGGAGGTCGTGGCGATCGAGACCGCGGACGGCACCGTCGGCGCGGCGGTGTCGGTGGAGTCGGTGGCGCTCGACGCGGTGGAACGGCTGAAGGCGCTGACCGGCGGCACGCCGCGTCTGGTGGTCACCCGCCGCCGTGCCGTGGTTCTGGGGCTTGCCTCCGCAGACGCGGCGCAGCCGGTGAGCGACATCGCCGGCGATCAGGCGCCGGGCTCCTCCACCGAAAGCTTCGGCGCCATGGCGCTCGACCGGCCCGGCGGGCTGACCGCCGACCAGGCCCATGCGCTGGCCGATCCCGAACAGCACCCGCAGGCGCAGGGCGCGCCGCCGGCCGGACTGACCGCGGCGGACGCCCGTCCCGGCAGCCGCGAGGCCGCCGCCGTCGACCTCGCCCGTCTGGCCCGCCTGCTGCCCGCCGCCATCACCGCCGACCTGCCGTCCTCCGGCCCGGCGGCCGGTGTCAGCGCCGCGGAGTGGGCGGCGGAGCACGACCTGCTGCTGGTGCGGGCGTCGGACGTCGCCGACTACCGCGTCCATGTGGTGCGCACCCTGCGCCGCGTCGCCGACGCGCGGGTGCCGCTGTCGGGGTCGGAGAACACGCGCATCTACGCCTTCCGCCCGGCCGATGGCGGGCCGGAGCATCTGGCGATCGTCATCGGCGATCCCGATCCGGACCAGCCGGTGCTGGCCCGCCTGCATTCCGAATGCTTCACCGGCGACCTGCTGGGATCCCTGCGCTGCGACTGCGGCGACCAGCTGCGCGGCGCCATCGCCGAGATCGCCCGGCAGGGCAGCGGCGTGCTTCTGTATCTGGCGCAGGAGGGGCGGGGCATCGGGCTGGTCAACAAGCTGCGCGCCTACCGCATCCAGGACCGCGGCTTCGACACCGTGGACGCCAACGAGATCCTCGGCTTCGAAGCGGACGAGCGGGTCTATCTGCCGGCGGCGGAGATGCTGCGCCAGCTGGGCTTCTCCGCCGTGCGGCTGATGACCAACAACCCGGAGAAGCTGCGCCAACTCGCCCGTTGCGGCATCGCCGTGGTGGAGCGGGTGGCCCACATCTTCCCCGCCAACGGCCACAACGAGGGCTACCTGCGCACCAAGGCGGAACGCAGCGGCCATATGTTCTGATACCGCCGAGCGGAAGTCAGAACTTACGCTCGGCGGTAAGGGCCGCAGTCGCGGCCCCGCAGGCCCATGCCTGCGAAGGCAAGCGGCCGGACGGCCGCGCCCGCCGTTTGAGGGCGAGCATAAAGCCTGTTGTGTCAGGCTTTATGCTCGATGATATGAGGCGGATGTCGCGACCGGGAGCGGCGGGGCACGAATCGCCCTGTCGGCCCGGCAGTTCTTGCCGCCATCCGCCATCGCCCCCCGCCACTGGGAATCGGATTCCGGGTTCGGTCCGTCCCGAACCTCCCGAATCGCGGGATTCCGCGGAGGGTGGGACGGATCGGGTTGGCACGGGGATTGCTGTACCCTGTCGTGACCACCGAGCCGGGAGACCGCCCATGGCCATCGACGCCACCACCATCGACAGCAGCGCCGTCCATCGTCCGGCGCCGCGCGAAAAGGCGTCGGCGGTCATCGACGGCGGCCACAATGGCGGCCCGGTCGAGATCCGGGGCGAGATGTCCTTCTGGGACTTCCTGGACATCATCAACCCGCTGCAGCACATCCCGATCGTCAGCACCATCTATCGCGAGATCACCGGCGACACCATTCAGCCATCCATGCGGATCATGGGCGGCATCCTGTATGGCGGCGCCATCGGCGGCATGGCGTCCATCGCCAACGCGGTGATCGAACAGTCGACGGGCAAGGATGTCGGGGACACCGTCATGGCCTCGCTCGGCTTTGGGGGCGGCGACCATCCCGCCACCCCCACGGCCGTCGCGGACGCCTCGGGGGGGCCGGTCAAATCCGGCTCCCCCGCGGACCCGCTGCGCAATGAGCCGAACAAGGCTGCGGAGGGATCGCCGCCCGCGGGTGGTCTCGCCGCGGCACTGGCGGCGGCCGGTCAGCCGGTCAAGCTTTCCGCTTCCGGGCCCGCTCCCGCGGCCGAGGCGTCGCCGGCCCTGGTGGCGCAGCTGTCGGGTGGGGGCGCGGTGCCGCACCCCAGCAAGATGCCGGCGCGCGACACCCCGCTCGCCAGTTCCGCCCTCGCCAAGCACAGCGTGCCCCGCAACGCCGCGCCGGTCCCCGGATCGGTCATGGCCGCCGCGCGCGCCGCCAGCGCCGCTCCCGCCAGCGGCGACCAGGGTGCGGCCGTCCAGTCCGCCAACGCACAGGCGGCCAACGCACAGCCCGCCAACACCGCAGGCGATGCGGCCATGGCCGCCGGACCGGTGCCGGTTTCGCCGGACATGCTGTCGGAAACGATGATGCGCAATCTGGCGAAGTACGAGCAGTCGCGTAGAGCGGCCCAAAGCGCCGCCGGCACCATGCGGGTATCGGGATGAGCATCGAGATCATCGTGACGCCGGACGGCGGTCCGGAGGCGACCACCGGCCGCCTGCGCTGGCCCGGCGGCGATGTCGCTTGCGTGCTCGGCCGTGGTGGCGTGCGCAGCGACAAGCGGGAGGGCGATGGCGCCACCCCCGTCGGCCGCTTCGTGCTGCGCCGTGTCCTGTGGCGCGCCGACCGGCTGCCGCCGCCGGAAACCGGCCTGCCGCTCGGCGCCATCGCCGAGGACGACGGCTGGTGCGACGCGCCGGAGGATCCGGCCTACAACCGTCCGGTCACCCGCCCCTATCCCGCCAGCCACGAGGCGATGTGGCGGGACGACCATGTCTACGACATCGTGGTGGTGATGGGGCACAACGACGACCCGGTCGTGCCGGGGCTGGGCAGCGCCGTGTTCCTCCACCTGATCCGGCCGGACCGGGCGCCGACCGCCGGCTGCGTCGCGTTGGCGCCCGACGACATGCTGCGCCTGCTGAAGGACTGCGGCCCGGACAGCGCGCTCAGCGTCGCCGCACCGGCGGGATGATGCGCCTGCCGGAAAAATCCGGGCCGTTATTCGGCAGGGTAGGGGCGGGCGCCGAAGATCGCCGTGCCGACCCGCACATGGGTGGCGCCGAACCGCACCGCAGTCTCGTAATCGCCGCTCATGCCCATGCTGATCTCGGCCAGTCCAAGCCGGCGCGCCATCTCCGCCAGCAGGGCGAAATGCATCGCCGGTTCCTCGTCCACCGGCGGGATGCACATCAGACCGGTGACGGGCAGGCCCAGACGGTCGCGGCAGTCTGCCAGGAAGGCTTCGACCTCGGCGGGGGCGATGCCGGCCTTCTGCGGCTCCTCGCCGGTGTTGACCTCGATGAGGCAGCGCGGGCGGCGGCCGGTCTTCGCCATCTCGTCCGCCAGAGCTTCCGCCAGCTTGGGCCGGTCAAGGGTCTGGATCACGTCGAACAGCGCGACGGCGTCCTTGACCTTGTTGGTCTGCAGCGGCCCGATCAGGTGCAGCTCCAGATCGGGAAAGCGCTCCTTCAGCGCCGGGAACTTGGCCTTGGCCTCCTGCACGCGGTTCTCGCCGAACACGCGCTGGCCGGCCGACAGAGCCTCCTCCACCGCCTCGGCGGGGTGGGTCTTCGACACCGCGACCAGCGTCACCGCCCCTTCGCCGCGGCCGCAGGAGGCCGCGGTTTCCGCGATGGCGCGGCGCACCGAGTCGAGTCGAGTCGTCACGCCGTCCGCAATCGCGGAACCGCCCGCTTCGCCGCCGGTTTGCGTATCTTTGCCAGTGCCCTGCGTCGTCGTCATGGCCGCCCCCAATCCGGTCGCTGCGGGTGTACAGCGCTTCCGCGGCGTGTTAGCGGACGGTCCGCGGAAACGCAAGTGCCCCAACGCGCCCACCCCGATAGACTTGGATGGGGCGCCTGGACGGGGGCGCCGGCATCGTCATCGTCTGCACATCGAGGAGACCTCCGCATGCGGAGTCCGTTTCGTTCCCTGCTCTCCGCCAGCCTGCTTGCCGCCGCGGCCACCCTGCCGGCGGTGCTGGGCGCCGGTCTGATCTCCGCCACCCCCGTCCGCGCCGAAGAGCCCGCGAAACCCGCGCCCAAGCCTGCGGCACCGGCGAAACCAGCCGGCAAACAGGAAAAGGCCAAGGTCATGACGGGGTCGCCGATGACCAAGGCCCGTTTCAGCGAGCCGGCCTATCCGCTGACCGACGACGGCACCTACCGCAGCTATATGGACAGGATCCTGGAAGAATTCGGGCGCCGCTGCGTGCGCCAGGAGCAGTTCGGCTGGGAGGTCGCCAAGGACGACCAGGAGAGGCTGGACTTCATCTTCCAGGGCACGATGACCAACTATGGCCGCATCGGCTACCTGCTGGGCGAGATCCATCCCAAGGCGGTGACCGATCCCGAGACCATCGTCTTCCTCGCCGACCGCGAGAAGTCGCGCTATCTGCTGGTCTGGACGCCGCTGGAATCGTCGGTGCTGTTCATGATGTGCGAAACCGCCGACAAGAACGCCAAATCGGAACCGCCCAAATCGGCTCCGAAGAAGTAAGAGGCCTGGGAAAGAGAAGGGCGGCGGATTTCTCCGCCGCCTTTTCCTTTTCCGGTTCGACGCCCGCCGCTCAGAAAGCGAAGCGGGTATCCCACAGGAAGATGTTGGCGTCGTTGCTGACGCCGGCGACCTTGTTGTCGAGACGGCTGTATTCCAGGCCGGTGGTCAGGCCGGGAGCGACGGTGTAGGTCACACCGGCCTGCCAGACATGGGCGCGGGCGTTCAGGCCGACGAAGTCGCTGTCGATGCCCTTGGCGTCGGTGTAGGTGGCGGCCAGGATGACCGGACCCATGGTGTAGTTGACGCCGACGATCCAGACCTGCTGGTCGTCCACCCCGGTGGTGCCGTTGGCATAGCCGCTATCGCCGCTGAAGGCGTAGCTGCCGCCGACCTTGAACCCGGCGTAGGACACGTTGGCGCCGACATGGACCGAGGACAGATCCTCGAACCCGCTTGCCGCCTGACCGAACTGGTAGGCGGCGCTCGCCTCCACGCCGAAGCCGCCGAACTCGCCCTTGTAGACGGCCATGACTTCGCCGATGTCGTTGTAGGCGGTGCTGTTCTTGACGCGGTTCACGTTGGTGTTGCTGCTGCCGTAGGTCGGCGTGTAGGAGGCAGCGAACTGGAAGCCGGCGAAGCTCGGCGTCAGGTAGTTGATCTTGGTGCTGGCGTCGCCCGACTCCAGCGTGCGCAGGTTGTTCAGCACATAAGGGACGCCGGCGGCGTTGACGTAGAAGTTCAGGTACTGGGCGTCCGGCGACCCTTCGATGCCTTCGACGTTCGGACCGATGATGCCGTATTCGTCCGACAGGCCGTTGATGACGCCGCCCTGGATCGTGCCGAAGGTGCCGTTCACGAAGATGAACGCGCGGTCGGAGTCGACGGTGCGGACGTTGCCGGTGCCGTTGACGGCGCGCAGGCGCAGGCGGGCGCCGTATTCCAGGCCGTTGTCGGCCTTGGCCGTCGGCGTGATGGTCAGGCGGAAGCGGTTGGCGAACTCGGTATGGCGCAGGCCGGTGTCGATGTCCTCATCGACATAGGCGCCCTGGAAATAGGCGTCGCCGCCCAGCAGGACGTCGAACTTCGACTGGGCCGAGGCGGTGCCGCAGCCGGCGGCGAGGGCAACGGCGGCGCAGCCGATGACGAGAGAGCGCTTCATGGATGTCATCCTCGATGCATGCATCCCGGCGGTCCTGACTGCGATCCCGGGGTGCCGGCGGTGTCTTTGTTCCCCATGACTTAATCCTGCGCCCGCCGGTCAGACAAGCGGCAAAGAGACGGGTAGTCTTCGCAATCCGGGCATAGTTGCGCGGAAAACACGGAATTCTTGATCATGTCGATTCGAATGCTGTCTGACGCTTCCGTTTCAAAGGCGTCTTCATGGAATGTCACAGTAATATTGCTCTAAAGAGGTAGTCTTTTTGGTGGAGAGAGCGGGGGCGGCCATTCCAAACGGCAATATCCAGGCAACCCCCAAGCGCTGGTTCTCTCGAATGGCGGTCGTGTCGCGGAGACTTACCATTCGGGCCGCGCATATGAAAACGTCCGCCGGAGCGGACATAAAAAGAGGCGGCGGATTTCTCCGCCGCCCTCACGTTTGCTGCCAGGAACCCGCCGCTCAGAAAGCGAAACGGGTGTCCCACAGGAAGATGTTGGCGTCGTTGCTGACGCCGGCAACCTTGTTGTCGAGACGGCTGTATTCCAGGCCGGTGGTCAGGCCGGGAGCGACGGTGTAGGTCACGCCGGCCTGCCAGACATGGGCGCGGGCGTTCAGGCCGACGAAGTTGCTGTCGATGCCCTTGGCGTCGGTGTAGGTGGCGGCCAGGATGACCGGACCCATGGTGTAGTTGACGCCGACGATCCAGACCTGCTGGTCGTCCACCCCGGTGGTGCCGTTGGCATAGCCGCTATCGCCGCTGAAGGCGTAGCTGCCGCCGACCTTGAACCCGGCGTAGGACACGTTGGCGCCGACATGGACCGAGGACAGATCCTCGAACCCGCTGGCCGCCTGGCCGAACTGGTAGGCGGCGCTCGCCTCCACGCCGAAGCCGCCGAACTCGCCCTTGTAGACGGCCATGACTTCGCCGATGTCGTTGTAGGCGGCGCTGTTCTTGACGCGGTTCACGTTGGTGTTGCTGCTGCCGTAGGTCGGCGTGTAGGAGGCAGCGAACTGGAAGCCGGCGAAGCTCGGCGTCAGGTAGTTGATCTTGGTGCTGGCGTCGCCCGACTCCAGCGTGCGCAGGCTGCCCAGGACATAGGGGACGCCGGCGGCGTTGACGTAGTAGTTCAGGTACTGGGCGTCCGGCGACCCTTCGATGCCTTCGACGTTCGGGCCGATGATGCCGTATTCGTCCGACAGGCCGTTGATGACGCCGCCCTGGATCGTGCCGAAGGTGCCGTTCACGAAGATGAACGCGCGGTCGGAGTCGACGGTGCGGACGTTGCCGGTGCCGTTGACGGCGCGCAGGCGCAGGCGGGCGCCGTATTCCAGGCCGTTGTCGGCCTTGGCCGTCGGCGTGATGGTCAGGCGGAAGCGGTTGGCGAACTCGGTATGGCGCAGGCCGGTGTCGATGTCCTCATCGACATAGGCGCCCTGGAAATAGGCGTCGCCGCCCATCAGGACATCGAACTTCGACTGGGCCGAGGCGGTGCCGCAGCCGGCGGCGAGGGCAACGGCGGCGCAGCCGATGACGAGAGAGCGCTTCATGGATTGTCCATCCTTGTGCGTACGCCCCCTATGGCCGGGAGCGCGCGGTTGTCTTTGTGGTTATGACTTAACCGTGCGCTGTTTCGGCCGGCAAGAGGCAAACTGTAATGCCTTCACAGGTTCGCAACACAGTTGCAGTAAAAGCACACAGGTAACCTTCTGATTTATAAAAGTAATTCGCGGTTGCTGATTTTTTGGCACAGCGTCAGCCCGCAATTTGGGCGACTTGCATAGAAAACGCGCAAGAAAAAAGGCGGTGGCCGAAGCCACCGCCCTTTCTGTCCGTTGCCGGACGTCCAATCGGAAAACCGATTAGAACGCCAGGATCGAGCGGACCAGCACGACGCTGCCCTTGTCGCTGAGAGCCGAGGTCTCGGCGTCCAGGTCGAAGTAGTCGTACTGAGCCTGCAGGGTCAGGCCCGGAGCGACGGTGTAGCCGACGCCGATTTCGTAGACCTGCAGCTCGCGCTCGCCACGCAGGGCCACCGAGCCGGCGTCCTTGCCGTTCTTGTAGTTGGCGCCGACGACGATCGGGCCGGTGGTGTACTGAGCGCCGACAACCCAGTTGCGGGTGCTGTCGGTGAACAGGGCGACGCGGTCGTTCAGGCCCGACTTGCCGTAGTCGGTGTAGCTGCCGCCGACGCTGAAGCCGGCGTAGCCGACGGTGGCGCCGACCTGCCAGGCGTTCAGGTTCTTGTAGTTGGAACCGACGACGTCGCCGACGGCCTCACCCCACATGTAACCGGCGCTGGCCTTGACGGTCACGCCGCCGAAGGTGTTGTTGTAGTTCGCACCGACTTCCACCAGATCGGTG